>CANCEQ010000167.1 GCA_947375085.1 Flavobacteriales bacterium
CAAACGCCCTTAAAAACAACTTAAAAGAAAGAGCACTTTCTTTAATGGAACAAGGGAAAATTGTAGGAGTTTTAGGAGGAGAACACAGTGTACCACTAGGACTTTTAGAAGCAATTGATTCGAAAGGAACTGCATTTGGAATACTTCAAGTTGACGCACATGCAGATTTAAGAGATGCCTACGAAGGATTTGAACAATCACACGCAAGTATCATGTTCAATGCTTTAAAAAACTGCAAGAACTTAACAAAATTAGTTCAAGTTGGAATTAGAGATGTTGCACAATCAGAAGTAGATTTAATCAAAAATAGTAACGGAAGAGTTTCCACTTATTTTGACTGGAATTTAAAAGAAGGTCAATTCAATGGAGAAACTTGGTCTCAACAAGTTGACAAAATCGTTTCAGATTTACCCGATTCAGTTTATATCTCATTTGATATCGATGGATTATCCCCAGAACTTTGTCCAAACACAGGAACACCTGTAGTTGGAGGTTTTAAATTAGAAGAAATCAATTACCTGTTTTTCAAATTAGTAGAATCAGGGAAGAAAATTGTAGGATTCGATTTAAATGAAGTAGCTCCAGGTAAAGATGGTGATTGGGATGCAAATGTTGGATCAAGAGCATTATGGAATCTAATTTGTGCCGTTGAAAAAAACAGAAAAGCATTAGCAAAGAATTAAAATAAAAATTGAATACTTAAAAGCCTTGTAAAAAATTTTGCAAGGCTTTTTTAGTAAGAGAACATTTTTTAATTACCTTTAAACTAAATTAATACAACAAACATTGAAAAAAGTAACTATTTCGCTTTTATTAGCATCAGTAGCAGGATTAATAACTTCACTTATTTTATTATTAGTCACTTCGATTTCAGTTTTCACTTTAATTGACGCTTTAAGTGTTTTCACTGTAAGTACTTGTATCTTCTTTTCATTGTACAGTATCCAAAAAACGAATTCAGAATTAGCTTTTACTACTTTTTATGGTGGTATCGTTTTAATACTAATCGTACTTTATGGTATCTTAATTCCTCAAAAATTAAATTCATTGTGGCCTTTTGAATTGGCTGGATTAACATTCTTAATTACAGTTGCAATTCTTCATTTATTAAGAAAAAAATCAGATATCTTCAGTAAAATTGCTCGTTATTCATTTTGGGCTACTGCTGTTGTATTTATCTTTATTCTTTTAACCAGTCAATCAAATCCAATACTTTACAAAATAGTTTCGACTACTTTAACAATTGGAACAATCACCTTATTGATTTCTTCTTCTAAGAATACAGAGACAGCTGAAAATTAATTTATTTCTTTTTCAGATTTCCTTTTTTCCATTCATCAATAAATTTCGCCCAAGCATACGGGTTCAATAAATTATTTACAGGCATTTGACCGTTTGTATAAATCTTGGTATACATCTGATTTTGAGCTGAACCAAATGACAATGAGGCATCACCTTCTAGTCTAGCAGCAGCAAAAGCTAAACTTTCACCCGACAATTGACGTTGCGCTCTTCTAAACTCATCTGAATAAGGTTCCATATCAACAAACGCTTTTGCGAAATTCTCACGAGAAGGCCAAGGATAAACAGTTACTTCAGGTAAATTAATCGTATCTTCTTGAAGCATATGGATAATCGAATATCTATTATCTTTCAATGTATCCGGAACAACAAAACTAGAAGTTTTATAACCGTAATAAGAAAACATCAATGTATCTCCCGGATAAGTTACAAATGAGAAATAACCATAGTAATCAGTTAACACACCTCTTCTTGTAGTGATATCAAAAACAGTCGTGTAGGGTAATTGATCTAAACCATTTTCAGCAACAACAACACCTGATAATTGAATAACTCCCAAACTATCTCTAGCTGTTTTTTTAACCTCTTGAGATAAACAAGAAAGCGAGAATAAGGAAAGAAAAAGAATGATAAAATACTTCATTACGACAATTTACGTTTACAATGTTACCCTAATTTAATGGAACACTGAAAAGAATTAACATTTTTTCACCAAAAAATCCCCAAAAAACAAGAATATTCTCTTCTCAAAAAAAACAGAAATCGCTAAACAATGTTATCTTTGCACGAATTTAGTAAACGAATTCAACATGTCAGTTTCAGATATTAGTCAAATTAGAGAAGGTTTAACTTACGACGACGTATTATTAGTTCCAGCCTATTCAGAAGTACTTCCTAGAGAAGTTGTGTTAAAAAGTAACTTCACAAGAAACATTGTTTTAAATACACCAATCATTTCGGCAGCTATGGATACTGTTACAGAATCTAAATTAGCTATTGCTATTGCTCAACAAGGTGGTATTGGAGTTATTCATAAAAACATGACTATTCCAGAACAAGCTTTAGAGGTTAGAAAAGTAAAACGTTCTGAAAGTGGAATGATCCTAGACCCTGTTACTTTACACGAAGATGCATTGGTTAAAGATGCTCGCCATTCGATGAAAGAAAACAGTATTGGAGGTATTCCAATCGTTGATAAAGAAAGAAAATTAGTTGGTATTGTTACAAATAGAGATTTACGTTTTGAAAAGAACTTAAATCGTCCTATTCGTGAAGTAATGACTTCAAAAGATATCGTAACTGCAATTGACGGAACCGATTTAACAACTGCTGAAGACATTCTTCAAGAAAAGAAAATTGAAAAACTACCTGTAGTTGATGCGAACAATCGTTTAATTGGCTTAATTACTTATAGAGATATCATTAAAGTAAAAGAACACCCAAATTCTTGTAAAGATGCATTTGGTAGATTGAGAGTTGCTGCTGCTGTAGGAGTTACTGCTGATACTATCGAAAGAGTTGATGCATTGGTTGAAGCTGGTGTAGATGCAATTATCATTGATACAGCTCACGGTCATACGCAAGGAGTTGTAGGGAAATTAAAAGAAGTTAAAGCAAAATATCCAAAATTAGAAGTTGTTGTAGGAAATATTGCTACTGCTGCTGCTGCTAAATATTTAGTTGAAGCTGGTGCAGATGCTGTCAAAGTTGGTATCGGTCCAGGTTCTATCTGTACTACTCGTATTATTGCAGGTGTAGGTGTACCTCAATTAACAGCTATCAATGATGTAGCTAGAGCATTAGAAGGAACTGGAGTTCCTGTGATTGCTGATGGTGGTATTCGTTACACTGGTGATATTGTAAAAGCAATTGCTGCAGGAGCTGACACAATTATGGTTGGTTCTATGTTTGCAGGTGTTGAAGAATCTCCAGGTGATACTATTATTTTCGAAGGAAGAAAATTCAAATCATACAGAGGAATGGGTTCATTAGAAGCAATGCAAAAAGGTTCTAAAGACAGATATTTCCAAGATGCTGAAGATGATGTTAAAAAATTAGTACCTGAAGGAATTTCTGGAAGAGTAGCATATAAAGGTCACTTAATTGAAGTTATCTACCAAATTATTGGTGGTTTAAGAGCTGGTATGGGTTACTGTGGAGCTCCAACTATTGAAAAATTAAAACAAGCTGAATTTATTCGTATCACAAATGCAGGTATGAGAGAGTCTCATCCTCACGATGTTACAATTACAAGAGAAGCTCCAAATTACAGCATAAAATAAAAACTCAATTTCAACGTTAAGCTTTTAAATTTTAGTAGAATATAAATAAAACTTTATGAAGAAGAATTTATTACTTTTAATAGTATCTGTATTTTCATTGTACAGCTTTGGTCAAAATGATCCGATTATAATGGAAATAGGAAATAAAAAAATTACTAAATCGGAATTTCAACAGATTTATTTAAAAAACAATCCTGATCCAAAATACGATCAAAAATCGTTAGATGAATACATGGAAATGTTTACAAAATTCAAATTAAAAGTTGCTGAAGCTGAAGCGTTGGGTTACGATACAATTCCTAAACTTAAAAAAGAATTAGCAGGATACAAAAAACAACTTGCTTCTCCTTATTTAGTTGATTCAGCTAAAAATGAATCAATGGTTAAAGAAGCGTATGAAAGAACAAAAACGGAACTTCGTGCATCACATATTTTAATTAGATGTGATCAATATGCTTTACCTGCAGATACTCTTGCTGCTTATAATAAGGCATTGGCTTTGAAAAACAGAATCTTAAAAGGTGAGAAATTTGAAACAGTTGCTAAAGCTACAGGCGGATCAGAAGATCCTTCAGTTCAATCAAATGGTGGTGATTTAGGATTTTTCACAGCTTTTCAAATGGTTTATCCTTTTGAAGATGCTGCTTACAATACTAAAATTGGCGAGATTTCAAATCCTGTTAGAACTCGTTTTGGGTACCATTTAATTTATGTGACTGAAAGTCGACCAGCAAGAGGTACAATTAAAGTAGCTCATATTATGGTTGCCGTTTCAAAAAATGATCCAGCTTCAGAAATTGAATCAGCTCAAAAGAAAATTGACGAGATTTATGAGAAACTTCAAAAAGGAGAAAAATTTGAGGAATTAGTTAAAAATTATTCTGATGACCCAAGTTCAAATTCGAAAGATGGTGTTCTTCCAGTATTTGGTTCTGGAACAACAACTAGAATGGTAACTGATTTTGAAAATGCTGCTTTTGCATTAAAAAACAATGGTGATTATAGTAGACCTATTAGAACAGACTACGGATTTCACATTGTGAAACGACTTGAGTGGACAGAATTAAAATCTTTTAATGATTCTAAAAAAGAATTACAAAACAGAGTTAATAAAGATGAAAGAGCAATGAAAACACAAGATTCATATGTTTCTAAATTGAAAAATCTTTATAACTATCAAGATAAATCTAAAAGATCTTTAAAATGGTTTGAGAAAAATATAGACTCTACTTGTTTTCAAGGAAAATGGACAGCAGATAAATTAAAAACGAATAAAGTACTTTTTAAATTAGATGGTCAAAAACACACTCAACAATCTTTCGCAAAATTTATTGAGAAAAACCAAAAAAATTTCAATAAAGAAAATTTCTCAATCCAATTAAAACAACAATATGCTAAATGGGAAAAAGAAGAGATATTAAATTATGAAGAATCTAAATTAGAATCTAAATATCCAGATTTCAAAGCTTTAATGAATGAATACCACGACGGTATTATTCTATACGAAGTGATGAGTGATAAAGTTTGGAATAAAGCTATTCAAGATACAAATGGATTGAAAGAATACTTTAATTCAAATAGAAATTTATACACTTGGGGAAAAAGAATTGATGCTTTAGTTTATGAATGTTATAATAAACAAATCGCTGATCAAGTTTATAAAATGATTCAAAACGATACAATTAATTCTAAACATGTATTGGAAGTAATCAATAAAGACACTGAATTAAATTTAAGAGTAAGAACAAATAAATTCGAGCAACAAAATACACCTTTCCTTAAAGATCGTCAATTTAAAATTGGGAACAATCAACCTTTTGAATTAGATGGGAAATTCTATGTGATTAAAGTTTCTGAATTACTTCCTGAATCTCAAAAAGAAATCAATGAAGCAAAAGGTATTGTTACTTCAGACTTTCAGAATTATTTGGAAAAACAGTGGATAGAACAATTAAAAGTTAAACATCCGGTTAAAATTAATACTACAGTTTTATATTCATTAGGAAAATAAAACTTCATACTTCTAAAACAGGCTGACAATAAATGTTAGCCTGTTTTTTTATATTCAATACAATGAAAATTAAAATACTTTTAAGTCTTTCAACTTTATTTTTTTCTATTCTAGTTTTATCTCAAAACGAGAAAAATGTAATTGACAAAATTGCAGCTCAAATTGGAGATAATATCATTTTAATATCTGATATACAAGCACAAGCACTTCAAGCTCAACAGTCAGGTGTTCCAAACGATTCTATTGATCAATGTAGAATATTAGAAGAAATATTGTTTCAAAAATTACTTTTACATCAAGCAAATATTGACAGTATTGTTATTCCTGATGCTCAAGTAGAAAGCGAAATGGAAAGTCGTTTAAGAATGATTGAAAAACAAATTGGTAGTCGACAAAAATTAGAAGAATATTATGGGAAATCAACTACTGAAATCAAATTAGAATTTAAAGAGATTATTAAAGAACGTTTACTTTCTCAAGAAATGGAACATAAAATAACGTCAAATGTTTCAGTAACACCTAAAGAAGTAAAAGCATTTTATTCTAAAATTCCAGCAGATAGTATTCCACTTATCAATACCAAATTAAGCTTTCAACAAATAGTTCATTATCCAGAAATTACAAAAGCGGATAAAAAAGTTGCTTACGATAAACTTACAGAAATTAGAAACAATATTGTGCTATATGGTAAAAGCTTTGAAACACAAGCTCGTATAAATTCTATGGATCCTGGGAGCGCTTCTCAAGGCGGTAAAATAAGTGCTTCACGTGGGATGATGGTGCCACAATTTGAAGCTGCTGTTTTCAATCTAAAAGTAGGTGAAATTTCAGAAGTATTCGAAAGTACATACGGTTATCATATCGTAACGCTTATTGAAAGAAAAGGTGATGATTATACATGTCGACATATTTTAATTATGCCTGAATTCAATAGTCAAGAATTAGTTGATGCAGCATCAAAAATGGACTCATGCTATGCTGAATTAAATGCTAAAAAAATTACTTGGGAAGAAGCTGTTTTAAAATATTCTAATGACGAATTAACTAAACAAAATAAAGGAATTATTACAAA
>CANCEQ010000168.1 GCA_947375085.1 Flavobacteriales bacterium
CTGAAAAAACAGAACAAGAAGCTAAATAATCACCTTCAACCCATTCTTAGAAACAAGTTTAATTTTAATAATCATTCAAAACGCTACATTATGAATCACGTAAATTTAATTGGTAAAATGTGTTCAACACCAAAGATTGTTGAACTAGAAGGAGGAAAAAAAATTGCTCAATTTACGCTTTCTACCAAAGAAACGTACTTAGATGAAAAAGGAAATCCGAAAAGTAGAAATCAATGGCATCAATTAGCTGCTTGGGGAAGATGGGTTAAAATTCTAGAAGAACTTGGATCGGTTGGAATGGGTATGGCCATCGAAGGAAAATTAATAACACGTTTCTATAAAAACAAAGAAGGAGAGCGTAAGTATATCTCACAAGTAGAAGTAAACGATTTAGTAATTCTTTAAAGCTTATCCTTAACCTTACCTCAATCTAATCCTTAATAAATTAATCTAAAAACTTGAATTATGAATATTTTAAGAAATCACGTAACGTTAGTTGGAAATATGGGAATGCCACCCCAAATTACACAGTTTGAGAATGGAAATAAAATCGCACGATTTAGTTTAGCGACCGATAACTTACACAAATCAAAAAATGGCGCAGATGAAAAAAATACCGAATGGCACCGTGTTTTTGCCTGGGGAAACATGGCTCAATTTATTGAGAACTATGGCGAAAAAGGCAAACAATTAGCCATTCACGGAAGATTAGTTAACAGAACGTATCTATCCAAAGAAGGACAAAAAAGAAATATCACCGAAATAGAGGTTAAACATATAATTGGGATGTGATTAATTTGAAAATGAATGAGCGAATTAACTAAATCGGATTGTTGAATTATCCTCCATTGGGTTGGTGGTTATTACATGGAGGATAATTCTCAATCTTTTATTTGTCAGCTAAAAAAGAAATCCAATTCTTTGCTTGATCGTTGTTTAATACCCTTGGGAATTTATTTTGAGCTCCAGATTTACCGATTTTTTCAAGATAATTGTAAAATAAATCTGGACTTAAAACCTGGATTGTTGGGTCATTCAGATTGTGTTTTCTACACGTTTTGTAATCGTCGTTTAATTCCCCTAGTTCTTTGTCAATTTCGGATTTTAATACTTCAGTATCAATTTCAGCAGTTGATCCAATAAACCATTCGTGCTTTTGTTCTTCACTATTTGCATAAATGGTAAATTCTGGAATTTCAATTTTCAATCGATTCGAAATGCTTGTTAATGCTGTGTTAATATTATCCAATGATAAATGTTCTCCAGCCAAACTCAAATATTGTTTGATTCTTCCTGTAATTTTGATTTCATTGTTTTCAACATCAACAAATTGAACTAAGTCTCCAATCATATAACGCCAAAGTCCAGCATTTGTAGATATAACCATCGCATAATCGACACCCATTTCTACTTGACTAATTGTCAATGCTTTGTAATTGTCTTTTAAAACTCCTTCGTTATCAAAGTACTCACTTGTGAAAGGGACAAACTCATAAAAAATACCATTTGAAAGCAATAATTTCATTCCTTCTCTATCCGGTGCAGTTTGGTAAGCAAAATAGCCTTCACTTGCTAAATAAGTATCAAGGAGGTACACTTTTTTACCTATTATTTTATCAAGACGTGCTTGATAGGGTTGCATATAAACCCCTCCGTGCATGTATACCTCAAAATTCGGCCAAATGTCGTGAATGGTATTTAAGTTGTATCGCTCAATGATTTTTTCCATCAACATCAAACACCAACTCGGAACACCTGCAATGATTCCAATGTCCCAAGAAGGAGCTTTTTCGATCATTTTCTCTAATTTTTTATTCCAATCAGCGATTTTAGCGATGTTGTTGTTCGGTTTAGTGAAAGGATTGAAAATGAAAGCAGTATTTTTCTTTAAAATTCCACTTAAATCTCCTTCGAAATGATTACCAATCTTTTTCAATTTGGAAGATCCACCAACTACCAGAAATTTTGCGCCATAAAATTCTTTTGATAAATCTAACTTATACAATGTAGAACTTTGGCTTACACTTGTTTTTTGAAACGAACGAATCATCTGTTTTGTAACTGGAATTCGTTTACTTGGAGAACCAGTAGTTCCAGATGATAGAGCATAGTAACTTATTTTACCTGGCCAAGTGTGATTTTTTTCTCCTTCAATTGATTTTACAAGCCAATTCTCATAAAAATCTTCATAATTTGTAATTAGTACATTCTTTTGATAATCATTTACAATTTTTTGATTTTCAATTATTTGTGTATATCGATGTTTTATTCCAAAGTTGGTTTCTTTTGATTTATCGAGTAATTTATAAAGTGTTCTAAGTTGACTATTGTATTTGATTCCTTTTTTATAATTCCTTTTGAAACTAAGTTCAGAAGATTTCTTAAATAACTTTCCAATTATTGGCATATATTTTCTTTTAAATAAATTCTATTTTGACGAATACTTTTTTAATTTTGCAGCATTAATTTTACTTGTCAATTAGTAAGCCAAATTTGATGATATTTAGATGAACTAATATTTTCTTATTGTTAAGTTTGTTTTAAATTAGATAAATCATTCAATTTTTTAATCGACTGATTTTGATAATGATTACTTTTGTACTAAACTATATCTAAAAAAGATACATTACTTATGGAAACTAAAACATTTATTGTTCCTCACGATTTTACTGCTGTTGCTGAAAATGCATTAAATCATGCAATTGCTACTGCAAAAACATTAGATGCTCAAATTTATGTTGTGCACGTTGTTCAAAAAGAGAAAAACATCAAAGAAGCAGAAGTTAAATTAGCGGAAGTTCTTGGTGCACTTGATACAACTGTTAAATTAATTCCTAAAGTTAGAGTTGGAAACATTTTTGATGATATAGGTGATTTTGCTGCTGAACACCATGCTGAATTAATTTTCATGGGTACGCATGGAGCTACAGGATGGCAACATGTAACTGGAAGTAACGCATTAAAAATTGTTACGCATTCAGATGTTCCATTTATCATCGTTCAAGAAAAAGGAATTAAACCAACAGGTTACGATGATATCGTAGTTCCTTTGGATTTAAATAAAGAGACAAAACAAAAATTAGCGGTAGTAGCGAATTTAGCAGTATACTTTAAATCAAGAGTTCACGTTATTACTCCAAACGAAACAGACGAATTTTTACGTAAAAAAGTTCAAGCAAATATATTATTTGCTAATCGTTTTTTCACTGAAAGAGGAATTGAAGTAACTACTACAATTGCACAAAAAAGTAATTTCGAGAAAGAAGTTGTGAAACATGCCGTTACAATTGATGCTGATTTAATTGCAATCATGAACTTAAATAAAAACAATCTATTAGGTGCAATTGGAACGAACTCTGAGCAATACATCATTTCTAATGATGCTCAAATCCCAACATTAATAATCAATCCAATTGATAGTCCATACGGAACAAGTGTTATGTTTGGAAACTATTAATTATTATTTTTAATTACTTTGAAAACTCCGTTGATTTGTCAGCGGAGTTTTTTGTTTTTAAGCTATGCTCTAACGACCTTTGACCTGTGCACGAAATTTACTAACTTTACAGCTTTCAAAAGAATTAAACAATACCATGGAGTACAATTTTCAAGATATCGAACCTAAGTGGAGAAAAATTTGGGCAGATAATAAAACGTTTAAAGCAGAAGATAACAGTTCTAAACCGAAATACTATGTTTTGGATATGTTCCCTTATCCTTCAGGTGCAGGACTTCACGTAGGTCATCCACTTGGATATATCGCTTCCGATATTTTCGCTCGTTACAAACGTTTGAAAGGATTTAATGTTCTTCATCCAATGGGTTATGATTCTTTTGGTTTGCCTGCTGAACAATATGCAATTCAAACAGGTCAGCATCCTGCTGTAACTACAGAACAAAATGTAGAACGTTACAGAGACCAATTAGATAAAATAGGTTTTTCTTTTGATTGGGATAGAGAAGTACGTACTTCATCTCCAGAATATTACAAATGGACACAGTGGATTTTTAAACAATTATTCGACTGTTATTATGATAATACAACGAACAAAGCTGAACGTATTTCTAAATTAATCGCTGAATTTGAGACGAATGGAAATGCAAATGTAAATGCTTGTTCTGATTGTGAAATTACTTTTACGGCAGAAGAATGGAAAGCATTCGACACAAAAAAGAAAGATGAAACGTTACAAGCATATCGTTTGACTTTCTTAGCTGATTCTTGGGTGAATTGGTGTCCTGCTTTAGGAACTGTTCTTGCCAATGATGAGATTGTAAATGGTGTTTCAGAAAGAGGTGGGCATCCAGTCGAACAAAAATTAATGCGTCAATGGTCAATGAGAATCAAAGCGTATGCTGAAAGATTATTGACAGGTTTAGAAGGTTTAGATTGGACAGATTCTGTAAAAGATATTCAAAGAAACTGGATTGGAAAATCTGTTGGTTCTTCAGTTCACTTCCCCCTTTGGAGGGGGACTGAGGGGGAGGATTCTTCTATTGAACTAAGTCAAAATTCTATCGAAGTTTTCACAACTCGACCAGATACAATTTTCGGAGTTTCTTTTATGGTGTTAGCACCTGAACATCCGTTAGTGGATCAAATCACTACAGCTGAATTCGCTTCAAAAATTGCTGAATACAAGAAAAATGCTTCTCTGAAATCAGAACGTGACCGTCAGTCGGATGTAAAAAATATTACAGGACAAAATACTGGAGCTTTTGCAATTCACCCATTTACAGGAGAAAAAATTCAAATTTGGATTGGTGATTACGTATTGGTTTCATATGGAACAGGAGCTGTAATGGCTGTTCCTTGCGGGGATCAACGTGATTGGGATTTTGCGAAACATTTCAACATTGAAATCAAAAACATTTTCGAAAATGTAGTTGTTTCGGAAGCAGCTTATACTGAGAAATCAGGCGTTATAGCTAATTCAGATTTCTTGAATGGTTTGGAGGTAAAATCAGCAATGAAAAAAGCGATTGAAGCCATCGAAGCAAAAGGTTTAGGTCAAGGAAAAACGAATTACCGTTTACGTGATGCAGTTTTCTCTAGACAACGTTATTGGGGCGAGCCTTTCCCTGTATATTACAAAGATGAATTACCCTATTTAGTTGATGATGCGCATTTACCAATTACACTTCCTGAAGTAGATAAATATTTACCGACAGAAGCAGGAGAACCGCCATTGGCAAGAGCTGAAAAATCTGCTTGGAATCATTTCGAAGGAGATCACATGGAATTCAATACAATGCCAGGTTGGGCAGGTAGTTCTTGGTATTTCTTGCGATATATGGATCCTAAAAATGAGCAAGCTTTTGTTAGCAAAGAAAAAGCAGACTACTGGAAAAATGTAGATTTATATATTGGTGGTTCTGAACATGCTACAGGACATTTATTATACGCTCGTTTCTGGACGAAATTCTTGTACGATCAAGGATTCATTTCATTTGATGAACCTTTCCAAAAAATGATCAATCAAGGGATGATTTTGGGAAGAAGTAGTTTTGTTTACAGAATAAATGATACGAATAAATTTGTAACAGCTAGTAAGAAAAATGATTTTCAAACTACCGCTTTACACGTTGATATTTCAATTGTTGACAATGATAAATTAGACATCGAAGCATTCAAAAATTCAAGAGAGGAATATAAAAATGCTGAATTCATCTCAGAAGATAATGGTGATTATATCTGTGGACATGAAGTAGAAAAAATGTCTAAATCTAAATTCAACGTTCAAACTCCAGATGAATTAGTTGAGAAATTTGGAGCAGATACCTTGAGAATGTATGAAATGTTTTTAGGTCCTTTGGAGCAATTCAAACCTTGGGATACAAAAGGAATCAATGGAGTTCATAATTTCTTGCGAAAACTGTGTCGTTTGTTCGAAGGTGAATTATCATCTGAAGCACCGACGAAAGAATCTTTAAAAACACTTCATAGAACGATCAAGAAAATAGGAGATGATTTAGAACGTTTCTCTTTCAACACAGGAGTTTCTAATTTCATGATTTGTGTGAATGAGTTAACAGAGCAAAAATGTAACAATAAATCAATCTTACAAGAGTTAGTAATTTTACTTTCACCTTACGCTCCTCACATTGCAGAAGAGCTTTGGGAGAAGTTAGGAAATGAAACCGGAACTATTAGTTATGCTCATTTTCCATCGTTTGATGAAAGTGTATTAGTAGAAGCAAATTTCGAATATCCCGTATCTTTTAATGGAAAAATGCGATTTAAAGTCGATTTACCATTGAGTTTGACTCCACAAGAAGTGGAAAAAGAAGTGATGAGCAGAGCGGAAGCTGTGAAATATTTGGAAGGAAAAGATCCTAAAAAAGTGATTGTTGTTCCTGGTAGAATTGTGAATGTGGTTCTATAGATTTAAGACTATAAGATATTAGATTTAAAGACTTAAAATATTAGAAGGTCAACCAATTTGGTTGGCCTTTTTATTTGATTTAGATTTTTACTATGAAATAAATATTTTTTAACCATTTGGCTAAACCAAAAATTAGTTATACTTTTGGTTTAACCAAATAGTTAAACTATGGAGTTAAAAGAAAAAAATACAGAAGAAAAAATATTAGAAGCTGCAAAATCGGCTTTTATGAAGCATGGTTTGTATGGAGCCAAAATGCAAGATATTGCT
>CANCEQ010000169.1 GCA_947375085.1 Flavobacteriales bacterium
GAGGCTTTGTATGAAAAATACAAAGGTCAAAATTTTGTAATTATCGGATTTCCAGCAAACGATTTTATGAGTCAAGAACCAGGAACAAACACTGAAATTGCTGAATTCTGTAAAAAGAATTACGGTGTTTCTTTTCCTATGATGGATAAGGTGGTTGTAAAAGGAAAAGATAAATGTGAGGTCTACAAATTCTTAACTGAAAAATCGTTAAATGGAGTTGAAGAAAGTTCTGTGAAATGGAATTTTCAAAAATATCTTTTAAATGAAGAAGGTGTTTTAGTGAAAGTAATAGACCCTAGAACATTACCAAATGATGCATCAATAATTGATTGGATTGAAGGGAAATAGAATTTGATTTTAAGTTTATATTAATAATGACAATAAGTAAACCAATCGTTGAAAATTTATCTGATTATTTAAAAAATTATTTAGAGTTAGTTCAGGAATCAGATTTAATCGTGGCTTTAGAAAAGAATAGAGATGAAATTATACCTTATTTTACTTCAATTCCTGAAAATAAGGGTGATTATTCTTATGAAATTAATAAATGGACATCTAAAGAAGTTTTGTGTCATATTATAGATGCTGAAAGAATTTTTTCCTACAGAGCCTTACGTTTTTCAAGAAATGATAAAACTGAATTATCGGGATATGATGATGATTTTTTAGTGGCAAATTCAAATACTGTAAATAGATCAATTTCTGATTTATTGGATGAATTTATTTTAGTTAGAAATTCAACTATTTCATTGTTTAAATCTATGAATTTTAATATGCTTAATTTGGTTGGAATGGCAAATAATAATGATATTTCTGTCTCAACTTTAGGTTGGTTGATAGCTGGACATTCAAAACATCATTTATCAGTGCTTTTAACTAAATATAAGGTTGTTAGTTAGTTAAATATGAAATTAAATCAAATCACAATCCCATCACTTGATGTTGAAAAAGCGATTGAATTTTATGAATTATTAGGCTTTACATTGATTGTAAAGTCTTTACCAAATTATGTACGATTTATTTGTCCGGACGGTGACAATACATTCTCGATTCATAAGGTTGAAAAGCTGTCGAATTTTGAAGGGATTTGGATTTATTTTGAATGTGAGAATTTGGATCAGCAAGTTCAAGAATTAATTTCCAAAGGAGTAATATTTGAAGAACTTCCAATTGATCAAGTGTGGCTATGGAGAGAAGCAAGACTTCGTGATTTAGATTATAATTTAATCATTCTATATTCTTCAGGAGAAAATAGATTAAATCCACCTTGGAAAATATAAATTCGTATGAAATTCTTTGTTTTAATTAGTTTTTTCATTTTATTTTCTAATATTTTATTTTGTCAATCAATCGATTCTGTTTTGTATTCTGTTAAAAAAGAACGAATTGACTATTTTGATAGTGTAAGAAATCGAAAAATTCCTGTTGAAATTTACAAACCTAAAACAGATCAACTTATTGTTAATCAAAAAGTTGTGTTTTTTAGTCATGGATATGGTTTTAATCGGGGTGATTCGTATTTAGGATATTCTTATATAGGTGAATATTTGGCTTCTAAAGGCTATTTTGTAGTGAGTATTCAGCACGAACAAAAAGGGGATGATTCTCTAGCGATGAGCGGTAATCTTCAAGAATTAAGAAAACCAAATTGGTTGAAAGGAGTTCAAAATATCAAGTTTGTATTGAATCAAATTCATACCGATTATTTGAATTTAAATACGAATCAAATTATTTTAATTGGTCATTCAAATGGGGGAGATATGTCGATGTTATTTACCCAAATGTATCCTGAATTAGTTCATAAAGTAATTTCTTTAGACAATAGAAGAGTTTCATTACCAAGAGTAAGTTATCCTTGTGTATATTCAATTCGTTCAAGTGATCAATTACCTGACGAGGGAGTTTTACCATCTTTTGAAGAGCAATGTTTATATAACATAACAATCGTACAATTGCCAAATACAATCCATAATGATATGGCAAATAATGCTTCTAAAAAACAGAAGTTGGAAATTTTGGAATACATTCGGGTGTTTATTGAAGAATAATTATTTAGTAAAATTATGCTAGCTCAACGTTTAAAATTATCTTTTGATCAGTTTTTTGACGCTCCAATAGAAGTGTGGGAATCATTTTTGAAATTATGTGATTTTGTGTCTTTTGATAAAAATGAAATAATAAAACAGGCGAATGAAGTTGAAAAATATGGTTATTTTATATTGAAGGGAAGTGGTGGTGTTTTTTTATGGAAAGAAAATAATTATGTCTGTTTAGATTTGTTTTATGAGGAATCTTTTTTTGGAGATTATATGTCACTGATAAATGGAGAATCCTCACCTTTAGAGACAATTGCTTTGGAAAAATCAGAAATGTTAAGAATTTCAAAAGTAAATATAGAATTATTGAAAGGGACAGAAATGGGGAAGTTTTTATTTTTAGTTTCTGCAGAATCTACTTTCGTTGATAAACAAAAACAACAAATTGATTTACTTTTAAAGACAGCTGAAGAAAGATATATCGAATTGTTAACGTTTCAGCCTAATATTATACTTAGAACACCTCAAAAATATTTGGCTTCTTATTTAGGAATCACTCCACAAAGTTTAAGTAGAATACGAAAAAAAATCGTTCAAAATTAATTTATTACCATAGGGTAACTTTTTTAATTTAAACATTTACAACTTTTGCATTATTAATTAATTTAATAAAAAAGATGAAAAAGTGTATAATTGTTTTATGTTTAATTAATTCATTTTTAGTTATTTCTCAAAATGAATTAAAAAAATTAAATAGAGAAGGTTTTATTTTTGGAGCTTCAATTGGAGTATCTCAAATTTATTTAAATTCACCTAAAGCTGGGAATGAGGATCAGTTAGGTCTGTCATTTCCTAATTTTAAATTTGGTACAATGGTTAATTCAAAAACTGCTATTTTGGTTCATTTACCAGGTACTATTTATAAATGTAATAATGATGGTAGAAAAAGAGATAGAGGTTTTGAAGGCATTATTCCTTCAGTTCAATATTGGATGAAAGATAATTGGTGGGGACTTGGAGGAGTCGGTTTAACCTTTGATGCTCCTGCTTTTTATGATATAAAAAATGAGACTGAACGAAAGTTTTATGTTGGTCCGTCTTTTTTACTTGGGACTGGTTATGAAGTTTGGAAAAATGAAAAATTGACCATAGATTTACAAACAAGAGTTCAACACGGTTTTTCAACATTAGAAAATGGTAGACGTGTAGGAACTGCTATTAATTTTATGATTGGTTTTAATTTCTATTAAACTTGAATTTACAAAAGACAATTTTACTAATACTCTCTATTATCTTTAGTGCTGTATTACTTTTTCACATTTCAATAATAATAGGTTTAATCGATTATTCAATCGTTTGGGGAGGAAGATTAAATTCTAAAAGTGAAATGTATTCATTTGAATTTACTTCAATTTTATTAAATCTGTTTTTTTTAATGATTGTTTTGGTGGATTCGAAAGCAATCAAACTTAAAGTGAATTCAAAACATCTTCTAATTTCTTATTGGTTGATGTTTATTCTTTTCTTTTTCAATACGTTAGGTAACTTGTTTTCAAGAAGTAGTTTGGAAACTAAAATTTTTACACCTATCACGATTGTTTTAACACTCTTATGTCTTTTAATAATTATTACAAAGAGGAAAGAAAAGAATGAGAATACTAAAAAGTTCTATTAATGAGATTTAAAAGTATAATTAGCTTTCTATTCTGCAGTTGTATAAATCTAGTTTTTTCACAAAATTGTGGCGATGTACAAGTTTTAAATAGTAATCAGTCAATTCAGATTAATACAAGAATTCATCAATTAGATAGTTTATTGAAGACTGAAAATGTAGTTAAAATAGATTCAATCAGTACGATTTTAAAAAATGATTTTGGTTCAGAAGGAGGGAAGCCTGATGCTCAAGAAACTTATTTTAATTTAACGTCAGCAACCAATTGGTTGGATTTAACGAATTCAATTTCATTATCTAGACTGTTAATTGACAAGGATAGTTTGGTTTATGCTAATCTTTGGAAGTCAGCTTTAGGATTGAAACCACCTTCCTATCAACCGAACTCTTTATTTTTAAGAGCTTCAGCAGAAATTGCTGCTGGATTACTTAAAATTGCACAAAAGGAAACAAATTTAGTTCGTAAAAATAACTATACGAATTGGGCAGTTAGAGCCTTGGATAGTTTAGCTACAATGCAGTTGTCGAATGGTGCATTTCCATTTCCTGATTTAAGAATGTATGGGGATCCAACATTTACCTCAATCATCAATAATTTTATGATTTCGTGTGGAAATGATTCTGTAAATGTTTTAAAAAATGGTTGGATAATCGATGATAAAGGAACAGGAGAATTTAAGTTTGATGCTGGTGTGATTTCAAATGCCTATTATGAAGCTTATCTTTTAACGAATAAAGCTAATTATAAGTCGATTGTAGTTTCTTTAGGTGACTATTTTAAAACGTTATCATTTAATTCTAACTACAATTACAACACATTTGTATCATTAGGATTGACGAGAGCTTATCAATTGACGAACGACACTTCTTATCTTAATCGAGCTATTAAAACGATTCGACTTTCAGTTTTACCTGGACAATTAACTAATGGAAGATGGGTGGACGGTCATAATGCAAATTCAAGGTATCACAGTATTATTTTACAAAACTGTCTACCTATTAATTCGTTGATTACGAACGCGAATAGTAAAAATGAAATTGAAAGTATGAATTTCAAAGCAGTGAAAAACATGCTGGATTATACTTATAAATGTGGTTCCAGTACTGGTTTTAGATGGTTAATGAAAGCTTATGCTAACCAATTAGAACTTTATACACCCCAATTTAATGATTCAATTAAAAGCTTAATTGGAAGATATATTAATCAATCGAATATAAATGGTAAAAATTTAGATGTTCCAACGATGGGTGAGTATTTCGAATTACTTGATTTTACGAATTCATTGAGCGATATTGAGAAAAATATAAATTTAAACATTTGCCCAAATCCTTTTGATAATCAGCTGGTTGTGAGTGTTGGAAGTAGTGATATTAAACTTCAGTTAAAATTAATCAATTCGATTGGAGTAGTTGAAATTGAAGAAGTTAAAGTATGTGATGTAAATCAAATTATAGTAGATACTTCAAAATTGAAAAAGGGGATTTATTTTCTTCAAATTGAAGGCGAAAATGGAATGAATTTTAAACAAAAATTAGTTAAGTTGTAAATAGTTTCTTTATTCAATCTCAAACTCAACCTCAACCTTATTCCTATCTTCCCATAAAAGCATACATCAAAATATTAGCTCCCATTTGAAGTGCTTGACGTCTTTTATCTGCTGAATCTCCATGAACTTGAGAATCTTCCCAACCATCACTCAAATCTGTTTCATACGTATAAATGCAAACTAAACGGCCATCTACAATAATCCCAAAAGCTTGTGGACGTTTACCGTCATGTTCGTGTATTTTAGGTAATCCGTTAAAGTCAAATTTTTGGTGAAAAACCGGATGATTAAAAGGTAGTTCCACTAATTCATTATTAGGAAATACTTTTTTAAGTTCAGTTCGAATGAATTGATCCATTCCGTAGTTGTCATCAATGTGTAAAAAACCTCCTCCTAATAAATAATTACGAAGATTTTCAGCTTCAGAAGGAGAAAAAACCACATTTCCGTGCCCCGTCATATGAACGAAGGGATAAAGAAATAAATTTTGACTTCCTACTTCCACATAAGGAACCTCTTTAGAAATATTAGTAGCTAAATTTTGATTACTAAATGAAATTAAATTTGGAAGAGCTGTTGGATTCGCGTAATAATCACCACCCCCATTGTATTTTAAAACAGCTAATTGATACGTTCCCTGAGCAAAAGTAAAATAGCCAAGCGAAATAAAAATAAATAATACTAATTGTTTCATTTTCAATGTTTTTATTATTTGATTTTATAACATAGAATAGGATTTAAATCCTATTCTATGTTATAAAATTATCAATTATCATCTTCCCCTGCATTACAGCGTAAAGTCCAGCAGTTTCTGTTCTTAAACGATTTTTACCTAATGTAATTGTTGTGTATCCTGACTTCAAAGCCTTATCAACTTCACTAATTGAAAAATCTCCTTCAGGACCAATTAAAATAGGGCAGTCAGTTTTTTCAAATTTTTCTGAAATAGTAAATTTTTCTCCATCATAACAATGAGCGATTAAGCCTTTCGGATGAAGTTTTAAGAAAGAATTAAAATCTACCAACGAATTCAATTTAGGTAAAAATAGACGTTTCGATTGTTTCATTGCAGCAACAAGAATTTTCTCTAATCGTTCTTCTTTAACTATTTTACGTTCAGAATTAGAACAAAGTAGAAGCGTAATTTCAGTCACACCAATTTCAGTTGCTTTTTCTAAAAACCATTCAATTCGATCGATTATTTTAGTTGGCGCTATAGCAATATGTAGATTAGTTTCAGGTAACTCTTCCGTAATTTTAGAAACTACTTCAACCTTGCAATGTTTTGGATGAGCTTCAATTATTTTAGTAACAAACTCAACACCCTTTCCATTTAGAATAGCCACATTATCTCCAGTAGATAA
>CANCEQ010000170.1 GCA_947375085.1 Flavobacteriales bacterium
CCCCAAACGATAATTTTTTTCCCTTTGAACTTTTCATTATAGAGCCAAAGCAAGTTTTTAGCCATATATTCATCACGAATTGTAAGATTTCCATTAGACCAGATAAATAATGCTGTCCCTTTTAAATTTATTAATTCTTGCTTCCAAAAGGAATCTGTTATAGTTGGAATAATTTTATCGATGTATTTATTAAACAATGATTTATCAACTTCAGGTGTTTCATTTTGGTATTTAGCATTAAAATAAGCCTCCTGAATTAGGTTATTAGCAATTCGAATGAATGAATTACTTTCAATAGTATCATTCAAATAAAAAGATTGACTTTGTAAAAAATGAGTAAGTTCAGATTTATAATTCTTTTTAGAATTTACTAAAAAGTGATTACAATCCATTCCAGAAACAATTAGTTGATTACTAGACGAATATGATTTTTCAATGTAATTAAACAATTCTTCAACTTGCCCGCACTGACTCCAAACTTTATATGTGTTTTCTTTGATTTGGTTGATATTAAATCCATTTTTTTGAAAATTATCCCAAACTGTTGTTAATCCCCAAAAATCACTTTCAAAAACTAAAACATCAAAATCTTTCTTTTCATGTAAATATTTTATAATTGATGTTTTTGCTTCGAAAGTCGTTCCGTCACCATGGTCTTGTTCACCTAAAAAAACAATTTTAGAATCACCTATAGCATTTCCGAATACTTCCAAGTTTGAATAATTTTCATCCGTATGAAGTGTTTTAATCTCATTAAAATTGGAAATAATTTGAGATTTAATATCTGTTTGCCCAACTACTGAAAAGGATAATACTGTTAAGAGAAATATATATAGCTTCATTTATTTAAACAATTATATAAACACAGACCTAAAACCTAACACCCAATTTCTAACACCCAAACCTACTTCTTCGTCAAAAACCCCCAATAAGTAGAACGATTTAAAGCGAATGATTTTGAAAATGGATAGGCTTCAGCGAAACTTGCTGGGAACTTCATTTTCTTTCTTTTTTCCCACGAAGTTTTGTAGGCACTTACAGAACCATTTTCTACTTCGATGTAGTCCATAATTTGTTTTGTATGTGTTTTCCAGAAATAATATTCTACTTCTTTGTTATTCAATCGATTCCATTTAATACGTTCTGAAATCAACCAATTTTTCCAAATTTTATCCCAATCATTTCTTAGATGCATTGGATTAAAATTGTTGATTAATACATTACGAATTCCATTGTCTACAAAATAAATGGTGTGACTTTTCTTTAACTCGTAACGGTGGTTATTGAAGTAAGATGGTAGTTTAATTAACACGAATGATTTTTCTAATAAATCGATATAACGTTCAACCGTTTCGTTGTCCAAGCCACATCTGTCGCCAATGTCATTATATGAAATAGCATCACCCACTTCGAAAGCCAATAATTGCAACATGTGCATTAATTTTTTCCCCTTATTGATTCGGTCAGTAACTCCTAAATTGGTAAAAATAACTTGGTCGACTAACTCTCTTAATTTTGGTTTTGCTTTTTCCAAATTTGAAACAACAGAAGGATAATTACCATAAATCAGACGTTGTTCTAACAGACTTTCTTCAACAGGTAAACCATTGTGTTGCGCCAATTCGTAAAATGAAGGAGGCATTAATTGCATTTCTAAACCTTGCAATTGTAAAACTTCGCGCAATAATTCATCCATAACAGGTTCATACGAACACGTCAAAATCAATGTGATATTCCAATCAGTTGAAAGTAAAACCTCTATGATATCTTGTAATTTATCAAGGTATTGAGCTTCGTGAATTACCACGTAACGATTTAAACCAAACGATTCTTTTAATGATTCCTCCGAAACGACTTCAAACATTTTTTTAGTCGCTCGTTTTTGTCCATTCAATTCCATGTAAGCAAATCCTGCTGCAGTCAATATTTCCTGAACGATTGTCTGCTTACCTACCTCTCTAGGACCTGTTAAAAGAAGTAACTTGTTGGTAGCAATTTTTTGCTTAATAGCTTTGTATTGAATTCTAGGAATCATATGCTTGATATTTTAAACAAAAGTAGAATTTAAAGGTATAATTCGCTCATTTTGTTTAAAAGTTGCGGTAATTGTTTAAAAAATAGTTGATGATAAACTTAGAAAGTTATCCCTAATTTTAAAATTAAATGAAAAAATAGTTGTTTTAATCAAGTTGTTAAAAACCGCGAACCAGAAAACAAATGAAAGTTTTTTAAAATATAAGATTCAAAAAAACTCTGTGTTAAATCATGAAAAAACACCTTTTCTTCTAAAGTTAAAAACACCCTACATTTTCAAAAAATTACCTAAAAATTAACTCTTTCATAAGTTCTGCTATTTTCTACTGTTTCTAAAGGATTTTACGTAAATTTGTTATCTAAAATCAAGAATAATAAAGATGAGTTTATTGACAGTTGGTAGTGTGGCTTTTGATGCAATCGAAACGCCTTTTGGAAAAACAGATAAAATAATTGGTGGAGCGGGTACTTATATCGCTTTATCTGCTTCATTTTATGAGCAAAATCAAAAAATAGTTTCTGTTGTTGGTGATGATTTCCCAAAAGAAATGTTGGAAACATTGGCTGCAAAAGGAGTTGATTTAGAAGGTTTACAAATTAAACAAGGAGAAAAAACATTTTTCTGGTCAGGTCGTTACCACAACGATATGAATTCTAGAGATACATTGGTGACAGAATTAAATGTTTTAGAAAACTTTGATCCTATCATCCCTGAAAGTTACCAAGGTGTTGATTACCTAATTTTAGGAAATTTAAGTCCACAAGTTCAAAGAAGTGTGATTGAGCGTTTAGCAAAACGTCCGAAATTAATCGCTATGGATACGATGAATTTTTGGATGGATATCGCATTGGATGAATTGAAAAAAACAATCCAATTAGTAGATGTTTTAATCATCAACGATGAAGAGGCTCGTCAACTTTCTGGAGAATACTCATTGGCAAAAGCATCGAAAGTAATTCGTGCAATGGGACCAAAATACTTAATCATCAAAAAAGGAGAACACGGAGCGTTGTTGTTCAATGAAGATAAAGTATTCTTTGCTCCTGCTTTACCTCTTGAAGAAGTATTTGATCCAACAGGTGCTGGTGATACATTTGCTGGTGGATTCATTGGATATTTAGCAAGTACGGATGATATTTCTTTCGACAATATGAAACGTGCAATCATTAATGGTTCTGCAATGGCTTCATTCTGTGTTGAAAAATTTGGAACTGAAAAATTATTAACGATAACAAAACAAGATGTAGAAAATCGTATTGAGCAATTTGTTGCTTTAGCGAATTTTGATATAGTACAAACAACATCAACTGTAGGTTAAACCTAAATTATACTGCGCTATGGAAAAAATGGCATTTTTAGATGAATTAAAAACGTTAACTGCTAACGAAAATGTATTATCAGTTAGTCGTGATGTAAATGAATTAAGAACTCGTTTCGACGATTATGTATTGGAAGAAGAACGTAAAAAACAAGTAGCTGTTTTGGAAGCAAAAGCAAACGGCGAATCTGTGGAATACGAGCGTGAAGACGATCCAATCAGAAATGAATTTTATGAAATTTATACTGTTTACAAAGAGAAAAGAACGAAAGCTATAGATGAAAAAAATACGCAACAAGCGGATTGTTTACGTCAGAAAAAAGCATTGATTTCTCGTTTGAAAGCAGTCATCGAAAATGAAGAAAACATTGGCGTAGCGTTTGGTGCTTACAAAGAAATTCACGAAGCTTGGAAACAAGTAGGTGATATTCCGAGAGAAAAACGCGATGAAATTCAAGCAGAGTACTCTCGTCTTTTAGAAGACTTTTTCTACAATATGAAAATTTATCGTGAATTGAAAGATCACGATTTACATATAAATGAGCAAGTTAAGAAAGAATTAATTACAAAAATTCAAAACCTTCTTACGGTTGAATCTACAAAAGAGGTAGAGAAAACAATCAAATCGCTTCAAAACGAATGGGAAGAAACAGGTCCTGTTGGTCGCGATAATTGGGAAGAATTAAAAAAATCGTATTTAGAAAGCGTTCGTGCTATCTATGAAAGAATCAATAAATTTCACGATGAAAGAAGAGTTACTCTTCAAGATAACATCGAGAAAAAACAAATCTTATTAGAGAAATTAAAATCAGTTGTTGCTTCAAATACTGAATTGAAAACTACTAAATTGTGGGAAGAAAAAACACAAGAAGTATTTGATATTCAAAATGTTTGGAAAACAATTGGATTCGGACCGAAAAAAGAAAACGAAGAAATTTGGACTCTTTTTAGAGCGGAATGTAATGCTTTCTTTGCTTCTAAAAAAGAATTTTTTGATGGTTTAAGAAACGAGTTTGATGCGTTAGCTGAAGCGAAACAAAAACTAATCGACCAAGCAAATCAATTAAAAACTTCTACTGATTGGAAAGGTGCTGGAGAACAATTAATTCTACTTCAAAAGAAATGGAAAAACATTGGTAATGCAGGACAAAGAAACGAGCAACGTTTGTGGAAAGAGTTTAGAAGTGCTTGTGACGAATTTTTCAACGCGAAATCAGCTCATTTTGCCGAACAAGATAAATTGAATGAATCGAATTTAACTACTAAACAAGAGTTAGTTGCTAAAATTGAAGCATACACTTTACCGGAAGATAAAAAACAAGCAATTGAAGATTTAAAAGGATTCTCTAATGAATTTAACGCGATTGGTCACGTTCCTATTGCTCATAAAGACACTATTTACAATGCTTACAAAACGGCACTTGAT
The DNA here is from genome assembly GCA_947375085.1 of Flavobacteriales bacterium. The sequence goes on from CANCEQ010000170.1 coordinate 4,780, forward strand.
AAATTGTATACTGCTTTAAAATTAGAAGGTCAGGAAAAAGAGCAAGTGATGTTCCAAGCGCGTTTAGATACACTTCAAGCTAGTCCGATTGCTTCTAAATTATTGGATAAAGAAAAAATGGAATTGCGTCGTCAAATCGATACAATTAAGCAAGATATTTCTCAATACGAAAACAATTTAGGTTTCTTCGCTAACTCTAAAGGAGCTAATGCGATGAAAGAAGAAGTGGAAAGAAAAATTGCAAATTCTAAACGAAAAATAGAAGAACTTACTCGCAAGATTAAGATGATTCCAAACTAAAATATGAACAAATTCATCAATATATTATTATTGCTAATCTCATTCCCAACGTTGGTCATTGCGATCTTCGTTGGGTACGATTTGCCTATTGAATTTTTGAAAACATCGGGTGCTTCATTGCCTTTCAAATTCCAAATTTTCCTTTCATTGGGAATTATTTATTATATCATAATCGTTCGTAGAAGTGTTCGAAGATGGATGGGAGTTGCAATGGTTAGCAAAACGGAAAAATTCAAATGGAATGTATCAATGGGAGAAGGTCGAAGAAAACAAGTGTTTCTTTATCAATGGCTTGAAGCATTAATAATGTGTTCTGGTGGAATTTCATTGTACTATGTTTGTCCTGACGCAATCGCTCCAGCTTCGGCTTTATGGGTGGGTTCATTGGATAATCTTATCTTTATGATATTAGGTCAAACAAAAAAATTATACAGAATTGGGTTGACTTCCAAAGCAGTTGTTGTTGCTGATAGAGAAGTAAAAGTATTGTATCTATCTGGTTTACGTAAAGTTACCATTCATCAACAAACGGTCTTTTTTGATTACATAAAAGATTTACAAATGACGTTTTCATTAACGTGTATTCCCAAAGAAGATCAAGTTGATTTTAAAAATACATTAGAATCATTAGTAGATAGAGATCGTGTATTTTTCTCTGATGACGTGAAAAATTTATAGTTTTCAACTTGAAATCAATTGTCTTTTTTCTTTTTACTTGTTGGATAGGAAATCTCTTTTCACAAGAAATAGACACATTAAATACAATTGAAAATAACATTGTTCCACATTCTTTTGAATCCACCGGCGGACTCGTTTCCTATTACTTTTGGGAAGAAGATTCAGCTGGAAACATCCTTGATAACAAGGTAAATCAACCTTATCTTCAAAATTACTATATTTCAATATCTACAAAAAAAGAAAGCCATTCCATTATTGAATATCCTCAATTAGCATCTATTATCAATGCTTTTGCTCACGTTAAAACAGTTGTAAAAGTCAAACATCATTTTGAATTAAAAGAAAATGGTAAAAAAACAAAAATCAACTATCCTTTAGTACGTGAGGAAGCTACTTCAATTGGAAGTATGGCTTTTATCAAAAAAGGAAATAAATGGAGTTGTGAAAAAAGAGGTAGTGTTCAGTATTTTACAATACTTTCTGATAATCAATGGATTCAATCTAAAAGCAGTGATTCAATCATTCTAGAAAAAAACAATATCAAATTTGAATCAAACGGACATTATACCGTTCTAACGTATTTAAAAGAAGGAGGGAAAATAGGCAAAGAGTTAGTTTACACGTATTCAGGTATTGATGTAACGAATTATATTTTAGAAACGAAATCTATGCTTCCACAACGCGTTTTGGTCTTTGCGAATGGGTATAGAGGTCCAACAACAAACAAAGATGAAACCGATCATTTAGTAACCAATAAAGACCGTTATCACTACTGGTACAAATTAGACAATCAATTCATCGATAAATTACAACCAGCCGAGACCTATTACATCGATGGAAG
>CANCEQ010000171.1 GCA_947375085.1 Flavobacteriales bacterium
AATTTAGCACGAAGAGTTATAGGTGAAGATATTGTTGTAACTGCCACAACAAACAATGAAGGACAAATGGATTTATTTGGAACACAAAGTTTAGTGGTTGAGCAATCTCCAGTCGCAACAGCTGATTATAAAACAATTGTTACAGAAAAACCGAGTTATCATTTAATTACAAATCCGGAAGAACGAAAAGAATTATTAGAACTTTTACTTTCTAAAAGTCAGGTTTGTTTTGATACAGAAACTACTTCCGTTGAAGCTTTACATGCTGATTTAGTAGGGATGTCTTTTTCGTATAAAGAAAGAGAAGGATTTTATGTAGCGGTTCCGAAAGATTTTAATGAGGCTAAAAAGATAGTTGAAGAATTTAGACCTTTCTTCGAATCGACGACTATTGAGAAAATTGCTCACAATATTAAGTACGATATTCAGGTATTGAATCGTTATGGAATGGAAGTTTCAGCGCCGACTTTTGATACAATGATTGCTCATTACTTGATTAATCCTGAAGCGAAACAAAGCATGGATTTCTTATCAGAATTTTACCTTTCTTACAAACCTGTTTCAATTGAAGTGTTGATTGGTAAAAAAGGAAAAGGGCAGGGAAATATGGGCGATTTAGCTCCTGAAGAAATCAGTGATTATGCATGTGAAGATGCCGATATTACATTTCAGTTGAAACAAATTTTCGAACCAGAAATTCAAAAAGAACATTTAAAAGAATTGTTCTATAACATGGAAATGCCGTTGGTTGAAGTTTTGAAATCAATGGAAAAAGAAGGAATAGCAATTGATGTTCCAGGATTACATACTTTTTCAACTGAAATTGAAAAAACAATTTTAGCATTAGAAAAGTCAATCAAAGAAATTGCAGAAATGGATTTTAATATTGATTCTCCAAAACAATTAGGGGAAGTTTTATTTGAAAAAATGAAAATTTCTTCGAAAGCTAAAAAGACTAAAACAGGTCAGTATGCTACCGGGGAAGATGTTTTAGTGAAACATGAAAAAGATCATCCGATTATTCCAATGATTTTGGAATACAGACAATTGCGTAAATTAAAAAGTACTTACGTTGATCCATTGCCAACATTATGTGATCCAATTGATGGAAGAATTCATACACATTTTATGCAAACAGTTACTGCAACTGGACGTTTGAGTTCAAATAATCCGAACTTACAGAATATTCCAATTCGTTCAGAAAATGGAAAAGAAATAAGAAAAGCATTTGTTTCAAGAGGGGCTGATTTTCAATTAATGGCGGTCGATTATTCTCAAATTGAATTAAGAATTATTGCCGCTTTAAGTGAAGATCCAACAATGATTGAAGCATTCAGAAGTGGCCAAGATATTCACTCTGCAACTGCGGCGAAGGTATTTCATGTAAATATTGAAAATGTAACAAGAGATCAAAGAAGCGCAGCAAAAGCTGTAAACTTTGGAATTATTTATGGTCAATCCGCTTTTGGTTTAGCACAAAATTTAAACATTTCAAGAACAGAAGCAAAAGGAATTATCGATAGTTATTTTGCTGAATATGCAACTATCAAAACATATATGGATAACACCGTAAATCTTGCAAGAGAAAACGGATATGTTGAAACAATCATGAAACGTAGAAGGTACTTACCAGATATTAATTCTGCTAATGCAATAGTAAGAGGATATGCAGAACGAAATGCAGTAAATGCCCCAATTCAAGGTTCGGCAGCTGATATTGTAAAAATGGCAATGGTTGCAGTTCATCGTGAAATGAAAAAGACCGATTTGAAATCAAAAATGATTTTGCAAGTTCACGATGAGTTGGTGTTTGACGTTCACAACGATGAGGTTGAACAGATGAAAGCATTAGTAAAAGAAGCTATGGAAAGTGCGGTAAACTTAGTTGTACCTATGGAAGTAGAGATGAAATTGGCAGGGAATTGGTTGGATGCGCATTGACTTCGACGGGGCTCAGTCGATGTACTTGAATTAATTTTTATTTCGAATTAAAGTAATCCTCCCCCTTAATCCCCCTCCAAAGGGGGAAGACGTAGACATTCGAAAAATAATGATAGATAATAAATTCGGGTATGCACTTCATCCCCCTTCGGAGGGGGGACAGGGGGGAGGACAAATTGATAATTTAAATTTCAATTTATTATCTCTCTTTCAAAACCTCAATCACTCGATAAATTTGTTGATGAACATCCTCAATATTCTGAATAACTTCCCCTTCAGATAATCGAATAATCGTAAACCCTAATTCTTTCAATTTGTTTTCCCTATAAGCATCATAATCACCTTTATTTAAATGTGAACTTCCATCAATTTCGACAACTAAATGAATTTCTGCTGAGAAAAAATCAACAATGAAATTAGAAATAGGTCGTTGTCTTTTAAAAGCCACTCCCATTTGTTTTCTACTCAATAAAGCTTTCCAAATGTATTTTTCTGCTTTAGATACAGAAGCAGTTCTTAATTCGCGTGCATACTTTTTTAGGTTGGTATTGTAATGGTGATTCATAGATTTTGATTTAAATTTTATAATTAAGTTAGGTAAAAAGATGAGAAGTTTAATTTTAAAAGGTAGATTTTATTTAGAATTCATTAAAAATAATACATCAATTATAGATCAAAAAAAGCTTGATTCATAATGAATACTCCTATAGTTGGTTAAAAATATACAGTTAAAAAATTTATATATACCGATAAAAAAATGAAATAATTAATATATACATAGATAATTAATTTCGCTGCATATTTCAAAAAGCGTTAGCTGAAAAGCTTAAATAGAGTAGGCGAAAAATTATAATAAATTATGAATACAACATTTTTAAAAAAAATGATTACATCATTAGGATGTGCTACATTATTATCAAGTGCTTTACAAGCTCAATCTTCAAGTAGTACAACTGTATTAACAGGTCCTCAAACAGGTCCTAGCCAATTTTTGGGTTCTTCTTCTCTTCATGATGTTTTGTTTAAAACAGGAACTGCTTCAGTACCAGTTGAACGAATGAGATTAACAACTGCTGGAAATTTTGGAATAGGTACTCAATCACCAAGCTATAAATTAAATGTTGTTACTTTAAATAATATGGGATTTACTGCTAGTATAGAGAATACTGGTGGAAACGGTAGTGGTTTATTAATTAAAGCAGGTAATGTACAGAATTTAGCAGATAATTTATACACTCAATACGGTGGTGCATTTAGATTATTAGATATTCAAGATAATACTGGAACAAGTTTTTTTAAGGTTTCAGGGAAAGATGGAAGTACAACTATGAATAGTTCATTTAACACCGGATACACTTCTACAATTATAAATGGAGGAGGAAATGGTAGTGGATTATTAATAAAAGCAGGGTTTGTGCAATCAACTTCTACATCAAATATGTTAGATGTTCAAGATTATGCAGGTAATAAGAGTTATTTGAGAGTATCTGGAAAAGATGGAAGTACATGGGCAAGAGCTATATACGTAACAGAATTGAATTTCCCAGATTATGTTTTTAACAATAATTATAAATTGATGCCTATAAATGAAATTGAAAAATACATCAGTTTAAATCATCATTTACCAGAAGTACCAAGTGCATTGGAAGTGGCTGAAAAAGGTATGAATGTAGGTGAACTTCAAAAAATTCAGATGCAAAAGATTGAGGAATTAACTCTATACGTTATACAAATGAATAAAGAAATAGAGATTTTGAAGAAAAAAAATGAAGAATTAAAACAAAAAATTTCAAATTAATTTTTAATAATTATGAAAATATATTATTTTTTATTTGTTGCTTTAGTATTTTATAGTAAAACAACAAATGCATTCATAATTGTCAATGGATATACAGATAAGTCTTCTTATTTTGTTGATGAAATGATTAATTTTTATACTGCTGGAAATGGATTCGATAATTCAGTAGAGGATATAGTGGTTTATGATATAGATAACAATCCTATTGCAACAATTCCTAATTTTTCAATGAGACAGCAAGATGTAAATACAAATTTTCCTGAAAGAAATGGTTATGGATATGGTATTACAAAAAGTTGGAGAGTTCCTAATTTAAAAAGTGGACTCTATCATATTAATTCTAATGAAGGTGAAATTCCATTTATTATAAAAGGAAATAGTAATGCTGATATAGTTGTAGTTTATCCAACAAATTCGGATTTTGCTTATTTACATCATGGCGATTCTCTTGGAACTGGGATGTATGGATATCCTCATAAAGTTCTTAATCCTTCAGACCCTACAAATTCGCTTACTTACATCAACTACAATCCCATCGTCTCTTTAAGACAACCAATGGTTCACACAGCTGTTAGCGACGAAAATATTAAGCCCATTGGTTTTTTAAAATGGTTAAATAATACTAATTATAATTACAATATTATATCAGATAAAGACATGGAAGATTATTCTTCAATAGCTTCATCAAAATTAATGATTATTATTGGTCACAGTGAATATTGGACTAGGGAAGCTAGATTACATTTCGATTTATTTGTTAAAAATGGACATCATACGATGGTTTTATCTGGAAATACGATGTGGTGGCATGTTCGTTATAATAATTTAGATTCAAATAATCCTCAAATGATTTGTTTTAGAGGGCCTGGTGAAGGTTTGGATAATACTTACGGTTTAAATATTACACCTTTTGATCTATTAAATATGCAAAAAACCCATTTTATAGGTAGCAAAGGAGGACAATATGTGGAAGATCCGATTGCAAATACAGAACCTTTAAAAAACACGACTGATTGGAGTAGACCATCATTGAAATACTCTATTTTGAGCAGTATAGGGTCTGATTGGTTAAATGGAGGTTTTGGTTATGGTGATACAACTTATACTCAATATGGTTTTAATGGATATAAAGTATTATCAACAAATTCACCTTTACTTACAGGTGTTAATAGCAATTTTTTAAATTTTGAAGGAATTTCAACAGAATTTGATGGGACTCTAATTAAAGGGTTCGATTCTAATGGACACCCAATAATTGCAAAAGAAGCATTAGGTTTTTATAAAGCAGAAATTATCGCGTATGATAGATCTTCGAGTCAAGGTAAAATAACCTATTGTCCGATTATGGCATTTCAAAAAAACAGTTCCTCCGGAATTGTAATAAACGTTAACAATAACAAATGGTGTGATTTAGATGCATTGAATAAGTATCCGTATATTAAAATAATTACAAAAAATATGATAGACGGATTACTTTCAACAACACCAAATGTATTTTCAAGCAATACAACTCCTATATTTAGTGTGCAACCAATTGATATAAATAAAATGAAAAACTATAATGATGCTTCTGCAGTAAATTACATAGGATGTAGTGATAATATTATGAAAATATCACCTAATGGAATTGAATTTCAAGGTTATAGAGTTGATGCTGGCACAAAGTTGACAGACCCTTTACAAATCAACAATATTGTTATGTCATTCACTAGTGAGTATTGTACTTCTGGAACATTTCAATTAAAAAATGCTTTGTTAAACACAAGTACTTCACAAACGGCAGCCACAAAACAATTAATACAATTGGATAACTTCAAGATGACTATTTACCCCAACCCTTCATCTGGAAAATTCAATATTGAATTAGGAGAAAACCTACCAGAAAAAATCGAAGTATCGGATCAATTAGGAAGAGAAATTTTAACCATTAATTCTCCAAAAGATAAATTCACTCTTGATTTAACAGAATATGCGGAAGGTTTATATTTCGTCAAAGTACATCAAGAAGGAAAGGTTAATTTTATTAAGATTATTAAAAATTAGTCTTATATAAACTTTTATTAAAGGCTGCCTCAATTTATTTTGAGGCAGCTTTTTTATCTTAATTTGAAGTATTCTTCAAATTTTCCTCCCCTTAATCCCCCTCCGAAGGGGGAAGACGTAGACTTCCGAAAAATAATGATAGATAATAAATTGAGTACTTCTGGGGGCAGAGGGGGAGGACAAATCTAAATTTTAAAACACCCCACAAAAAAAACTTCACCCCACAAAAAAAGGCCATCTCAAAGAGATGACCTTTTCAACTTTAAAAAGTTTCTTTAGAATTAAAGAACTACAAAGTCAGTTACTACTTCTTCATCGTCTTCGTCTTCAACTGGCTTAACAGCACCACGCGCCATACGAACAGAAACAACAACAGAACTATGAGGATCTAAAATTGTAACTCCAGGAATTTGAACTTGTCCTACACGGATAGAACGTCCAATTTTCAATGAAGTAACATCTAAAGTAATAGCATCTGGAATAACACCTGGTAAACCAATAACTCTTAAGTTACGGTAAGCCTGCATTAATTTACCCCCACTCATAACTCCTTTAGCAGAACCTACGATACGAACTGGTAAAGCAACTCTTACTGGTCTGTTATCTTCTAATTGTAAGAAGTCAACGTGTTGGATAGTACCTTTAACCGGGTGTTGTTGTAACTCACGAACAACCGCTTTCGCTACTTTTCCATCGATGTTAATTTCGAATTGGTAAACTTCTGGAGAATAGATCAATCTTTCGATATCAATAACTTTTACAGAAAAGTGAGTTTGCTCACCTGATCCATAAAGTAC
>CANCEQ010000172.1 GCA_947375085.1 Flavobacteriales bacterium
AAATTTAGAATGAAAGCACTTTATTTAAAAGAAATACGAAGCTTCCTAAGTTCAATCATTGGATATATTTTCATACTCATATATTTGATTGCATCAGGATTATTTCATTGGATTATTTCATATAACACAAATCTTTTAGAAGGGACTGAAGCTGATTTAATTCCTTTTTTTAACTTATCTCCAGTTATTTTTCTGATTTTAATTCCTGCTATTACCATGAGGTCAATTGCAGAAGAAAGACGTACTGGGACAATAGAATTACTCTTTACTCGACCAATTTCAGATTTAAAAATTTTGTTAGCTAAATATTTTGCGGGGGTTACTTTATTAATCATTGCAATACTTCCAACATTCGTATATTATATATCAATGTATAACCTAGGAAATCCAGTAGGAATTATCGATGGTGGTGCAACGTTAACATCTTATTTAGGACTGATACTTTTAGGATCTACTTTTGTTGCGATCGGAATTTTCGCTTCTTCGATTACTAACAGTCAAATTGTTGCCTTTATTCTTGGTATGTTCCTTTGTTGGATTTTTTATGATGGTCTAACTTTAATTGGATCTTTTAATTTAATGGGAAGCTTTGATTCTGTTATTCAATATTCAGGAATGTCATTCCATTACGATGCTATAAAAAGAGGAGTAATTGATTCAAGTGATATCATTTATTTCTTATCCATTATCTCATTATTCATTTATGCAGCTTTAACAGTCGTTAAAAGTTTAAAAAAATAATTATGGCTGAAAAAAAATCAATCATTAAAGGTATGTACAATTGGACTTTTTTAGTCATTGTCATAGTTGCTATTGTTTTACTAAACATTATAAGTTCATTTCTAAGTAAACGTTGGGATATCACAGAAGATCAACGTTATTCACTTACTGAGGGAACTATTGATTATCTTACAAATGAAAAAAGCTTTAAAAATAGAATTTTAATTCGCATTTATTTTGATGGTAATTTACCATCTGAATTAAAACATTTTAGAAATTCAATTGAAGACAAATTAAAAGAATTTAAAGAATACGCAGGAAAAAGAATAGAATTTCAATTTATTAACCCGATGACAGGAACTGAGGGTGAACAACAAACACTTCATGAGACTCTTTATGCCAAAGGAAAAGGAATTATGCCTATGGATATTGTTTACATGAAAGATGGTGCACAAAACCAACTGTTATTGTGGCCTGGGGCAATTATAGACTATGAAGGAGCGACAGTAAATACGATTCAATTTTTACCTGGTACACCTCCAGGAAAACCATACCAACTTCAAGGTATGACTGAAATGATTCAAAATTCTATAAATAATCTTGAATATATGCTTATCAGTTCATTACGAAGAGCAACTCAAGAAATTAAACCTAGAATTGCATTTTTACAAGGTCATGGAGAATTAAAATATCGTGAAACTCAAAGAGCAAGAGCTCTAATGTCTCCATATTATTCATTAACAGACATTACAATTAATGACTCTTTAAGCGCACTTGATAATGTTGATGGACTAGTAATTGCTAGACCTCGAACTCAATTTTCTGAAAAAGATATGTACATTATCGATCAATTCGTAATGAGAGGTGGAAGATTAATGTGCTTTTTAGATGCTTTAAATGTTAATGAAGATACTTTGAATGCAACTGGAGTTACACATTCAACTCGGTATAATTTAGGAATTGATAGAATGCTTTTTGATTACGGTTTAAAATTGAATGACAATTTTGTAATTGATGCTCAATGTGCTCCAAAAGTTGTTCCTTTAGCGAAACAATCATTAATTCCTTGGTTTTTTCATATTTTAGCAACACCTAGTAAACATCCAATTTCAAGAAACCTTGATTTTGTATCACTTAAATATGCTTCAGAAATTCAATTTGTAGGTTCAAGTAAAAATGTTTTGACTCCTATTCTAACATCTTCATCAAATTCTACTAGAACGGGCATGGCACCAATGCTTAATTTAGGCATGGCTTTAAATTATGGTAAAAATCCTGAACTTGTCCCTAACCCAACTGATAAGTCAAACCAAATATGTTTGGCTGGTTTAGCTGAAGGCTCGTTTGAATCTCATTACAAGAATAGAATTGTTGACGAATATGCAAATAATCCAGTAGCTAAATATAAAGAAAGAAGCACTAAAGAAACTAAAGTTTTATTGGTAGGAAATGGCCGATTCATAGAAAACCAATACGATTCGATGCCTTCTAGAGACGGGAAAGAAATGATGTATCGACCGAAACAAATAAATGATTTACGTTTCGATCCAAAATTAGCTGAAATAGGATTACAACATTCTTTTGGAAATCAAGAGTTTGTACAAAACTTAGTTGATTATATGATGGGAGAAAGTTCTGTAATAGATATTAGGAGTAGACAAATTGACGTACATGCTATCAACAATGAAAAAATAAAAACTGAAGCAGGATTTTATAAAGTTATTAATTTAATTATTCCATGTGGAATAGTTCTTTTATTAGCGTTTGCAATGCATTCTATTAGAAAAAGAAAATATTCAAAATAATTGGTAAAATATTCAAAAATGAAAAAAAACATCGTTTTAATTATTTCGATTATAATTATAGTATTTCTAGGTTTGTATACCTATAAATTAATGAATAAAAGCAATATTACAGATTCAGAATTAATTGCTTTTAACATTGAAGACATTGAATCAGTAGACAAAATAGTGATTAAAGATATTCAAGAATTTGAAATCGAATTAATAAAAGTAAATGGTGTTTGGAAAAGCACAAAAAATGAATGCATACAACAAGAAAATGTTCAATTTATTTTAGATGCATTAAAAAACATTGAATTCAAAGGATATCTTCCTGAAAACTCAAGAAAAAATCAAATTAAACTAATGTCTGTACAACATACTAAAGTTGAAATTTATCAAAATGGAGAATGGACTAAGACATGGTATATAGGAACGGCTTCTCAAGATCATTATGGACAAGTAATGTTACTTGACTCTGATGAATTTGGGAAAAGTGACTTACCAGTAATCATGAAAATTAAAGGTCTTAATGGCATAATAGAACCTAGATTTTTTGCTGATCCTAGAAAATGGATGTGTACCAAAATATTTTCTTTACCTATAAGTGAAATATTAGATGTAGATGTAAAATATATTAAAGAACCGATTAGAAGTTTTAGAGTTCATAAAGAAGGTGTTAAATTAGATGTATACCAACAAAACTCTAAATTAGCAAAAGTTGACACTTCAATGATATTTTCATATTTAAATAATTTCAAAAAAATACATTTTGAAGGACCTAACTACGAATTATCTAAGAAACAAGTTGATAGCCTAAAAAAAACAACACCTTTCGTTGTTTTAACTCTTACTGAAACGAATAAAAAGAAAACTAAATTAAGAATGTTTAGAATAAAATCAGACGAACCTCAACAAAATGAATTTGGTGTTATGGAAGATGCTGATATGAATAAATTTTGGTGTGAAATGCCAAATGGACAACTAGTTAAATGTCAGTATTTTGCATTGAATCCTATTTTATTAGGACATATCTATTTTCCTTTAAATTTATCGACAATTCAAATGTCTCCAGGATTAAAATAGATTCATTGAATAAAAATGACTTTATTATTTTCTAAAATTCAATATCTAGATTAAATACTGTCTTAAAAGAATGTAAATTAGGGTTTTTCTTTGCTAAAGAGGCGAATCTATCTTTTCCTGTTAAGAATTTTACTTGAGACTCTTTATCTTCTGATAAAGTAAAATCTACGCTAATATTGTAATTTTTAAGTTCTTTTCTTAAATGCCCAATTAAATCATTCAAATGTGGAGTAATGTAATCAATTTGAACTTGATTATCTACATCCATTGTAATCTTTTGATTATCATTAATTTTAGGATCCCTCTTTATCATTGCATTGTAAAAGGTTTCCATTCCCTTAGATTTCATATCATGTGCATATTTCCTCCAAACCATTTTAGCTTGATCGAAAGTGAAATTTTCGAAAGGTAAATCTCCATTAGCACTCATTTCAGATGTAGAAGCAGTGGTTTGACTTGGCGTCAATATTTGTTTTATCGAAAGATTTGAAGTATTTAACTGACCAGTAGGAACAGATAATATTTTAGCTTCAGGTTTTATAAAGGAAGTAGAAGGAGTAACAGGTTGAACTTTTGTAGTGGTATTTATTACATTTTCCTGTTTAGAAGTCTGATTTGGAAACGGAATTATTGCAACTGGATCAGTTAGTCGTTTTTTTTTTCCAATTCTTTCTGAATCGAACACAATTGCATTAATGCCATCTCAACTAATAGTCGTTGATTTTTAGCGGCTTTATAATCTACATCTGTTTTAGAAAGTACACCTAAAGAGCGTAGTAGAATATTTCCATCAATTTGTTTAGATTGATCGATATAACGTTGTTGAACTGTTTCACCAACTTCTAATAAATTAGCTGTTCTAACATCTTTACAAACTAATAAATTTCTATAATGATCTGACAAACCAACAATAAAATTATGAGCATCAAAACCTTTATCTATTATATCATTTAAAAGCAATAAAGCATTTGGAATATCTTCTTTTTGAGCACTTTCAACTATTCTAAAATAATAATCGTAATCTAAAATATTTAGGTTATCAATTACATTTTGATACGTTAAATTATTACCTGCAAAAGTTACTATTTGATCAAAAATAGATAAAGCATCTCTCAAAGCTCCATCTGCTTTTTGTGCAATCAAATGTAAAGCTTCAGAATCTGCAGATATTTGTTCTTTAACAGCAATTGAAGCTAAATGATCAGCAATATCAACAATCTTAATTCTACTAAAATCAAATATCTGACATCTAGAAAGAATTGTAGGGATGATTTTATGCTTTTCTGTTGTTGCTAAAATAAAAATAGCATGTTTAGGAGGTTCTTCTAATGTTTTCAAAAAAGCATTAAATGCAGATGTTGAAAGCATGTGAACCTCGTCAATGATATATACTTTATGAGTACCTAACTGTGGTGCGATTCTAACTTGATCAATTAAACTTCTTATATCATCAACAGAATTATTCGATGCTCCATCTAATTCATAAACATTTAAAGATGCTCCAGAATTAAAAGATTGACAAGATTCGCATTCATCACAAGCTTCAACAGCTTCAGTTTTGTTAAAACAGTTGATTGTTTTAGCTAAAATTCTTGCAGTAGTAGTCTTACCTACCCCCCTAGAACCACAAAATAAAAAAGCTTGTGCTAAATGATTATTTTTAATAGCATTCTTTAACGTAGAAGTAATAGACTTTTGTCCCACAACTGTATCAAAAGTTTGGGGTCTATACTTACGTGCTGAAACTATAAAATCACTCATAAGACAAAGTTAATCTTTTTTTTGATTTATAAATTATGGTGTTAATAAAAATAAATTTAGCTAAGAATCAAAGTTATACAAATCTAATTACAACTCTGTAAATCAACAAGTAAACTCATTTTATAAATAAAAAAAAGTAATGTGTAGAACTAAATGAAAAATTGGAAAAATGAATTAAAATATTATAAAAATTGTATCTACATTTGTTACTAATAAAGGAAAAATAAAAATAAATTAGACCTTATGAATTTTATTGTATCAAGCACTACGCTTCTACGTCACTTACAAAGTATTTCAGGAGTTTTAGCTACTAGTAATACATTACCTATTTTAGACAATTTCTTATTTGAAATAAATGATGGGCATTTGTTAGTTTCTGCATCAGATTTAGAAACTACGATGAGAACAAGTCTAGAAGTTGAAGCTAGAGAATCTGGTAAAATCGCTATTCCAGCAAAATTATTACTTGAAGTTCTTAAAAACTTACCTGATCAACCATGTACTTTCATTGTTGACATGAACAATTTCGGAGTTGAAATAGCTTATGACAATGGTAAATCGAAAATGGTAGGTTATAATGGAGATGACTATCCAAAGACTCCTAATTTTGATAAAAACAACACATTAAAAATCGCTGGAGAAATAATTTCAAAAGCAATTAATAAAACAATATTCGCAACAGGTAATGATGATCTTAGACCTGTAATGAGCGGAGTTTTCTGCCAATTTTCTCCTGAAGATATTACTTTTGTAGCTACGGATGCTCATAAATTAGTTAGATACAGAAGAACTGATTCACAAGCTACTGGAAGCTCATCTTTTATCTTACCAAAAAAACCTTTAAATCTTTTAAAGTCAAATCTTAGAGGAGATGAGGAAGTATTGGTTGAATATGATGAATCAAATGTTATATTCACATTTAACGACATCGTTTTAATTTGTAGATTAATTGACGGGAAATATCCTAATTATGAAGCTGTTATTCCTAAGGAGAATCCAAATGTATTAACGATTGATAGAGCTCAATTTTTAAGTTCAATTAAGCGAGTATCTATTTTTGCAAATAAAACAACTCACCAAATTAAATTAAAACTAGCTGGTTCTGAATTAGCTTTATCTGCAGAAGATATTGATTTTTCTAATGAATC
>CANCEQ010000173.1 GCA_947375085.1 Flavobacteriales bacterium
GATGCTAAAGGTAAAGTTGAACCTACACAAACACTTGTGCCTCCTGTTATCGCTGCTACAACTGGCATCGCATTCACTGTTACATTTGCTGTTTGAGTTGTTGTACAACCCGCAGTTGTCAATGAATATGAAATTAAACTTGTTCCTGCAATTAAACTTGTTACAACTCCACCATTTGATATTGTAGCAACTGTAGGTGAAACACTTGACCATGTTCCTCCTACTGTTGAACTTGACAATGTTGTTGGTGTTCCTGCACAAACAGTTGTCGTTCCTGTTATTGGAGAAACAACTGGTGAAGCATTTACTGTTACATTTGCTGTTTGAGTTGAAGTACATCCTGAAACAGTTTTAGAGTATGTAATAATTGAACTTCCTGCTAAAACTCCAGTAACTAATCCCACTGATGAAACCGTTGCGTTTGCTGTTGTTCCACTTGTCCAAGTCCCTCCTGTTGTTACAGATGCTAAAGGTAAAGTTGAACCTACACAAACACTTGTACCTCCTGTTATCGCTGCTACAACTGGCATAGCATTCACTGTAACGTTTGCAGTTTGAGTTGTTGTACAACCCGAAGTTGTCAATGAATATGAAATTAAACTTGTTCCTGCAGTTAAACTTGTAACTAAACCTAAATTTGAAACTGTTGCAACTGAAGGGGTAGCACTTGTCCATGTCCCTCCTACTGTTGAACTTGACAATGTTGTTGGTGTTCCTGCACAAACAGTTGTCGTTCCTGTTATTGGTGATACAATTGGTAAAGCATTGATTGTAATTGAAGAATTCTGAGTAGTTGTACATCCATTAGTAGTTACTGCATATGAAACTACTGTATTTCCTGCTAATACACCTGTTAGAACTCCCGTTGTTGATATCGTTCCGTTAACTATTGTTCCGCTTGTCCAAACACCACCTGAAGTAGTAGATGAAAGAGACAAAGTACTACCCACGCAAACCGAATTTCCTCCTGTAATTGCAGCTACCACTGGTAAAGCATTTACAGTTAATAAATTAGTTTTAGTAACCGTATTTGACCCTGAAGTATTTGTTGCAATCAAAGTAGCAGAATAGTTTCCCGCAGTTGAATAAGTAACAACTGGATTTGCTATTGTAGATGTAGCAGGACTTCCACCAGGAAAACTCCATGAATAAGAAGTTGGATTACCAGTAGAAGTACTTGTATAAGTTACTGTTTGACCTGAACAAATAGTAGAAACACTCGCTGTGAAATTTGCGACTACAGGAACATTTACAGGGCCAGTAGCAGTTCCATTCAAAAGAAAATTATAAGTTCCTTCATCACAATCATTGTTTACAAATGATAAAGTTTCACTAAAAGTTCCACCTGAAGACGGATTAAAAGAAATGATAAAAGTTGTAGTTGCACCTGCTGCAATAGTTGTAGTACCAAATGAAGTATTTACTAAAAAAGCAGAACCTGTTAATGAAATAGGATTTGTCAAAATTAAATTTGAACTTCCAGTATTTTTAACAGTAAATGTAACATTTGTAGAGGTTCCTGAAGCAATCGTGCCAAAAGTATAAGCTCCTTCATCCAAAATTTCATTTGTTGATTGTAAAACACTAATTTCTGCAGGAGAAGTTGTATTAAATTTAAAATTATCTATATAGATATCATTTCCATTTGCAGCAACGGCTCTAAATCTAAATTTTACATTTTTTGAAGTTGTAGTAACAAAAGGTAATAAATCAATTGTCTCTGTTCTCCAATCTGAAGCCCCTACTGGAATATATTCTGAACTTAAAACCGTAGTTAAAACTTGTAATGCTGTTCCTAATTTATCATAAATTGGTGTTGCTGTCCATGTTGCTCCACAATCTTGAGAAATATCTACATATAATCTTTCGTAGTTAAATGTTGTTGAATTTCTTCTTCTATAGGCTACATCAAATTGAATATTCGCAGCTGAAGCATTACATGGTAAAATAAATATTGGTGTTATTAAATTTTCTGTTCCTGCCGAGGTATTTCCAAAAGCTGGCATTTGAGCTGCCTTATTTATAGCTACACCAGAAATCGAAGTCGCTGAAGCACCTAACCATTCAAAACAGTCATTATTAGGATTATTTACAGACCATTTTAAATCTGGAGGAAAAACATTTGCTTCAAAATTTTGAACATATGGTGCAGTTATACCATTTGAAACTATAAATTGTAATGAAACGGTATCATTAAACGCTGAAGGATCTGCTACTCCATTTGGTAAAGTTGAAAAGGATTTAATTGTATGTGTTCCTGCAAAAGTTGAAAAGGATGGTAAATTCACATTAACAGTGCCTCCAGGAACCACACTACCTGTAAATGAAAAGGTAGTTACTGCTCCATTATCAATGGAATATGAAATAGTAGCTGAAGTTAAATTACTCGCCCCTCTATTTTTTAACACCACTGAAGGAGTAATAGAACCAATACAATTATCACCAGTAGGCTTGATAATATTTACAATTGAGGCATCATTAGGATTTGGAGGCGTACAAGCATCTGAGTTTATTAAATTTAATCTTAACGGACTGTTTTCTAAAACGATTCTCATTCTCGTTTTTTGATCATTTGTAAAAGTACTCATACACTTATCATCTGTATAATCCATGTAGTTTTCAATCATATCATTACCAGGAAACGATGTACACGAATTAGTTCCCGTTGGGCAACCATAATTTGCATTCGCAGCTATTGGGGTATCATTACAAAAATCATCTAACCCACAAGTTCCCGTTGCATCTCCCCATATATGACGTAAACCTAACCAATGTCCAATTTCATGAGTAGCTGTTCTACCTTCATTGTAGGGAGCAGGAGTTTTTGTTATAGCACTTTTCCCAATAGAATTATACATAAAAACAACACCATCCGTAGCAGAAGAAGTTGTACCACATCCTATTCCTCCTAAAGGAGATTCGGGAAATTGGGCATAACCTAGAATTCCTCCTGATAAATTACATAACCAAATATTTAAATACTTATTTGGATCCCAACCTCTTGTTGCTGTTGCTATTCCATTATTATAAGTATAAGGCTTAATTGTTGCATCTACATAAGTATCTGCATAAGGTGGTGCCGAAAATCCTGCAGTACTTCTATTTATTCGATTTACTCCAGGCTGTCCTGCTGTGAAAGCTGATCCATCAGGTCTTCTTTGAGCAAGACAAAATTCAATTTGAGTATCAGCTCCAACTGAATTTGTGTTATAGCCATTCGATCCGAGTAACTTTCTGTAATCTTCATTCAATACATCTATCTGTGATTGTATAGCTGCTTGAGAAACATTTGATCCTGTCCCTATAGCTTCTCCATTATTTATAACATGAAAGACAACTGGGATAGTATAAACAGAACCAATAATTCTGTGTTTTGATTTAGTTAGTATCTTTTGAGCCATCCACTTTTCAAACTGTTCGTGGGTTTCTAAATTTGGATTTTCAGTTCTTCTGATTTGTTCCATTTCATCCGTATGACAACGGATAATTTGTGCATTTATATCAACCCTTATCAAAGAAAGAGTTAATACAAATACCCAATAACTCAAATTGGGTAATTTGTTTTTCATAGTTGTTTATTTTATTGTTTAGCGTTTGCAATATATAAATAATATCAATTACAAATGTTAAAAATAAAACAATAGTTATCAACAATGTTATATTGAATCAATAAAAAAAGCGATCATTTGAGATCGCTTAAAAATTAAATCAATATAAATCAGTAGGTTAATAAATTTATATTAAATTTTAAAATGTTTATGAAAAAAGTGAATCAACAAATTCAGATTTATTAAAAACTTGTAAATCATCCATACCTTCACCTACTCCAATATATTTTACTGGAATCTTCATTTGATCAGAAATTCCTATAACAACCCCCCCTTTTGCAGTACCGTCTAATTTAGTAATTGCTAAGGCATTAATATCAGTAGCCAACGAAAATTGTTTTGCCTGCTCATACGCATTTTGACCTGTAGAACCATCTAAAACTAATAAAATTTCATGTGGCGCTCCTGGTACAACTTTTTCCATTACACGTTTAATTTTACTTAACTCGTTCATTAAGTTAATCTTATTATGTAATCTTCCTGCAGTATCTATAATTACTACATCCGCTTTTTGAGCCGTAGCAGATTGCAATGTATCAAACGCAACAGCGGCAGGATCTGCCCCCATTCCTTGATGTACAATCTCAACGCCAACTCTTTCAGACCAAATTATCAATTGATCTACAGCTGCAGCTCTAAATGTATCAGCAGCACCTAGAACGACCTTTTTATTTATTTTCTTAAATTGATGAGCTAATTTTCCAATTGTAGTTGTTTTACCAACCCCATTTACACCTACCACCATGATAACATGAGGATAATCAGTATGCTTTGGCACTTCAAATTCTACAGAATCACTTGCATTATTTTCAGATAAAAGTACTCCTATTTCGTCTCTCAAAACAGAATTTAACTCATCTGTCCCTAACACTTTATCTCTTGCAACTCTAGCTTCAATTCTTTCAATAATTTTTAATGTCGTTTCTACACCAACATCTGAAGAAATTAATATCTCCTCTAAATTATCTAAAACATCTGAATCAACTTTTGATTTACCAACGATTGATCGAGCAATTTTGGAAAAGAAACTTTGTTTCGTTTTCTCTAATCCTTTATCAAGTGTTTCTTTTTTTTCTTTTGAAAATAATCCGAAAAATGCCATAGTACTATTAAAAAATAAAAGCTTCCTCTACGAATAAAGGAAGCTCAAAAATATAATGAAGGTCAAAAGAATTAGTTTTTAGCGAACCACTCTTTTACTTTGTCGTTATGAACAATCTCTTCTTTGAATGAATAAGAACCTGTTTTTTCAGATTTTACCATTCTAATTACTTTTGAATGCTCTTTACCACCACCTTTTTGTAACGATGCTACTACTTTCTTTGCCATCTCTTATTTAATTTCTTTGTGAACAGTATATCTTCTCAAAATCGGATTGAATTTTTTGATTTCCATTCTTTCCGGCGTGTTCTTTCTGTTTTTCGTTGTAATATAACGAGAAGTTCCAGCTTGACCTGAATCTTTGTGCTCTGTGCACTCAAGAATCACTTGGATTCTATTTCCTTTACTTTTCTTAGCCATTTCTAAAAAATTTTTAATCTACCATTTCACAATGGACGAAAGTATTTATTTTAAGTATCCTTTCTCACGAGCCTCTTTCAGACAAGCAGAAATACCTTTTTTATTTATAGTTCTCAATGCAGAAGTTGAAATTTTCAACGTAATGTATTGGTTTTCCTCCGCTAGGAAAAATGTTTTCGAAATTAAATTCGGTAAGAATTTTCTTTTCGTTTTGCGGTTTGAGTGAGAAACATTGTTTCCTACCATTACCGACTTACCTGTTAATTGACAAACTCGTGACATTTCTTATATTTTTTTTAGCTTAATTCAAAAAGCGAGTGCAAAGAAAGTAATTTTAAAACTAATTACCAAGTCTTTTCTATTTAATTTTCAACTTAATTTCTAAAATAGCACATCTTAACAAATTAAGAGCTGATAAAACTGTCATTTGAATATTACGTTCTCGATTATTCCCAAACAAATATTTAATTGCAAATGCTCCTTCTTTTGAAGCAACACCAATCCAAACAGTCCCTACAGGTTTTTCCTCTGTACCTCCTTCAGGTCCAGCTATTCCTGAAGTTGAAATACAATAATCCACACCTAACTTTAACCTCCCATTAATCGCCATTTGAAGAACAACTTCCTCACTTACAGCACCGTATTCTAACAATGTAGATTCTTCCACGTCAACCAATTTATTTTTTAACGTATTTGAGTAGGTTAAAAAACTACCTTGAAAATAATCTGATGAGCCAGAAATAGATACAATTGATGAAGCTAATGAGCCACCTGTACAACTTTCAACAGTCCCTACAGTAGCATTTTTATCTTTTAATAATTGACCAACAACCTCTGGTAATATTAGCTCACCTCTGCCATAAACATTAACAGGTAAACGCTCCTCTATTTCCTTAAAGTATCCTTCTATTTTTTGTAAATCTTCCTCACCATTAGGTGATGTTATTCGTAATTTCAAAGATCCAATTGAAGGTAAATAGGCTAATCCTAAACCATCTGCATGAATTCGATCTTCCCAATCTTTCATTTTTTCAGCCAAAAAAGACTCCCCTATTCCTTGTAATAATATTGTCCTATGAAATATGGATGAAACTTTAAAACGCTCTTTCAATCTTGGAAAAACTTCATTTTCCATTATACTTTTCATTTCAAATGGAACACCTGGTAAACTCACTAAAATCGAATTGTCTATTTCAAACCACATTCCAGATGCTGTTCCTTGAAAATTATCTAAAATTGTACATGATTTAGGTAAAGCTGCTTGTTGTATATTTACTTCCAACATTTCTCTTCCGCGATCAGTGAAATATTTTGTAATTCGATCTAAAACGATTTGATTAATTTCTAATTCAGTATCAAAATATTC
>CANCEQ010000174.1 GCA_947375085.1 Flavobacteriales bacterium
TTGCACAGCAGAAGTAGAATCAACGACTGTCTCAAAATGGCACATTAAATCCAAGATATGTTTACGGATTAATAAATCAATATCATTCAATAAATGACCTCTAAAAACCGGTAATTTACCGTTGTTAACTGTTTCAACGTATTCTTCAACCGATTTTTCATTTTGAGCAAACCCGAACCAACTGTCTGAAATAGAAGACATTCCTAAACCAATCATCATAGGGGTTGATTTAGTCGTATACCCCATAAAATTTCTATGTAATGTTTTAGCATGCATCGCTTTTGTTAAGTCGTCATGTTCTAATGCGAAGTGATCCATTCCAACTTCTAAATACCCAGCTTTTTCTAATAATTCTTTCGAATGTTCATATAACAAACGTTTTTCTTCATTTTTCGGTAAATCACTTTCATCGTAACCTCTTTGACCATTACCCTTGATCCATGGTACATGAGCATAACTGTAAAGTGAAATTCTATCAGGCTTTAAAAGTAATGTTTTATCAATAGTTGATTCAATATCAGATAAATGCTGTTTTGGAAGACCAAAAACCAAATCATGACTGATTGAAGTATAACCAATTTTTTTAGCCAAATTGTGAGCTAATTCTACATTTTCAAACGGTTGTATTCTATGAATTGCTTTTTGTACAATTGGACTATAATCTTGAATACCCAAACTTAAACGTCTAAATCCAAAATTATATAACGTTTGTAAATGTTCTTCAGTTGTATTATTTGGATGTGCTTCAAAGCTTAATTCATGTTTTATAGGATCAACTTTTTCTGTTCCAAACAACGCAACTAATAATCGTTTTAATTCAGAAGGTTTGAAAAATGTTGGAGTACCACCTCCAAAATGTAATTCTTTAATAACAGGTGAGAAATCTAATGCTGCTAAATATAGATTCCATTCTTTTATAACAGTGTCTATATAAGGTTCTTCTACTGCATGATTTTTAGTAATTCTTTTATGACATCCGCAGAAAGTACAAAGACTTTCACAGTAAGGTAAATGGATGTACAGACTTATTTCGTCAGATTTAAACAAGTTTCTATTTAACTGAATAGAATGAAGCCATTCATCTTGAGTTAGTTCATTGTTTTTCCAAAAAGGAACAGTAGGGTATGAGGTGTAACGCGGTCCCGGAACATTGTATTTCTGAATCAAGCTATTATTTTTCTCCATTGTATCTTAATTGGAAACAAAGATATTGCTTAAACCAAGCTATCTTTATGATGATTATCAGTTCTATTTCTAATTGAAATTACAAAAATGTTAAATTCATTTTGAATGTCAGTTTATTTTAGTGCAAAATTCGGATGATTTCTTTATATTTGGTGTAATAATCTATAACTTTTGAAATACTTAACTCCATATCATAAAATCAGATCTTTTTATTCAATTTGTAAATTAAAAATTTATAAGATTTTTTTCATTTTTATATTTATTAATAATACGTCTGATTTAAAATCACAGGTATTGTTTAATATGGGGAATCATAGGAATTTTACTTTTGGAACTGTTGGTTATAATGGTGCATTTCCAAATGTACTCATAGGAATTGCTCGTAGAGATTATATTCGTGTTATAAAAAAAGAAGTAATAGGGATTTTAGATTTATCATTACCAATTTCAGAACATTTTTTTACTAGACATGTATTAAGAAAAGGTTTTCAGTTAGATTTATACAAACATAAAAGTTATAAAATTCCTTTTATGTTTGCAACGTCGTCTATTTCTAGAAGAGATCCTAATAAACATTTTACAGATATAACGGCAGAGTTCACGATAAATCCTGGAATTTATCATGGAAAATACACCATTGCGTTTGATTGGAAATATGAATTAATCGCTTTTAGGTATTCTAAATTTGCTCCAAATTATGTAAACAGCGATGGGGTAAAACCTAAAAATAAATTTTCTCACCCACCTTATGATGATTTTAAAATAGGAGTGATTGGTGGGTATAATATAAAAAATATGACCTTTTATTTAAAGACAGGATATGAGCGTAATCCGTTTAGATTAAAAAGTTACCTTCCTGGCTATATTTTAGTAGGTTTTGGATATAAATTCGGTGAAAAACCTTTTAAACATTTACAAGTAAAAGAGACTAAAAACTAAAAAAGGACTTCCATTAGAAAGTTCTTTTTTAGTTTTATCAAGTATTTATTTAAAATTCGATTACCAAATTTTAGCAATTTTAGTTTTTGAATTTCTCATTTTATCTCCTTCTTTTACATCGAAAGCTTGAAAGAATTCAGGACAATTTTTTAAAGGTCCATTTACACGATACATACCAGGAGAATGAGGGTCGTTTGCAATTCTATTTTTCATTTCTGCTTCGGTATAATTGATTTTCCAAAGTTGAGCATATGCAATGAAGAATCGTTGAGCAGGAGTATAGCCATCTACTAATTTTCCAGATTTGAATTCATCAGTCAATGTATATGCATAGTATGAAAGTGTCATTCCTCCTAAATCTGCAATATTTTCTCCCATCGTTAAATCAGGGTTCACACAATGGCCTTCAATCGGACAAAATCCGGCGAAAGTTTCACCTAGTAAAGCAGTTCTTTCTTCGAATAATTTCAAATCATTTTCTGTCCACCAATTTTTGAAAGATCCATCCGCTCCAAATTTAGACCCCATATCATCAAAGCCATGCGTGAATTCATGTCCAATAACTGTTCCGATAGAACCATAATTTACGGCATCCTCCGAGTTTTCATCAAAGAAAGGTGGTTGCATAATACCTGCTGGAAAAGCAATTTCATTCAATAAAGGATGGTAGTAAGCATTAATTTTATGAGCTGGCATTTCCCATTTTTCCTTGTCTACTTTTTTGTATAATTCACCCATGTTCTTTTTATAAGCAAATCGATTCATTTCTTTTGTGTTCTCAATATAATTATCTTTTGAGAAATTAAGAATACTAAAATCTTCCCATTTACTAGGGAAACCAAGCTTTCTTCCAATTGAATTCAATTTTATTGTTGCTTGTTCTTTCGTTTCTTTCGACATCCAATCAAGGTTGTTGATTCGGTCCTTAAAAACAATTAAAAGATTGTCAACCATTGAATTAACTCTATCTTGAGCTTTTTGAGAGAAATATTTTTCCACGAAAGCTTTTCCTAGAAGTTCGCCTACAGGTATTCCTGTCATTTCATCGATAGCTCTTTCATTCAGCGGTTTCATTTCTTTTTTACCACTTAAAACACCCGAGTAAAATTTAAAATTTAAATCAACAAAATCAGAACCTAATTTTCCAGCGTAGTGATTTATAGTCGACCATAACAAATAGTTTTTCCAATTTTCGATTTCTTCCTTTTCAAAAATGGTTGAAATAGTTTCAATGAATTTAGGTTGACCTACAACAATTGAATCAAAACTATTACTTCCAATAGTACTTAAATAACTTTCAAAATCAAATTTTCCTAATTTTTTCTCTAAATCAGCTTTAGAAAATAGATTATAGGTGTTTTCAGGAACTCTTAATTCAGATGGTTTCATCATCGAATTCGCCAGTTTTTTTTCAAATTCGATAACTGAATTCGCCATTGAACTTGCTGTGGCTTCATCGTATTTCAATAAACCTAAAACAGAGATAATGTGTTTTTTATAAGCTTCTAAAATGGCAGCTTTATCAGGCTTAATGTAATATTCACAATTTGGAAGACCGATTCCATCTTGACTAATAGTCGAAATATGTTGAGTTACATTTTTCAAATCTTGTTCAACACCAAAACCAAAAAATACCCCGACCCCAACTTTGTGAAATTCAGCAATTATTGATACAATTTCTTGTCGTGATTTAATACTCTTTATTTTGTCTAATTCAGCTTGAATAGGAGAGATACCCTTTTTATTTCGAACATCCATTGAGATATACGAAGCATAATAATCACCTAATAATTGATTTTGACTTCCTTTTTTTCCAGAATGATTCATTGCATCTGTCAAAAGTCCATTCAATTTAGATTTGTTTGCTTGATCTAACTCATTGAAACTTCCCCATCTTGCCTCTGAAGCTGGTACCGGATTTTCTTTGACCCATCTACCATCAGCAAATTGAAAAAAGTCATCTTGCGGACGTACCGATTTATCCATAAAAGCCGTATTGATTGACTTTAAACCTGTTGTATTCTTTTGTTGAACAGTCTCAGGTTTTTGTGTGGTTTCATTTTTAAGAGATGAACAACTTACTAATGATAAGGTTATGGTTGAAGCTATTAAAAATTTATTTTTCATTTCTTAATTTTTTGGAGAAAATAACATTTCAACATGCGGAATATTATCTTCTAAATATTCGTTTCCAGTTGAAATAAATTGATGTTTACCATAATAATCTTCAAGGTGTTTTTGAGCAGAAATTCGAATGGAAACATTTCCAAATTCTTCAATCACATATTGCATGCATTTTTCCATTAATTCATGACCGATGTTATTTCCTCTAACCGATTTTTCTACAACCACTCTTCCAATTGAAACCTCAGGGTAAGAAGCTCCTGGATGAAGTATTCTAGCAGTAGCAACTACTTTTCCTTGTCCGTCTCTACATAAAAGGTGGTAACATTTTTTATCCTTTCCATCTAAATCTTGATACGAGCAATTTTGTTCAACTACAAAAGCTTTTAATCTCAAAGCAATTATATCATGAAATTCAGTAGTTGTTAATTCACTATAAGGTTTTATTTGCCAATTTAAATGCATATTCTAATATTAAGTATGAAAAACAAAGTGTATAAATATAAGAAAAACCATATAAGAACTTAGTCCTATATGGTTTAAAAATTATTTTTTTATTTGAAATTTAAAATCAAGTTTGAAAAACTCCAACATTGTATTGTTTTTCAGCTTTTTTATGGTTCGCCATTTCAATACCTAATGAGATTACTTTTCTTGTCTCAGCTGGGTTAATAATAGCATCTATCCATAATCTACTACCTGCGTAATAAGGAGAAGTTTGTTCGTCGTATCTGTTTTTGATTTGATTGTACAATTCTTCTTCTCTTTCAGGTGTGATTTCTTCTCCTTTTGCTTTTAACGAAGCTACCTCAATTTGAAGTAATACTTTTGCAGCGGCAGCACCACTCATAACAGCTATTTCAGCAGTTGGCCAACCAACAATTAAACGAGGGTCATAAGCTTTTCCACACATTGCGTAGTTTCCCGCACCGTATGAATTTCCAACAACAACTGTGAATTTAGGAACAACTGAATTAGCCATCGCATTCACTAATTTAGCTCCATCTTTAATAATTCCTGCGTGTTCACTTTTCGAACCAACCATAAATCCAGTAACATCTTGAAGGAATACCAAAGGAATATTTTTTTGATTACAGTTCATGATGAAACGAGCAGCTTTATCAGCAGAGTCAGTATAAATTACACCACCAAACTGCATTTCACCTTTACCATTTTTAATGATTTCACGTTGATTTGCTACAATTCCAACACTCCAACCATCGATTCTTGCAAAAGCACAAACGATTGATTTACCATAATCAGCTTTGTATTCTGTGATTTCAGAATCATCAACAATACAATTGATTAATTCATGCATGCTATATGGTTTCGCTCTTTCAGATGGTAAAATACCGTATACTTTTTTCAAGTCAAATTTAGGCATAACAGCAGGCTTTCTATCAAAACCAGCTTTTTCTGTATGACCAATTTTGTCCATTAACGAACGAATTGTTTTTAAACATTCTTGATCATTTTCAGATTTGTAATCACATACACCTGAAATTTCAGTATGTGTAACAGCTCCGCCAAGTGTTTCATTATCAATTGTTTCTCCAATAGCAGCTTTTACTAAATAAGAACCAGCTAAAAAGATTGTTCCTGTTTTATTTACGATTAAAGATTCACTTGACATAATTGGAAGGTAAGCACCTCCTGCTACGCAACTTCCCATAACCGCAGCGATTTGAACAATTCCTTGCGAATTCATAACCGCATTGTTTCTAAAAATTCTACCGAAATGTTCTTTATCTGGAAATATTTCATCTTGCATCGGTAAGTAAACTCCTGCTGAATCAACTAGATAGATGATTGGAAGATTATTTTCCATTGCAATTTCTTGCGCTCTTAAATTCTTTTTTGCTGTAATTGGAAACCAAGCACCTGCTTTTACAGTTGCATCATTCGCAACTACAATGCATTGTTTTCCAGAAACATATCCGATAACAACAACGACACCTCCACCAGGACAACCTCCATGTTCAGCATACATTCCGTATCCTGCAAGAGCTCCTACTTCAAATCTTTCTGTATTTGGATCTAGTAGTAAATCGATTCTCTCACGAGCTGTTAATTTTCCACTTTCGTGTAATTTTTCGATTCTTTTTTTACCACCACCTTCGTAGATTTTCGCTAATTCTCTTTCTAAAGCAGAGATTTTTAAGCGCATTAAATCATCATTCTGATTGAATTCTAATTCTTTTTTTGGTATCGCCAT
>CANCEQ010000175.1 GCA_947375085.1 Flavobacteriales bacterium
CTCTAATCTTAAAGCGCGTTCAGATTCTAGTTGAGAATACAAAGCTTTGCATTTCAACCGGATACCATCAATAATATGCTGAATTTTTTCGGTCATTGTTTTCGACTTTCCACAAAATTAACAATGTAGGGTAAAATAACAACATTTTAAGGCATTCTTTTTATGTATTTTTTTAAAAAAGCAGTATTTTTGGTAAATGAGGCTATATATATTTCTTCTATTTTTAATCGTTTTTAATTCAAAAAAAATAATTTGTCAAGTTGATAGCTTGTACAATTATTACCCTCCTTTAGATATTCCTTTAGTTTTATCCGCAAATTTTGGTGAACTAAGGCCGAATCATTTTCATATGGGGTTGGATTTTAAGACAAATGGAAAAGAAGGACTAAAAATATTTGCCATTGAGGATGGATATGTATCTAGAATTAAAGTTTCAGCATTTGGATACGGAAAAGTAATATACATAAATCATCCAAATGGTATTACAAGTGTTTATGCACACTGCAGTCTATTATTGGGTAAAATTGATTCAATTGTCAAATTAACACAAGAAAAAAATCAAAATTTTGAAGTTGAAATTTTTCCTCTTGAAGATGAAATTCAATTAAAAAAAGGAGAGAATTTTGCTCTATCTGGAAATACTGGGAGCTCAACTGCACCACATTTACACTTTGAATTACGAAATACCAAAACTGAAACAGCTCTAAACCCTCTGAAATTTGGTTTTGACATCGTAGACTCTAAACCACCTGAAATTAAAAATATTAAATTATATGGACTAACCAAAGAAGGGTATCGAATATTTGGTAAGTCAAAAATATTACCTGTAAACAAAGGTAAATTCGGATACTATATAGGAGGAGATTTTACATCTATACCATCTGATTTTTATTATAAAGATGGTGGACTTGGTTTAGCATTTGAAACGAGCGATCACTACGATCTTGCAAATAACCCACTAGGAATATATAAAAGCCTATTAATCGTAAATCAGGACACCATTTTTGGACATAAAATTGACAGTGTTTCTTTTGAGACTACAAAACATATTAATTCACATTCTGATTATGAAGAATTTACTATAAATAAAAGGAAATTTCAAAAATCATTTCGAACTCAAGAAAACCCACTAACCTTTTATTTAAATGACAGTTTAGGTTTGATAAAAATAAATATGAAGGATACGCTTCAAATTCATTATATAACAGAAGATTCTAAAAAAAACACGAGTGAAATTAAATTTAAACTTACGCGTTCAGATGGATTAGAATTAAAAGAAAATAATTTGAACACTAATGAATATTTATATCCAAATAAATCCTTTGAATATAAAACAGAATTAGTTTCAGTTACTATTCCTGAAGGTTGTATTTATGAGCCAATTTTAAAAAAAATCAATACAAAAAATGGCTTTTCAATAGCTTCTTCATCAACCCCCATTCAAAAAACAGTAAAAATTTCCTTACCAATAAATTCACCTAAATACCCTATCGAAAAATATTATATAGCATCTAACTCAAACTTTTTATCTACTAAATATTCAAATGGTTGGTTATATGCTGAAGCAAAAAACCTTGGTCAATATTCAATAAAAATTGATACCATAGCACCTGTAATTATTCCTCTTAATTTTCTTAAAACAGATACTCTGATAAAAAAAGAAATTTTACAATGGAAGATTAAAGATGAAAAATCAAATCTATCAAATTATGACTTATTTATAGATAGTAATTGGGTATTATTACAATATGAATCAAAAGGTAGTTATGCTTTTTATATGCGTCCTAAAACATTTATAGGTAAGCATCATTTAAAAATTGTCGCCAAAGATAATTGTAAAAATGAAGCAATCTGGGAAGAGGAAATAACTTTTGAATAAAAAGATTTTGGGTATAAGAATACCCAAAATCAAATTCTATTATGCTTGTGTTGTTGGTGTACCAAAATTCATTGGCGGCATTCCTTGAATATCAATATCTTCAATAATACCAAAAGTTTGCTCGTATTTTTGAATATTTTCAATCAATGCATGCATAAATCTTTTTGCATTTTGAGGAGTCATTATAACTCTTGATCTAACTTTACCTTTTGGCATTCCAGGCATCATTTGAATGAAATCACTCACTACTTCAGTAGGTGAATGTGTAATTATAGCTAAGTTAGAATAAACTCCTAAAGCTATTTCCTCACTCAATTCAATATTTACTTGATTTTCATTATCGTTTTCCATACTATAAATCTAAAAAAAGGGGCTACAAATGCAGCCCCTTTATATAATTAATTCTAATTATTATTTTTCTGAGATCGCTTCTAAATCTTCTTTAGATGCAACAACCATATTTTGGAATTGTCTAACACCCGTTCCTGCTGGAATTAAATGTCCTACAATTACGTTTTCTTTCAATCCTAATAAATTATCAACTTTACCAGCTAATGCCGCTTCGTTTAATACTTTAGTAGTTTCTTGGAAAGAAGCTGCTGAAATAAATGATTTAGTTTGAAGAGAAGCTCTTGTGATACCTTGTAATAAAGGTGTTGAAGTTGCTGGAATAGCATCTCTTGCCTCAACCAATTGTTTATCAACTCGTTTCAATTGAGAGTTTTCATCTCTTAAAGCACGAGCAGAAACAATCTGACCTGGTTTCAATGCTGTTGAATCACCTGCATCTACAACAACTTTCATTCCGTAAATCGCATCATTCTCTTCCATGATATCAACTTTACGAGCTGATTGTCCTTCTAAGAATTTAGTATCTCCTGCATCAATCACTTCAGATTTCAACATCATTTGACGTACGATAACTTCGAAGTGTTTATCATTGATTTTCACACCTTGTAAACGGTATACCTCTTGAATCTCATTAACAATGTACTCTTGTACTTTTGTAGGACCTTCAATGTTTAATATATCGTTTGGTGTAATCGCTCCATCAGATAAAGGTTGTCCAGCACGTACAAAGTCATTTTCTTGAACTAAAATATGTTTAGAAAGTGGAACTAAATATTTACGAACATCTCCAGCTTTTGAAGTAATTTGAATCTCACGATTACCACGTTTGATTTTACCATATTCAGCAATACCATCGATTTCAGAAACTACAGCAGGGTTAGAAGGGTTACGTGCTTCAAATAACTCAGTTACACGTGGAAGACCTCCTGTGATATCTCCAGTTTTACCAGCTGTACGTGGTATTTTAACTAAGATTTCACCTGCTTCAATTTTATCTCCATCTTTTACAGAAACGTGAGCATTTACAGGTAAACTGTACTCTCTCAATATTTCATTTGTTTTTGCATCAACAATATGAATAGATGGATTTTTCTTTTTATCTCTTGATTCGATAATTACTTTCTCAGCAAAACCTGTTTGCTCATCAACTTCTTCACGACAAGTAATACCTTCTGTAATATTATCAAATAAAACTTTACCATTTACTTCAGAAACGATAACCGCGTTATATTGATCCCATTTACAAATTACATCTCCTTTTTTAATTTTTCCATTTCCAGGAACAACTAATTCAGATCCGTAAGGAATATTTGTATTCATTAATACAATTCCTGTTTTCTCATCAGTAATTTTCAATTCAGCAGAACGACCAACTACTACAACTTTCGTTGTACCATCGCTGTTTTTCTTCTCAATTGTTCTTAATTCTTCAATATCAAGACGACCAGTAGCTTTTGCTTTTAAATCAGATTCAGAACCTGTATTAGAAGCAGTACCCCCAACGTGGAAAGTACGTAAAGTTAACTGTGTTCCTGGCTCACCAATTGATTGAGCTGCAACAACACCAACTGAATCACCTCTTTGAGCTAATCTATGGTTTGATAAGTTTCTACCGTAACATTTAGCACAAACTCCTCTTTGCATCTCACAAGTTAATACCGAACGAATTTCAACTTCATCAATACCAACTTTTTCAATTAATGCAGCAACATCTTCAACAATTAATTCACCAGCAGAAACAATCACTTCTTGTGTTTCTGGATGAAGAATATCATGAACAGAAGTTCTACCTAAAATTCTATCGTATAAAGGTTCAACGATATCATCATTTTTCATTAAAGCTGTAGCCATTAATCCTCTCAATGTTCCACAATCTTCAATGTTAATAATAACATCTTGAGCAACATCAACTAAACGACGTGTAAGGTAACCAGCATCAGCCGTTTTCAAGGCTGTATCCGCTAAACCTTTACGAGCACCGTGAGTAGAAATAAAGTACTCTAAAATTGATAATCCTTCTTTAAAGTTAGATAAAATTGGATTTTCAATAATATCTTGTGAAGAAGCACCTGATTTTTGAGGTTTTGCCATCAATCCCCTCATACCTGATAACTGACGAATTTGTTCTTTAGAACCCCTTGCACCAGAATCGTACATCATGTAGATTGAGTTAAATCCTTGCATATCATTTTTCAATTGATCCATCAAAATGTTAGTCAATCTAGAATTAGTATGCGTCCAAATATCAATAATCTGATTATAACGTTCGTTATTAGTAATTAAACCCATGTTATAATTAGACAATACTTCATTTGCCTCAACTTCAGCTTTTGCAACTAAAGTTTCTTTTTCTTTAGGGATGATAATATCTTCTAAATTGAAAGATAAACCACCTTTGAATGCCATTTGGAATCCAATTTCTTTAATATCATCCAAGAATTGAGCAGTACGAGAAGTACCAGAAACTTTTAATACATTTCCAATAATATCTCTTAAAGCTTTCTTAGTTAATACATCATTGATATAACCAACTTCTCTAGGTACTAATTCATTAAATAAAACTCTACCACAAGTAGTCTCAATCATCATTAATGTAGGTACACCATTTTCATCTAAATCGTAAGATTTAACTTTAATGTGTGCATGTAGATCTAATTTTTTCTCATTGTAAGCGATAGTTACCTCTTCTGGAGAATAAAAAATAGAATCTTCACCTTTCATTTTGTATTCGTCTGTAGATCTTTTACCTTTAGTAATATAGTAAAGACCTAAAACCATATCCTGAGATGGTACAGCAATCGGAGCACCATTAGCAGGATTCAAAATGTTATGAGAAGCCAACATCAATAACTGAGCTTCCAAGATTGCAGCATTACCTAATGGTAAATGAACCGCCATTTGGTCACCGTCGAAATCGGCATTGAAAGCTGTTGTTACCAAAGGATGTAAACGAATTGCTTTACCTTCGATTAATTTTGGTTGGAAAGCTTGAATACCCAATCTGTGAAGAGTTGGTGCTCTATTCAAAAGAACAGGATGTCCTTTCAAAATACTTTCTAAAATATCCCAAACTACAGGCTCTTTTTTATCAACTATTTTTTTAGCAGATTTTACTGTTTTTACAATTCCTCTTTCAATTAATTTTCTAATAATGAAAGGTTTGTAAAGTTCAGCTGCCATATTTTTAGGCAATCCACATTCGTGTAATTTTAAATCCGGTCCAACGACAATTACAGAACGAGCTGAATAATCAACACGTTTTCCAAGTAAATTTTGACGGAAACGACCTTGCTTACCTTTTAATGAATCAGATAAAGATTTTAAAGGTCTGTTTGATTCTGTTTTAACCGCACTAGATTTTCTAGAATTGTCAAATAATGAATCTACAGATTCTTGAAGCATACGTTTCTCGTTTCGTAAAATTACTTCAGGTGCTTTAATTTCAATTAAACGTTTCAAACGGTTGTTACGTATAATAACACGTCTGTATAAATCATTTAAATCTGAAGTTGCAAAACGACCTCCATCCAATGGAACTAAAGGACGTAATTCTGGTGGAATAACAGGTACAACCTTAACAACCATCCATTCTGGACGATTCTCAATTCTTTCCTGAGATTCACGCATAGATTCAACAACTTGAAGTCTTTTCAAAGCCTCATTTTTACGCTGCATAGACGTTTCCGTATTTGCTTGGTGACGTAAATCATAAGAAGTTTGAATTAAATCCATCGTTTTCAACAAATCATAAAGTGCTTCAGCACCCATTTTTGCGATAAACTTATTAGGATCTGTATCTTCTAAATATTGATTTTCTTTTGGTAAAGTATCTAAAATATCTAAATACTCTTCCTCCATTAAAAAATCAAGACGTTTCAATTCTGAACCATCAGTATTAGTAGCTATACCACCTTGGATAACAACAAATCTTTCATAATAAATGATTTGATCCAACTTTTTAGTTGGTAATCCAAGTAAATAACCAATTTTATTAGGTAAAGAACGGAAGTACCAAATATGTGCAACAGGAACAACTAATGAAATATGTCCCATACGCTCACGACGTACTTTTTTCTCTGTAACCTCAACACCACAACGGTCACAAACGATTCCTTTATATCGGATTCGTTTGTATTTACCACAGTGACATTCATAATCTTTTACAGGACCAAAAATTCTCTCACAAAACAAACCATCTCTTTCTGGTTTGTATGTACGATAATTAATAGT
>CANCEQ010000176.1 GCA_947375085.1 Flavobacteriales bacterium
AACATTTAAAGGATTTCATAAAAATCTTACTATTTATCAAATAGTTTAATAATAAGATGCTTAAAAAAATGAAGTCAATTATTATCGAATAGAATAAAACTTAAATCCAATTATAAACAGTAGCTTACTAATTATTAGTACGTTAATAATTATTTTTTTGATTCTATATATTTCATTATTAATTCAATTGTTTCGAAATTTTCAACCACAATTTCATTGAAAGGAACTTTAATTGAAAATTCATTTTCAATCTCCACAACTAATTCAACTATACTAATAGAATCTAAAATTTTTGATTCCCAGAGTTTATCGGTTTTCGTAACTTTCGTGAAAGCTAATTCGTCTATTTTATCGATTAAGAAATTTTCCATTGATTTTTTTTTCAAAGTTAATCATTTTTAACTTTTATACAATAAACTCAACCCAACCAATAATATACTACCTTCAATTAACCCTGAAAAATAAAATTGATTTCTCGTTTCTTTACTTCCTATATTCAAAAGTAGTGTAGTGAAAATTGAAAGTTGAAAAAAATAGTTAAAAAGTAATTTTGGATGAAGTTTGACAGCACAAAAAGTATATAAAACCAGTAAACTTATACTTATAAATATTGCGTTTTTGACGCCAACTACTTGAGGAATTGTTTTCTTTTTTTTATCATCGTATTTTAAATCTCTTATGTCAAATGGAATGGTTACAGCAACAACATAGAAATAATGTATCAAGACAAATATCCACTTCTTGATTTCAAAAGTGTTTTCATTCACTAATTCAAAAATTCCTAGTGCTATTACCCAAATAACAGCAATCAAATGAATTTTTAGATAAGGTGTATCTCTTAAACTTTTTGATTGGATCTTGTAAACATATAAAACACTAATAATTAATGATATAATCAAAATTAAAATCGATAGTAAATTCCAATGAAAAATTTTTAAAAAACTAAAAAACACTAGAAAAGTACTTCCTAATCCAATCAAATACAATTCTTTTTTATGTGATAAAACCCATAAAATGTGATTTGTAGGATGTGGGACGGTTTGTGTAGATTTAATGAAACGCTGAATATTATACGTTAAGAGTGTACTTGAAAATACAAAAAGACCATACCAAAAAGGATTTGGAATGTTTATTTGAAAACAAATACCTGAACATAAAAAACCAATAGAAAGACTGACTAATAAATTAGAAAAAACTAAGTGCTCAATGCCTTTTACGATTTTCTCTTTCACACAATTTGTTCTACTATTCTTTCTACAGAAATATTTTCAATACAAGAACAAGGTTTTCCTTTTTTACAGGTCTCGCAATTTTCATCGTTCACTAGAATCCTAACATTTGAACCCAATGCTTTCCATCTTCCAGGATGAATAGGCTTTCTTGGCGAAAATAAGCCTACTGCTCTTCGATTTAAAAAACCTGCAATATGTAATGGCCCTGTTGAACAAGCTACAAGAGCTTCACATCGTGAAATAAAATTGATTAATTGAAACAGTGTCAATTTACCTGATGTGTCGATAATATGATCGTTAAAATGAATCGCTGAACGAAATTGTTCTCCTTCTTTTTCTGTTCCAGTGAAAAATACAGTATATCCTAATTTTTCTAATTTTAAAGACAAAGCTCGATAATTTTCAAGTCCCCATTCAACTGCACTTCCTTGTGATTTTGGATGAAGAATTACTGATTTTCCGTTTGAATTCGTTAACTTTTTGACTATAAATTCTGGTAATTTCTCAACTGGTGCATTAAAATTAGTCGTCAATTGATTTAAGTCCTCCAAAGATGGAATCTCTTCCAAGCCAAATGGTCGCAACAATTCGAAATTCAATTGAGCTTCGTGGAAAGGTGATTTTTTACGCGTAAAATTCACTCTATGAGAACAAGTTAAAAAATGGAATGTTCGATGTGAAGTTCCTATTCTGAAATGTATTTTTGCTTTTTTAGCCAAAGCGGCAATTTCTTTTCTAGGAAAAACGTGAACAATAGCATCTGCTTGTAAATTTCTTAAAGCATCTACTCGTTGTACCGTTGGTAAATTTTCAATTTCTTTCCAATCAACAAATTCATCGATCCCAGAAAAACTTTCAACAACCGGTTTCGTATATGAATTACCTAAAAAAAGAATATAAACCCCTTTGAAATGGGTTTTAATCCAAGCACATAAAGGCAATGTCAACATAACATCCCCAATACTATCTGTGCGACTGATTATGATTCGTTTGTTTGTTAAATCTATGGATTTCATAATTATTATTTAGTTGAGACGTTATTAATAACGTCTTTACGAATTAAGGTCCTAAGTTTTTTATATTTCACGAAGGTTGCATATGCTGAAATTCTACAAATTGTAAAACCAGCTACTCCATCCAAAAATCCTTTTTTAATAAAATAATCTTTAATAAATTTCACTACAGGACTAAAAATCAAAACAATAAGTGGCGCTTTTTTCCCTTTTAGAAATTGGGCTTTTGCAAGAATATCCGTGAAATAAGTAACTTGTTTATAATGATCTTCTCTGGTATAGTAACTATAATGTAAAATATCTCCTTCTAATTGTTTGATAGGTTCATTTTTATCAAACAACTCATATTTATCGTGTGGATTATCTCCTCCCCATTCTCCTTTTCTTGAATCCCAAAGGCGTAATTTTGTATCTGGATACCATCCACAATGATGAATCCATTTCCCGCAATAATTTGTCAGACGATTCATTGAATACCCTTCGTGAGTCCAATTTTCCTTAACTTTTAAAATAGCAGATTTTAAACGATCATCTAACGCTTCATCTGCATCTAAAGATAAAATATGAGGATAACTTGCTTGAGTGATCGCCCAATTTTTCTGTTCGATATGCCCATCAAAAGCGTGTTGAACAAATTTCACATTAAATCGATTACAAATTTCTTGAGTTTTATCCTTTGAGAATGAATCAACAATAACAATTTCGTCTACAATACCTTGTAGTGAAGTTAAACATCTTTCAATGTTTCTTTGTTCGTTATATGTGATGATAACAGCTGAAATTTTAACCATTTCTTTCTGTTTAATTTAAAAGAGATATTCTATTTTACTCTAAGTTCTTGACCTACAGTAATAATTTCTAGATTTACTCCAGGATTCAATTCTATTAATTGTTGTTGCGTCAAATTGTATTTTTGAGCAATTTTAATTCCTGTATCTCCCTCTTTTACTTCACAGTATTTTTTCGCTGGAACTACTGGTTTTGGTTTTGCAACCACAGGTTTAGCAACTACAGGTTTCACCGTTTTAATAGAATCAACAGCTACTGCAGGAGTAGTTTTAGTTGCATCAGTTGTAGTTGTTGCAGTAACAACTTGAGGAATTTTTAAATGTTGACCTGAATATAATACGACACTTTTCATGTTATTAGCTGTCAATATTTCATTTACTGTCACATTATATTTTGCAGCAATGATACCTATCCCTTCTCCTCTTCTAACCGAGTGAACAACATACGTAATCACTGGAGCTGCTACTTTTTCTTTTACTGGTTGAGTAGCCTTATTATTTTTTTCTTTTGGAACTTTTGCTTTTACAATTGGTTTTGCATTCTCACCACTCACTTTGATGGCAGCTTCATTGTTTGTATTAACAACTGTCGAATTACTATCAACTTCAGCAACAACTGTGTCCAAAGTAATTGGTTTTACTGGCTCAGGAATATAAATTGATTTTTCTAAAGCATATAATTCTTTTTCTAATGAAACCACTTTTCCAATTTCTTTAATTGGACCAGTTATACATTGTTTAGGATTTGAATAAGGTACGTAACCTGTTTTATACACTGGATTTAAAGTTTGAATTTCTTCAACATCCCAACCTGTTAGTTTACCGATAGTTGACATATGTACACCATCGTTTAAACAAATAGTATCTAATTGACCGTAATTCCACTTAGCTTCCATTGGTACAATGTTATGCTCAGCATGATACGTCAATAAATAAGCTGCTGCAATGAAATTTGGAACATATCCTTGCGTTTCTGCTGGTAAAAAAGGACGAACTTCCCAATAAGTTTTTTTTCCTCCTGAACGACGAATCGCTTTATTCACGTTTCCTGGACCTGCATT
This sequence comes from Flavobacteriales bacterium, assembly GCA_947375085.1. Next base: position 4,095 of record CANCEQ010000176.1, read on the forward strand.
ATAAGAAGCCAATGCTAAATTCCAATCACCGTATATATCAAACAATTTCTTTAAATAACGACATGCAGCATCGGTTGCTTTATCAGGATCCATACGTTCGTCTATGTATGAATTTTCATTCAATCCATAATACAAACCAGTTCTATACATGAATTGCCATAAACCTAATGCACCTGCTCTTGATTTTACTTGTGGACGTAAACCACTTTCAATAACAGCTAAATATTTTAATTCTAGAGGTAAGCCATAGTGTGCTAATTTCTCTTCAAACATTTCGAAATACAAAGCCGAACGACCTAAAACAACTCTTGCGAAACTTCTTCTTTTTTCAGCGAAAAACTTAATTGTTGCTAAAGCTGGAGGAGCACAATCCAATTGGAAAGGACTCATTGCATTCATTTTCTCTAAACGTTGACAGTAAATTGAATCAGCGAAACGAGGAATTTGACCTGGTTCATAATTCAAAGCATTAATGATAGAATCATAATTACTTTGATTCGCATAGTCAGCATAAAATGCATTTAACGATTGTTCAACTGTCTCAATAAAAGGGTCTTTTACAACAGGTGCTTTTTTCAATGTATCTTTTACTTGAGATACAGCAATTAAGCTTATTAAATTAAAAAATAGTATAACTAAAAACCTGTTCATATAAATGCTCCTTAAGCTATCTCAGTAAGATAGTGTGAGAAATTAAATAATTCTTTTTCTTTGAAATTATCAGCCATTACCTGAACTCCGAAAGGCATCCCATTGCTATGTTTACCTAATGGTAAAGAAATAGCTGGATTGCCTGTAAGATTTGCATGTACTGTAAAAATATCTTGTAAGTACATTTGAATTGGGTCTTTTACCCCATCCAAAGGAAATGCTGTAGAAGGAGTTGTAGGCAAAATCATTACATCGTATTTCGACATAATTTCATTTGTTTTCTCTTTCAAAATTCTACGCACTTTTAATCCTTTTGTATAGTATGCATCGTAAAATTCATTCGATAATACGAATGTACCTGCCATAATTCGACGTTGAACTTCTGGTCCAAAACCTTCACTTCTTGAATTAATGTACGTTGCTTCAACTCCTGCTGCAATCGGACTTCTATGTCCATAATGCACCCCATCAAATCGTGATAAATTTGAAGAAGCTTCTGCTGTTGTTAACACATAATAAGTTGGAACCATGTATTGTAAATAAGGAAATGAAACATTCTCTACAGTATGTCCATCTTCTTTTAATTTCTGAATAATTGATTCCATTTTTTGAAGCACTTCAGGATCAACTCCTTCCGTTTTCAAACTTTCAGCTAAAACAGCAATTTTTAATTTTCCTGTTTTTTCTATTGAAGTATAATTTTCAACTGGTTTAGATGAAACTGTATTGTCGTATTCATCTTTTCCAGCCATAATTTCTAACAATAAGGCTGAATCTTCTAAACTGTTTGTGATTGGTCCGATTTGATCAAAAGACGAAGCATACGCTATTAATCCAAAACGACTAATTCTACCGTAACTAGGTTTTAAACCAAATGTTCCTGTAAATGATGCTGGTTGACGAATTGAACCTCCAGTATCACTTCCTAATGCAACTGTACAAAGATTCGCTGCAACAGCTGCTGCTGAACCTCCAGAAGAACCTCCAGGTACTAAAGAAAGATTCAACGGGTTTTTAACTGGGCCATAAGCTGAAGTTTCATTTGAACTTCCCATTGCGAACTCATCACAATTCAAACGTCCAATGATAACTGCATCTTCGTCTAGCAATCGTTGCACAGCAGTTCCTGTATACAACGACTCAAACCCTTCTAACATTTTTGATGATGATGAAACTTTATGGTCTTTGTAACAAAGGTTGTCCTTTAATCCAATCACCATTCCTGCTAAACGTCCTGCTTTTCCTTCGCGTATTTTTTCATCTACACGGATAGCTTGTTCGCGCGCACTAGTTTCGAATACTTCTAAAAAAGCATTCAATTCTGATTGTTTCTGAATATTATCTAAATAAAACTCGACAACATCCACAACAGATTTACCCGAAGAAAGGGCAGACTTTACTTCAGCAAAAGTTTGATACATCCGTTAATTTCTTTTAACTATTTTTTTTCGTCTTCAGTTTTAGATTCTTCTCCTTTTGAAGCATCTTTGAATTCTTTCATTCCTTTACCTAGACCTTTCATTAATTCTGGAATTTTTTTACCACCAAAAAGTAATAAAACGATTGCTAAAATCAATATGATTTCTGTAACTCCTAACTTTCCCATTCTATTTTGAATTTACTTATAAAGTACAAAGTTACTTAAATATCATGAATTGGACGATTTTAGATTCCATTAAGTGTTAAAAAGTTAAAAAA
>CANCEQ010000177.1 GCA_947375085.1 Flavobacteriales bacterium
TTGAATGGTGTTTTAGAACAAGATAAAGATTTAGTAACTGAAACAGAGGCCGATTTAGTTTGTAAAACAAATTTGAAACCAACTGCAACAGAAATTAAAGATTTATTATTTGCTAATAAATTAGTAAAACATGTAAAATCAAACACAATTGTATTTGCTAAAAACAATCAATTAATTTCGTGTGGAACGGGTCAGACTTCTAGAGTTGATGCTTTGGTTCAAGCGATTGATAAAGCAAAATCTTTTGGATTTGATTTAAATGGAGCTGTGATGTCATCTGATGCATTTTTCCCATTCCCTGATTGTGTTGAAATTGCTAAAAAAGCAGGTGTTAACGCGGTTATTCAACCAGGAGGATCAATCAAAGATGAATTGTCAATTGATTACTGTAATGCGAACGAAATGTCAATGGTTTTTACAGGAAATAGACATTTTAAACATTAATTTATTATTTTCGTAGAAATATAGATTGAAAGGTCTATAACTACGAAAAGAAAATTCGAATTATACTATATAAAAGTACAAGGCCAAAAATGGGATTATTTAGCTTTTTAACGCAAGAAATTGCAATTGATTTAGGGACAGCGAACACACTTATCATCATGAATGACAAGGTGGTTGTTGATGAGCCTTCTATCGTTGCGCGTGACATTCAGACAGGGAAAATTGTTGCTATCGGTAAGAAAGCACAACAAATGCATGGAAAAACGCACAAGTTAATTGAAACAGTTCGACCTTTGAGAGACGGTGTAATTGCCGATTTCCAATGTGCAGAACAAATGATTCGTGGGATGATCAAAATGATTAACCCAGGAAAAAAAATATTTAATCCGGCTTTGAGAATGGTAATTTGTATTCCTTCAGGGATTACAGAGGTTGAAAAACGTGCCGTTCGTGACTCTGCTGAACACGCAGGGGCAAAAGAAGTTTACCTTATTCATGAACCAATGGCAGCTGCTTTAGGTATCGGTATCGATGTTGAAGAGCCAATGGGAAATATGATCATTGATATAGGTGGGGGTACTTCTGAAATTGCTGTCATTGCATTAGGAGGTATCGTTTGTGATAAATCAATTCGTATTGCTGGTGACGACTTTACTTCTGATATTGAGGAGTATATGAGACGTCAACACAATATTTTAGTGGGTGAGCGTACAGCTGAACAAATTAAAATTCAAGTTGGTTCTGCTATTCCTGAATTGGATTTTCCACCAGAAGATTTAGCTGTACACGGAAGAGATTTAATGACTGGTATTCCAAAAGAAATCATCGTTACTTATTCTGAAATTGCATACGCTTTAGATAAAACAATTTGTAAAATCGAAGAAGCGATTCACAGTGCATTAGAAATGACTCCTCCAGAACTTTCTGCAGATATCTTTAAAACAGGTATTTACTTAGCAGGTGGTGGTTCTATGTTAAGAGGATTAGATAGTCGTATTTCAGCGAAAACAAAATTACCTGTTCACATTGCTGAAGATCCATTGAGAGCAGTAGCGCGTGGTACAAGTATCGCATTGAAAAACATAGATCGTTACCAATTCTTGATAAGAGATTAATTTTATATAGTCCTGATGCTTAACGTGTCAGGACTATCCTATTTTTTCGAAAATGCATAATTTAATTGCCTTTTTTAGACGTTTCAGAATTTTCATGTTGTTTGTATTGCTGCAAATTTTTGCGCTTTCAACCTATTTTACGTCTTTAAGTTTTCCTCGTTCACAGTTTATTTCGAGTGCATCGGCAGTTTCTTCAACCATTTTAGAAGGAAAAAACAGTGTGACTAAATACTGGAATTTAGGTGAGAATAATAAGTTTTTACAAGAAGAAAATATTCGTCTTCGTAAAAAAATCTCATCCAGCTTTATTCGCTTGAATAGTAAATTAGTGAAAATTGAAGATTCACTTTACCAACAACAATACGAATATATTCCTGGTCAAGTTATCAATTCTTCTTGTAATAAAAGAAATAACTTTTTCACTCTAAATATCGGTCGTAGACAAGGTATAAAAAGAGGAATGGGTGTTTTCTCTGATAAAGGAATTGTCGGTGTAATACACAATGTAAGTGAACATTACTCAGTGATTAAATCTGTTTTAACTGAAAGTATTAATGTCGATGTAATCATAGAACCTTCGGGAGCATTTGGATTATTAAAATGGGACGGAAGAGATCCAAGAAGAGGTTCTATCAGTGGAATTTCAAACGACATGAAGATCAAAAAATGGTCGAATGTTGTTACTAGAGGTGGTTCAGGAATTTTCCCTAGAGGATTAATGGTTGGTAAAATCGAAAAATTAAAAACGATTGAAGGAAAACCTCTATGGGATGTTACATTCAAATATTCTGAAGATTACAGAAAGATTCAAAATGTGTATGTGATAAAGAATTTATTGCGTGAAGAACAAGAGAAATTAGAAAAAGAAATTCCAGAAGATAAAGTCGAATGAAATTAATCGTAACACAACTTATACGTTTTGTACTGTTTGTACTGATTCAATCATTGGTTTTTAATCAATTGGAGATTGGTTTGGGTATACAAATAATGATCTATCCCTTATTCATTATGTTGTTGCCTTTTGAAACAAGTATCCTTCTTTTGTTAGTTCTAGCTTTTGTGATGGGATTAAGTATAGATGCCATATCAGATACATACGGACTTCATACTTCGGCTTTACTTTTAGTAGCGTATATGCGTCCTATTATCTTTAATATTTTTGCACCACGTGAAGGTTACGATACAATCAAAGAAGCATCGTTTATAGAAATGGGGCAACGTTGGTTTATTTCGGTTTACGGATTGCTTTTATTGATTCATCATTTATGGTTTTTCATTCTGGAAATGTTTAATATGAGTGAACTAGGTTTCATTCTTCAAAAAACAATTTTAAGTGTTCCGCTTTCTTTTTTACTTTGTATCTTTTTACAAGTTATCTTTGTAGCTAAGCCAAAAGAACGATGAATTTCGATACCCGTAAGTATGTAATTATTTCCTTTATTTTAGTTGTAGGTTTTATCTACACTTCGAGGTTATTTTATATGCAAGTGATTGATGATAGTTGGGCTTTAAGAGCACAACAAATCGCTGAAAAAAGAAAAGAAATTAGTCCACCAAGAGGAGCTGTTTATGACAGACATGGAAAAAAAATAGTTTCCAATCGTACATATTACAATTTAATGATGATCGAAGCCAATATGAAAGACTTCGATACAGTTGCTTTTGCGAAATTAATTGGCTGGACACCTGAAAAAGTAAAAGCGAGATTTAAAGAAATTGTAAAAGGAGAAGGAAAATACAAAAATCCATACACAGGAAAAACAACTTCAAATTACCAAAAAGTACGACCATATCCTTTCATCAAAGAAATGACTTTAGATGAAATTGCGAATATTGCACCTCACCTTGAAGAATTCCCAGGATTTTATGAGGAAGTTACGAGTATGAGGAGTTATACGTATGCGAATGGAGCAAATATTTTTGGCTATTTGTCTGAAGTATATCGAGAAGAAATTGAAGCCGATCATTTTTACAAAGCCGGTGACAATATGGGGAGAGCCGGTATCGAGCGTTTTTATGAAACAGATTTAAGAGGTCAAAAAGGTATTCGATACATTGTAACATCCGCCTTAAATAACGATGTAGAATCGTATATGGAAGGTAAATACGATACAATCGCAAAACAAGGACCGAATATGATTCTTGGAATTGATATTGAATTACAAGCCTACGGAGAAAAATTATTAAAAGGTAAAAGAGGTTGTGTTGTAGCAATTGAACCATCAACAGGTGAAATACTTGCTTTAGTTTCAGCTCCATCTTTTGACCCGAACTTATTAGTTGGTAAGAGGAATATTACCATGAATTATCCAGCTTTAGCAAGAGATCCTCAAAAGCCTTTGTATCCAAGACCATTAGCAGCTCAATATCCTCCTGGTTCGATTTTTAAGTTATTACAATCCTTAATTGGTCTTCAAGAAGGTGTAATTACACCAGAATCTGGATTTCCTTGTATAAAAAGTATGGTAGGTTGTCACGATCACCCTTCAGCAGGAAATTTAGCAGATGGAATTAAATTCTCTTGTAATCCATATTATTATGCTGTTACAAAACGAATTATTCAGCAAGGAAAAAGTAAAAATAATTTTATAGATGCCGAAATTGGATTAAATAAATGGGCCGATTATATGCACAGTTTTGGTTTGGGTTCTAAGTTTGATACAGATATTACGGGATTAACTTCAGGTTTGATTCCAGATGCAAACTACTATGATAAATGGTATGGACACCATAGATGGGCATTTTCAACTATTCGATCTATTTCAATCGGACAAGGAGAGGTTCAATTAACACCGCTTCAAATGGCAAACGTAGGAGCGATGATTGCGAACAAAGGATGGTATTATACACCTCATTTTGTAAAATCGATTGGAAGTAAAGGTCCACTACCTCAGTTTAAAAAGAAACACATGACAATGGTCGATGCAAAACATTTTGCTGCGGTTCAAGAAGGGATGCGTCGAGTTGTTCACGAAGATGGAGGAACTGGTCGTCAAGCAAGAAACACAAAATTCATAACTTGTGGAAAAACAGGAACGGTTGAGAATAAACCAAAGAAAGATCACTCGGTATTCTTAGCTTTTGCTCCAATGAATAACCCAAAAATATCTATTGTTGTATTTATTGAAAATGCAGGTTTTGGAGGAACATGGGCGGCACCTATTGCAGGATTAATGATTGAAAAGTATTTAAAAGGTACTGTGTCAGATTCATTAAAAGAAAAACGAATTTTAGATTTTTCGATATACTAACGAATGAGAAGAGGAGAAAAAATAACAACAAATATTGATTGGCCACTTTTTAGTGTCTACATCATATTGATGTTAATGGGATTAGCTACAGTATATGCAACAGCTTATAATCCAGATTCTCCGAATTTATTTTCTTATTCAGAAAAATATGGTAAACAAGTAGTTTGGTTATTAGTATCTCTATTTTTGGGATTATTAGTACTCCTTATTGATGCAGATATTTATCGGAAATTTGCTACCCCAATTTACATTTTTACTCTTGTTTTGTTAGTCGTCGTATTGTTTATGCCTGCTAAAAATGGAGCAAGAGCTTGGTTAGGAATCGGTACATTGGGTATTCAGCCTGCTGAGTTCGCAAAGATCGGAACATCTTTATTATTAGCTCGTTACATAAGTAGTGTTAACATAAAATTACAGAATCTACAAACGGTTTTAATGGCGAATGTGATTATATTAATTCCGATGGTATTGATTTTATTACAACCAGATGCTGGAACTTTTGTGGTATTTACCTCGTTTCTATTTGTAATGTATCGAGAAGGGATTACCTATGATCCACTAGTGTTGAAGCTGGTCAATTTAATTCCTGGAATCAAATTTAAACAAACGTGGGTTGGAAGTCACTTTATTCCAATCATGTTTGCTGTTGTCTTTTTGTGTTTAGCGACATTATTGGTTAGTAATAACATTATCACTTTTGATTTTATGCCAAGTGTTAAAATTCCAGGTTTCGCAGGTGTGGTAACAACTTTGGTACTTTTAGCCTTATTAAGTTTATTTTTCTTGCGTTACATTGGATCAAAAAGAGATCGAAAAAATGCGTTGATTATTGTTATTATTGGATTTACCTTAAGTACTTTAATTGCTTCTAGTGTCAATTTCTTATTTCAAGGAATGGCAAAACACCAAAAAGATCGTATAGAACTTTTCTTAGGTTTGAGAGAAGATCCAGATGGAGAAGATTATAACCGAAACAGAGCAATGGCAGCTGTAGGTTCGGGTCGTTTTTTAGGAAAAGGATACAATAAAGCATCCGTATCTAGTGTTGAAAGTAACCACGTACCAGAAAGTGAAACGGATTTTATCTTTTGTCCGTTTGCAGAAGAATGGGGATTTGTTGGAACTTTCGTATTAGTTTGTTTATACATGTTTATGCTTTTTAGAATCATCATGATTGCAGAAAGGCAGCGATCCAGATTTGTTCGTGTATATGCCTATACAGTAGCAATGATTTTATTTTATCACTTTGCCGTTAACATTGGAATGGATATTGGGTTTGCTCCTGTTATTGGTATTCCTCTACCCTTTTTCAGTTATGGTGGATCATCCATGATGTCGTTTTCGATGTTCATGTTTATATTATTAAAACTAGATAGTCAGAGAAGTTATATACTTCAATAAATCTAGTCTAAGAGCGTTATTTGATTAAAAGATTTAATATTTTACAATACTAATTCAACAGTAAGAATGGAGAAGAATAATAAAAAACAACCGTTGAGTCCTGAGGCTCAAAAAAAGAAGTATACGCGTTTATTATACATTTTTGGATTGTTTCCATTAGCATTGGCGACAAGCCTTTTGTTGTTTCAACCAGATTCAAGTTTACCTCCGGTATC
>CANCEQ010000178.1 GCA_947375085.1 Flavobacteriales bacterium
AATGAAGCTGTTCCTTCGAATTTCTGGGATATAATTAGAGACTTAATGACCAGTGAATTCAAAAAAGATGAATTTACAGTTGGTCTATGTCAGGGTATTGAAATGGCGGGAGAACATTTAAAAGCTCATTTCCCTTATCAAAAAGACGATACTAACGAATTGACAAACGATATTTCATTCGAGGATTAATTCATAATATTTCATACTTACTTATACTTTTTCAATGTTTCGTTCGCTTATAACATTCTTACTTTTTTCATTTTTCACGATTGTTTCTTTTGGACAAAAAGGTATTCCTGATGCTCCAAATCCTCCAAGATTGGTTAATAATTTATCTTCAGCTTTTCCTGATTTTATTTCAGGTGCTGAACAAGAATTATTAGAACAAAAGTTGGAAAATTTTGCCAATGAAACATCTAATCAAATTACAATTGTTATTGTAGATGATCTTGCTGGTTATGAACCTTGGGAATATGCTACTGAGTTAGGTGAAAAATGGAAAGTTGGACAAGAAAAGGAAGATAATGGTATTATCATTTTAATAAAACCAACCGGAGGAAAAGGGGAACGTAAATATTTTATTGCTCCCGGTAAAGGTCTAGAAGGCGCAATCCCTGATGGAATCTGTAGGCAAATAGAGGATAATGAATTACTACCAAATTTAAAAGAAGGTAATTTTTATGCAGCACTAGATCAAACAACGGATGTTTTGATGAAGCTTGCTAAAGGTGAATATAACTCAAAAGATTACGCTAAAAAACACGGTAGTTCTGGGTCACTTTTAAAAGTAATTATCATTGTGATAATGATTGTTGTCTTCTTTATCGTTATGAATCAACGCGGTGGAAATGGTAGAGGTGGAAATGGATTTACAATGGGTGCTGGAGGTATGTTCTTCGGTAGTGGTTTCGGCGGCGGTTCTGGCTTTGGAGGAGGATCCTCTGGAGGAGGAGGAGGTTTTGGTGGTTTCGGCGGAGGAGGCTTCGGCGGAGGAGGCTCTGGAGGAAGTTGGTAATATTGTTAATTTTGGATTATTAATGTTGGATGTTGGATTAATTTAAAATTCAACATTAATAATTAAACATTCTTCCCGGCAATCCAACCAGTTGTCCATGCGGCTTGAAAACTAAAACCACCTGTTACGCCATCAATATCTAACACTTCACCTGCGAAATAAATACCAGGTACAACTTTCGATTGCATCGTTGAAAAATCAACATCATCAAGTGAAATACCTCCTGCTGTTACAAACTCTTCTTTAAAAGTAGTTTTTCCAGATACTTCATATCTATCATTCAATAAGGTATTTACGAGTTTATTAATCCCCTTCTTCCCTACATCATTCCATCTCCTATCTGAAGGAATCTCGGTTTTAGTCAATAAAAAATTCCACAAACGACTTGTCATCGGAAACGGATTTAAATTTCCAATCATTTTACCACCGTGCTGCTCAATGATTTTATTCATTTCTGATCGTAAATCATCTTCTTTTCGCTCATTCAACCAATTGACTAAAATAGAAAATTGATAATTTTTATCCGCTAAAATTCTTGCCCCCAAAGCAGACAACTTTAAAATGGCAGGTCCACTCATTCCCCAGTGAGTTACAAGTAAAGGGCCTTTAGCTGTTAATTTCGTAGCTTCAATTTTTACGGTCGTTTCCTCAACAACATTACCCATAAATTCACACACCGGATTTTTAGGCATATTAAACGTAAACAAAGAAGGTAATGGGTCGACAATAGTATGACCTAACTTTTCTAACCATTCTAAACTAACTCTTTTTGGATGTCCTCCAGTTGTAACAATGACTTTATCTACTTTAAATTCTTCATCATTTGATTTTAGTAGAAATGTGCCATCTTCTAAAATATCAATTTGATTAATTCCTGTTTGAATCTTTATATGAATATTTTTCGATTTCGCTTCTTTCAAAAAACAATCAATAATCGATTGAGATTCATTTGACTTTGGAAAAACACAGTTTTCAGCTAAAATTTCAAGTGGTACGTTTCTCTTTGTAAACCAATCCATTGTAGATTTAGCATTAAATTGTTCAAATGCTTTACGTAAATGAGTACCTCCTCTCGGATAAAATTTAGCTAATTCTTTGTTGTCAAAAGTAGCATTGGTAACATTACATCTACCACCACCAGAAATTTTAACTTTTGCTAACGTTTTTGCAGACTTTTCAAAAATAGTAACTTCATAATCAGGATGATGTTGTTTTACAGATAGTGCAGAAAAAAATCCTGCTGCCCCTCCTCCTATTATTCCAATATGCTTTTGAATCTTCATACTACAAATTTAATTTGAAATATTGAATAAAGCTTACTGATTAACATCATTCCATTAATTAATCTAGATTAACAAAAATGAATGTTTATAAGTTGTAACTTTGAATTAATTCTAAAAATTAAAAAATATGAAATGTATCAAAACAACATTAGTCGCTGCGACTTGTGTAATAAGTTTACTAGGAAATACACAAACGTATTCCTTACCCAAGCTAAAATATGCTTATAATGCATTAGAACCAAGTATAGATTCAACTACAATGTCTATTCATTATTCTAAACACCATCAAGCATATATTACCAACCTTAACAAAGCGATAGTAGGCACTAAAGCGGATTCTATAAGCCTAACAGATTTATTATTAACGACAAGTACTCGTTCTGAAGTAATTAGAAATAATGCTGGTGGACATTATAACCATTCTTTATTCTGGGAAATTTTAACACCTAAAAAAGACACAAAACCATCTGCAGAATTGTTAAAAGCTATTGAAACAAATTTTGGATCTCTTGATTCTTTAAAAAAAGTCATTAACAAGGCTGCTTCTACTCGATTTGGATCAGGATGGGCATGGTTGATCGTAACACCAGATAATAAATTAGTTGTGAGTTCAACACCAAATCAAGATAATCCATTAATGGACATCACAAAAGAAAGAGGTATTCCTGTATTAGGAATAGATGTTTGGGAACATGCTTATTACTTAAAATATCAAAATAAGAGAGCTGATTATCTAGGTGCTATCTGGAATGTGATTGATTGGGAAGAAATCTCTAAGAAATATAATTCTGCATTAAACGATCCAATATTGAAGAAATTGAAATAACGATTAGATTTTAACAAACAAAAAAAAATACCGTTTTAAACGGTATTTTTTTTGTTGAATATTTTTAAATCCTAAAATGAAGGGCACGAAATCGTTTTGAATTTATGAGGTGGCGTCTTACAATTTAAGTTAATCCCTAATGATAATTCATGTGAACCACCTGAAACACCATTATTTAATTTAGAAACAGTGATATCATAAGAATACCCTATTTTAAACAAATTAGTAGTAAGTCCAGTTGTTAAAATAAAGGCATCTCTATTTCTAAACCACGTTCCAACTGTTAAAGCTCCATGCTTAACATAAGTACCAATATTTAATTGAGTGAATCCATTTTGATATGAATAAATAATTGCCGGCATAATCATAGTCATGTTACTAAACTTTGACTCTTTACCTAATTGAATATTTGCTGATGCGTGAGCGGTTAGTCTTATAGGTAGTTTGTCGTTTGTACCATGAATCATAGATTCATTTGGTTGAGTTAAGTGATTAGCTGCTATACCGAAATTAATATTTTTACTAAACGCCAATAAACCGGCAGATGCATCAAAAAAACCAAAATTTCCCCCTCGAACTTTATCCCCCGTTGAATAGATAAAACCTTTTCTAGGATCAATCATATCTCCAAAAGTTAATTTACTCCAATCCAATGATTTTTGTTCCCAGGTAGCTTTCGCTCCAAATTTTAAAGACCATTTTCGGGTTAAAGGCATATGATACGAATAAACCAAACTTCCAGTTGTCGTATTAATCGTTTTTGCTTGTAAGTCATTAACTAAAATTATTCCTATTCCTCCTGATATATTTCTAAAATACTGATCGTATGAAGCAGCATAACTTACATAATTACCAGTTAAATTAGGCCATTGATTTCTATAATTCATTGCAAATCTGGGACATCCATGTGAGCCAGCAAATGCAGGATTTAAATATACTGGATTAGAATAAAATTGAGTGAATTCCAAATCTTGAGAAAAAATAACTCCAGATATAAAAATCGCAAATATTATAGAAAGAAAATGTCTCATACTTTAGTACTAGTTCATAAATTAAAACTATAACGATAGTGTCGTAAATATAAATATTTTTATCATATTTCAAATTATTATGAAGTGAAATCTTTCAAAATGCCCTTCCCAATGAATATTTAGTTTTAAAATCATTCGTTTTTTTAAATCTTTTTAATTAGTTTCGGATTAATAAAATTGGCTTCTATTTAACACTAAGAAAATGATGAAAATTGAAAGACTTTTTGATATACCTTATTATCAACTAGAAAAGTACCCCAATGATAAAATGTTTGTTACTAAGTCAAACAATAATTGGATTGGCATTTCTACACAACATTTCATTGAAAAAGTGAATTTAATTTCAAGGGGATTAATTTCTTTAGGAATTGAGGCTGGTGATAAGGTTTGTATTGCTTCTAGCAATAGGGTTGAATGGAATATAATGGACGTTGCTATTCAACAAACTGGTGCAATTGTCGTTCCTATCTATCCAAATATTTCATTGCATGATTATCGATATATTTTTAACGATGCTGGAATTAAATTATGTGTCGTTGATTCAAAAGAATTATTTGAAAAAATTAATATAATAAAAGACGAAATCGAGTCATTTAATTACTTATTTACTTTTAATGAAATAGAAGGAATACCTAATTGGAATAAAATTTCAGACAAATCAAGTGAATCTCCAATTGAATTAGTTGAACTTCGTAAATCTACTATCAAAAATTTAGATTTAGCTACGATAATTTACACTTCTGGAACTACTGGAAATCCGAAAGGTGTAATGCTATCTCACAACAATTTGATTTCTAATGTTCAAGGGTGTAGACCAAAAATACCAGCTAATGAACATTCAAGAGTACTTTCATTTCTTCCAGCTTGTCATGTTTATGAAAGAATGCTCCATTATTTATATATGACAATAGGTGCAAGTATTTATTTTGCTGAGTCTTTAGACACAATTGGTGAAAATATAAAAGAAGTTAAACCTCAAGTTTTTACAGCCGTACCTCGATTAATTGAAAAGGTCTTTGATAAAATTATGGCAAAAGGAGAAGAACTTACAGGTATCAAAAGAAAACTTTTCTTTTGGGCGGTAAAATTGGCTGAAAACTACGAATTCGAGGGTAAATCAGTATGGTATAGCATTAAGTTAATTATAGCTCGAAAATTAATATTCTCTAAATGGCAAGAAGCTTTAGGAGGAGAAGTCAAAGCAATTGTTTCCGGAAGTGCTGCTCTTCAACCGCGTTTAGCTAGAATGTTTTTTGCTGCTAAACTACCTGTTTTAGAAGGATATGGATTAACCGAAACTTCTCCTGTAATTTCAGTAAATTGTTTTCAAAAGGGGATCAGAATTGGTACTGTAGGTACTTTACTAGAAAATGTACAAGTAAAATTTGCTGAAGATGGTGAAATTCTAGTAAAAGGTCCTAACGTTATGATGGGGTATTATAAATTACCTGAAAAAACGAAAGAGGAAATTGATGAAGAAGGTTGGTTCCACACTGGTGATATAGGTCAATTTATCGAAGGTAAGTTCTTAAAAATAACGGATCGAAAAAAAGAGATTTTTAAAACCTCTGGAGGTAAATACATTGTCCCACAAGCAATGGAAAACAAATTTAAAGAATCTAGATTTATAGAACAAATGATGGTTGTTGGTGAAAATCAAAAATTTCCTGCAGCCTTTATTGTTCCAAATTTCGCCTACATAAAAGAATGGATTGGAAAAGAGAATATTCAATGTTCTGACACCTCTAACATCTCAATTTGCACAAATCAACAAGTAATTGATCGTATAAATGAAGAAATTTCAAATTTCAATAAAGGATATGGTAATTGGGAGCAAATTAAAAAAGTCGTTTTATTTGATAAAGAATTTTCTGTAGAAGGTGGTGAATTAACTCCAACACTTAAATTAAAAAGAAAAATAATCTTAGAAAAATATAAAGATAAATTTGAGAGTATCTATTGCGATTAAAAATAAAAAGAGGAGTTATTAAATAACTCCTCTTTTTATTTTTAATCGCTGTCTAGTCCTGAAATAGCGTTACACAAAAAATAACGTTATGAAAGAAGAAGAAAAAAACGTTTATCAAAAACGTACACAGAAAGACTATTCAATGTCCTTCAAACTGCAGATTGTTCAATCAATTGAACGTGGTGAACTAACAGCT
>CANCEQ010000179.1 GCA_947375085.1 Flavobacteriales bacterium
ATGATGAGCGAAGAGGCGAAATTGGAATTGGGATTTTTATAAAAGGCAATAGGTCTTTATTTAATAAACTGAAAAGGTATTAGGTCAAAGGACAAAATTCCGATTCATATATAAGACATAAGATGAAAAGAGTTGTAATTACTGGGATAGGTGCTTTAACACCGATAGGAAATAACTTAAATGAATTTTGGACAAATTTAAAAAATGGGGTTAGCGGAGCTGGTCCGATTACGAAATTTGACACTGAAAAATTCAAAGTGAAATTTGCTTGTGAATTAAAGGGTTATGATCCAAAAGATCATTTTGATGTAAAAGAAATCAGAAAATACGATCCTTTTTCTCAATATGCATTAGTTGCAGTAGAAGAAGCAGTAAAACACGGAAATATTGATTTCGATACCTTAAACAAAGATCGAATTGGGGTTATATGGGGTTCTGGAAATGGAGGGATTCAAACATTCCAAGATCAAACCAAAGAATATTGTGATGGCGATGGAACTCCTCGTTTTACTCCTTTCTTTATTCCTCGTATTTTAGTAGATATTGCTTCTGGGATTATTTCTATTAAATACGGTTTAAGAGGAGTGAATTTTTGTCCTGTTTCTGCTTGTGCGACTTCAAACACTGCAATTATTGAAGCATTTAACTATATCAAATGGGGTAAAGCGGATATGATTATCACGGGTGGATCTGAAGCTGCAATTACAGAATCTGCTATTGGAGGTTTCTCTTCAGCAAAAGCTCTTTCTCAAAGAAATGATTCACCTGAAACTGCTTCTCGACCGTTCGATATCAACAGAGATGGTTTCGTTATGGGAGAAGGTGCTGGTGCTTTAATTGTAGAAGAATACGAACACGCAATCAAACGTGGCGCAACTATTTATGGTGAAATCGTAGGTGGCGGAATGGCTGCAGATGCTTACCATTTAACGGGTACTCATCCTGAAGGTGATGGTGCAGTTTTAGGAATGAACGAAGCATTAAGAGAGGCTGGAATAACTGCGAATGAAATTGATCATATCAATATGCACGCAACATCAACTCCTCAAGGAGATAATAGCGAATTAATTGCTGCTCAACGAGTTTTTGGAAGTCGTAAATCATTAGCTGTTTCTGCAACTAAATCTATGACAGGACATTTATTAGGAGCTGCAGGTGCAATCGAAGGTATTGCTTGCGTAATGGCATTACTTGAAAACACTGTTCCACCTACAATTAACACAACTGATTTTGAACCAGATTTTGCAGATTCTTTCACTTTTCCAATTGGTAAATCAATTGAAAAAGAAATGACATATGCAATGAGTAATACGTTTGGTTTCGGTGGTCACATCGCTTCGATAGTTTTTAAGAAATATATTAAATAGACTAAAAGACAAAAGACTAAAAGACAAAAGACTGTTTATTAAAAGACTAGTCAAATCTTTAAGTCTTGAATCTTCAAGTCTTGAATCTTCAAGTCTAAAAATGACAGATATAATTAATCGTGTAACAGAAAGTGGATTAATCAGTTTAGATTTAGCTGATTATAAACCTACACAATCCATACTAGGAATAGATATTTCTGAGCAACTTTGGCAAGGACTCGTATTAAAAGAAAAAGATTTTCGCCAATGGATCAAAGAGAATAATTGGGAGGCATACAAAGATGCTGCTGTCTATATTCACTGTTCTACAGATGCTATTATTCCTACTTGGGCATTTATGTTAATTGCTTCTAAATTAGAAAATAACGCAACTCTTTATCTAGTTGGAACAAAAGAAGATGTTCAAAAACAATTAATTATACAAAATATTAAAAATGAATCACTTGAACCTTTTATAGATGGAAGAGTGATTGTAAAGGGATGTTCTGATATACCTTGTCCTGATTTTGCAATGGTTGAATTATTGAAACATTTACAGCCTGTAGTAAAAACATTGATGTACGGAGAACCTTGTAGTACAGTTCCGATTTATAAGAAAAAATAAGAATGAGGTTGAGAATGAAAATTCAATCCTTTATCTTTTCAAATTTCAAACCTTTTTCTTCGATGATTTCAATTAATCGAGGTAATAACTCTTTTACTCGATCCGTTACTTTTGGATTATCATGAAGTACTAAAATATCACCCGCTTTAATTTGTTTTCTTGCTTTTTCTAAAATTGTTGAAATTGGAATTGTTGGATCAAAATCATATGAAAGCCAAGACCACATGACTAATTGATACTCTTTGGCTATTTTTTTTGATTTAAACGAATTAATTCTTCCATATGGTGGTCGAAATAATTTAGTATCAACTAATTTTCTCGTTTCTGAAATGGAATCTTTATACTTTTCAAATGAAACTTTCGTTCCTTTATCGTGATTCATAGTGTGATTTCCTACTGAATGACCTTCTTCCTTTATTCGTTTAAATAATTCAGGATAGCGCTTTACATTGCTTCCTACACAGAAAAAAGTAGCTACTATGTTTTTGTCTTTTAAAAAATCCAAAATCCAAGTCGTAATTTCTGGATTAGGACCATCATCAAACGTTAAATAAACCTGATTTATTGAACGCGAAAAACCCCACGTTCTTCTTGGAAAAATCCATTGAAAAATTCGTGGGGTTTTAAAAATTTTCATCGATAAAAGTTTCTGCTTACTTTAAAACAGAATCTCCTTTATCCATTTGTTGCATCATTTGCTCTAAATTCATTGCTCCTGAATTATCAACTGCTGAAGCAGTATTAGCTGGTGCTTTCATTAGATTATAATGTATTCCAATTGCTTCAATATTATCTTGTAAATTAAACAACATTGTTGCATATCTTCCTGCCGTTGAACCTCTTCTAGCGCTCTCGCCATTATCCTCTGCTCTTGCTTTTAAATCAGCATACATTTTAGGGAATACTACTTTGTAAAGGGCATTTATTCTAGCTTGTGTACGTTTCGCTAAAGGTCCTTTTGGATCTCCAAAAGATGGATTCGTAGCTGCAGCTGACATTTTAATATAAATATCAAGCGTTGCAAACAAATCTTTAGAATTTCTTCCAGCATAAACCGCATCACTCTTCTCAAAATAAGCTAATATAGACTCTAATTGACGAGCAATTTCTAAACCTAATTCATTTGCCGCTTTTTTATCTCCTGCTTGGTAAAGTAAACCAACATAATCATGAAGAATTCCATCTCCATAAGCTTCGTAAGTCATTGAACCAACATTGTATTGATCTCTTGTTGGACCAGGCTCTCCATAATCTATCACAACATTAGCTGGCATAACTTCTAACGAACGTTTCAATAAATTAGCTGCTTTCTTTTTATAAACTGGAATATCTCTATCCGCCGTTTTCAAAATTCTAGCCATTTCATTTGCATCTTCAACATTTCCAGACTGTCTTAATAAATTAATGTAGTTAGTCCCTTTTTGTTTAATATCTGTAGCTTCATCTGCTTTACGTAAGAAGTCTTCAGCTAAAGTAGCAAATTGAGATCTGTATTGAGAAGTATGACGACGTGTATAATAATCGGTTAAAACATTAGTATTGTTCATTTCACCGAACAAATATTTTGACATCAAATTGGTGTACATCTTTTCAGACATTAAACGCTCTCTTCTTTCGTTTAATGGAGTCAATTCAAAAGACATTCCATCTTGTTTCAAATATCCACGTTTATATAAAGCCATAGAAACATCAGATCCTCCAGGAGATGAGAAGAAAATTCCTCTTTTCCAATCGTTATTTGCTAACACATCCAACATCATTACTTGTTCACGTGTAATTCCCCTTGCTTCGAAATTGAATCTTAATTCGTCAAAACATTTTGATTTTTCACTTTTAGAAATAATTCCTGATTTAACAGCATTTTCAGAATCTACTGGTAAAATAATACCAGTTGAAGGAAAGAAACGAACGATTTGTTCTGAATTATAATTGATCAAATTTTTATCATCTCTTGTAAAAGCCATCACATCATCGATGTTTGCAAAATCCCAAGGTTTCTCGAATTCTAATAATAAATTTTGGAAATTTTGAGCTTCACCCTCACCAAATTTTATTAAACCACTTTGGACACCCGAAAGTAACTCAAAACCAGCCTGGTATTTTGCATATACTTCTTGAGCTAAGTCCTTTTTTGTAGTTGTCGATAAAATCGTTTTCAATTGTTCTAGGCGTCCTGTAACATTTGCTTGATCAGTTGAAACAGCTCCTAAAATAGATAGAGCTTGAGTGTTTAAAGTCGCTAAAGCATTTGTAACTTCTGTTTTATTGTTTTTAACACGCATTGCAATTACCTCATTGATAATTCTTTCTCCTGCATTCATATAAAACAATTCAAACAAACCTGTAAACAATACTTGATCTGTATATCCTGCATACATCAACGTTTGATCTTCTGTAAACTTAATTGGTAATGGGTCAGACTCGTATGCTTTCATTTTCATTTGGTCTGTGTACCAATCTGTTTGCATCAAAGATAAATTACAAACACGAACATCTGTTCTAACACCTTCCACCTCTTGCATATACCACAATGGGAAAGTATCATTATCTCCATTGGTAAAAAGAATAGAATTTTTTGAACACGTTTCTAAGTAATTGTAAGCTAAATCCCTAGCTGAAGTTTTTAAACTTCTATCGTGATCATCCCAGCCTTGCATTCCCATAATTACAGGAACAAATAATCCTAATCCAACAGCAACGATAGCACCTTGAGATTCACTTTTAAATGCTTTCTTCAAAACTGACATTAAGGCTAATACCGCTATTCCAATTGCTGATATGAAAATCCAAGAAAGAGCAGTCGGTTTAGAAACATCACTGCTTAAATCTAACACCAATGAAACCAATAAACCACCACCAATCACGATAGCAATTTTCTTGTATTCTTTCTTGCCAAATGATGTAAATGCTTCATATAAGCCATAAACTCCCATCCCAACCCATAGAGCAAAGAAATAGAATGAACCTGCAAAAGCATAATCTCTTTCACGAGGCTCAAAAGTACGTTGGTTCAAATAAACTACGATCGCAATACCTGTAAAGAAGAATGCCAAGAATACCACAAATGCATCTTTTGGAGTTCTATAGAAATGAAAAATCATTCCGATTAATCCCAATATTAATGGCAAGAAGAAAAATTTATTATTTCCTTCATTCTCACTTGTGTAATAAGGTAAATCTTGCTCTCCTAATCGTGCATTGTCAACTGTTGAGATTCCTGAAATCCAGTTTCCTCTCATGTGTTCACCTCCATGACCTTGAATATCATTCTGTCTTCCAGCGAAATTCCACATGAAATATCTCCAATACATCCAATTAACTTGATAACGAGCGAAGTACGTTAGGTTTTCACCAAAAGTTGGTAAACGTTGTTCATCTTTTCCAGCTTCTGTACCTGCATCAACAGCAGCATCGTAACCCGACCAAGATTTATACCCTTCTACTTTACTAGGCTCATCTCCACTATACATACGTGGGAAAAACGTATTTTGAGAATACGTCGGCACTACATCTTCCTGTTGACCAACATTTGATTCGAAATATTTCTCATTTACTTCTAAACCTGGACCATTCGCTTTCGCATATTGAGAAGCATCTTTTTCACTTCTGAACGCTTTCACAACTGCCTCTCCTTTTGTTACTTCAAATCTTCTCAAGAAAATAGCTGAACGATCATCAAATAAAGATCTTTCATTTTCTAATGAATTCCAATAAGGACCTTTGAAAATTGGAGCAGAACCATATTGCTCACGTTTCAAATACGATTTTAAGGTTACTAAATTTTCTGGGTCATTTTCATCCAAAGGCGTATTTGCGTTTGAACGAATAACAATTACAGCAAATGATCCATAACCAATTAATAACATGATTAATCCCATTGTAGCATTGTACAAAATACCATTTCCTTTCTTACGAGCATATCTGATTGCATATATACAACCTACAACCAAAATCGCGAAGAAAAACAAAGTACCACTAAAGAAAGGTAAACCCAACGAGTTTTTAAACATTACCTCAAATGAAGAAGCCAATGAAATAGATCCAGGTATAACTCCCTCTTGAATAAATCCTAATATAAATACTGAAAGCACACCTGTAATTAAAATCCCTTTTAAATCAGCCACTTTTGCATGACGGAAATAAATTACAAAACCAATCGCAGGAACAACCAAAATACCTAATAAATGGACTCCAATTGCTAATCCTAACAAGAACATTATCAATAACAACCATCTATTTGGAGCATAATCAACATCTAATTCACCATGTTGAATGGCCGCCATTTCTTCGTCCCATTTTAAGATAGCCCAAAAAATTGCAG
>CANCEQ010000180.1 GCA_947375085.1 Flavobacteriales bacterium
CAAGCAACCATTAAAGCGTAACTTACATACATTGCTCCATAGAAGAAACCAGGTTCTTTTTCATATCTTAAACCGCAATGACTACATTTTTCATGAAGCTTGTCGAATTTTTTCAAATCAAAGGCATTGGTAGTAATAAATACATCTCCTTGATGGCATCTAGGGCATTTGTTTTTAGAAACAGAATAAAGAATTTTACTTAACATAATAGTCTGTTTTTAGATTCGTTTATAATTAGTATAAATTTAATCTTTTCTTTCTATTAATCAATAGATGTTTCTAAAAGAACTTTGGCTTGAATTGAGTTGGAAATTAAACACGCTTTTTCTGATTTTTGAAGTATTCGTTCAGCTTTTTCTTTATCGCTTGAATTTGAAAGTGTTAATTTTGGTCTTAAAAGGACTTCTGTCATTAAGAATTTACCTTCAATTTGTTCTAATTTACCTTCTCCTTTACACGAAAAGTGAGTGAATTCTAACTTTGAATTTTCAGCTATTGAAAGAAATGTGGTCATAAAACAACTATTAACTGCCGCTGTAAATAAATGCTCTGGAGACCAAATTCCTTCGATTCCTTTAGGGAATTGAGGAGGAGTAGCAACTTCAATTGTTGAGTTTAATTCAGGTGAAGAAATCTCACCTAGTCGATTTTCTTTCCAACTTAAATTTACATTGTATGTATGTGCTTCCATATTTTTGAGTTTTAACCACAGAGTTCGCGGAGTTTTTCACGAAGTCTCGCAGAGTTTTTATTGTGTTATGATTTTGGTGTATTGCATTTGTTAGAGGGAATAGCGCAACTACTTCCACAACAACCCGTGTTTGTAATAGATTGAAAAAGTAAGAAAAAGGCGAGTAATCCTGCAACTGGATCTTTGTGAATAATCGCTTGATAGGTAATAATCAGTCCCAATACCAATCGAATAGTTCTATTTAATCCCCAATTTGTAAAAAGTATATTTTTCATTTTTTTCCTACTCAACCTTAACCTTAACCTTAACCTCTATCTTAACCTCAACCTTAATCTCAAATTTTATTTCTCAAGCCATACCATCCGCCACCATTGTGAACGTTTGTATAGCCATTTGCTTTTAAAAGTTGTTTTGCAGAAGCACTTCTCATACCTGAAGCACAACACGTTATAATAGGAGCGTTTTTATCTTTTAATTTTCCTAAATTGTTTTTAAGTTGGTCTAATGGAATGTTAATTGATTTACCAATCGCTCCACTTGCATATTCACCTTTTGTTCGAACGTCTACAATGATTCCTCCTTGTTGAAGTAATTCAGTATAATTTACTTTTGGACCAATTCCAAATAGTTTTTTTAATGTACCAATCATTTTTATGCGTTTTGAGATTGTAAATAATTCACATCTAACCAAGAACCTCCATTACAACATTCAATACCTTGAGTTGCTAAGTAACGGTGAGCTTGACCACTTCTGTTTCCTGATGCACAACAAAGTACGATTGGTGCTTCTAGATTTTTAATTTCTTCGAATCGCTCAACTACTTCTTGTAATGGAATATTAATTGATCCAACTACATTTCCACCTCTAAATTCTTCTGGAGTTCTAACATCAACTACAGTTCCTTGTTTTTCTTTGATAATTTGTTCTACGTTCATCTTTTTTGTTTTTTAACCACAGTGGACACAGAGTTTTTCACGGAGTCGCACAGTGTTTTGTTTATATTTTAATTTATAAATTATTTATTTTTCCAATCATACAACTTGTGTAACTTTTAAGTTGTAGTAATAATCCATTTTTTTCAGTTGCTTCAGGATATCCCAAAGAATGTAATTTGTGAATGATGACATCTCTTTCAATGTTTTCGTATGAAAGGTCAACAGAATCAGTTTCAGGATCAACAATTACATTATGTACACCTTCTAGTTTTTCTAATTCTTTTTTAATCGTTGTAGCACAACCACTACATTTTAAATTGGCGATAATGATTTTTTCAGTTGTCATGATTTTAGTTTAAACTGCGTTAACGCTTGTTAATATCATTAATCTTTCGATTAATTCTTATTTTTTTTCTTTTTGAAAATTACTGAATAATAAGCCTCCCATAAATGAACCGTAAAGAGAACTGTTTAGCGGTTTTGAAGAAATAGCACAAGTTCCGCTAGCGCATCCTACAAAATAGTAGTAGGCATATCCTCCAATTGCTCCGATTACAGCTCCAATTAGAATGAGTTTATTTTTTAAAATGAAATTCATCTTAATCTTTTTTCTTACAAGTAGAGATACCAAAAGGTAAATAAAGCGGACAGAAACTAATGAAACTTGTTAATATGAATATTCCAGCTAAACTTAACATTACAATAGCAGCAGTTCCTGAAATATAATTTGCTTTATAAGCTATCCCAATAAGTAAGGCAACAACGATTCTTACTACTTTATCGATACTTCCCATGTTCTTTTTCATACTCTTTGTTTTTTAGTGATTGTAATTAATTTACACTACAAAGATGAAAACTCAAAAAAGGAAATACAGCAACAAAAGTTACATAAGGAAAAAAGATTTAGAAAAAGTTAAAAAAACTCCGAGAAACTCCGTGAAGAACTCTGCGAACTCTGTGGTTAAACCAAACTATACCAATGAAATTTTATTTCGACCCAAAGTAACCAAGCCTTCTTCCTCCATTTGTTTTAAAAGTCGTGAAACAACAACTCTTGCCGTTCCTAATTCATTTGCAATCTGTTCGTGAGTAAGATGCAATTCGTTTGATTTAGTGAGTTCACATTTCTTTTTGATGAAACTTAAAATACGTTCATCCATTTTTTTGAAAGCAACTTCATTAACGACTTCCAATAATTCTTCAAATCGTTTGTGATAAAGTTTAAAAATATAATTTAACCATTCAGGATATTCTCTGATAAGTAGGGTTACTTTTTCAATCGGAATAAATAATATTTCAGTTTCTTCTTCCGCAACAGCTTTTATTTTACTTGTATCTTGGTGAAGTCCACCTAAAAATGACATAATACAACTTTCTCCAGAACTGATGTAGTATAATAAGATTTCACGACCATCATCGTCCGTTCTTAAAACACGAATACTTCCAGAAGTGACAATAGGAATAGAATTGATATAAGCGTTTTCTCTTAAAATAACATCTCCTTCAGCAAATCTTTTTGAAATACCATATTCCGCCAATTTTTCTCTGATTTGAGGAGTTGATTTGAATTCAGCTAAATTATCTAATTCCATTTTGAATGTTAATTTGTAAGTATTTTACCTAGTGTCATTAAACCAGTGACTAAAATTAAGATTAATACCAATGATTTGAATTGTTCTTGTGAAACTTTTGTGAGAATTTTTTTCCCGATGAATGTCCCGATAAAACTCACTACAAATAAAATGGGAATTAAATACAAATCGTGTTTATGGACATAACCATTTGAAAGATAAACAACTGCTCTGCTTGAGTCGATTCCTAAATCGATAATGGCTGAAGTGGCAATAAATATTTCAGTTTTTAAATTGAAAGCAGCCATTGTAATTCCTCTAATAGCGCCTCCAGTTCCAAATAGTCCGGCTGTTATTCCTGATAATACCCCTCCAATGATTGAGTTTTTAACGGTAGGTTTGACTTCTAATTGTTTGAAAATCAAAAAGGATAGACTCATAATTATTAAAAAGGCAGCTAGAAATCCTTCCAAAAATTTCACTTCAACGAATTTACTTATGTAAGCTCCAATTATGACAAAAATAACGGCAGGAACACCAATTGTTAAAACCAATTTTTTATCGAATCCATTTTTGAAAAGTAAAATTTTAGAAATATTACTCGAAACATGAAAAAGTGCAGTAATACCTAGGACGGATTGGAAATCTAAAAAATAACCTGCAATTGGAATGAAAAACAAAGAAGAACCAAAGCCACCAATAGTCCCTAGTATTTCAGCTAGCAGCGAAAGTAAAATGAAATATTGAATGTTTTCCAAAATAAATTTTATTTAAACAAAGGTATTACTATTTAATTAGTATACCACTTGATTGCTTCAGCTTCATGCAATTTAATGAAATCATTTTTAGCAGCATTATATTCGCTACCATCTTTCCATTTTTTTGTTGATAATTCTAATTTTAAGTTTTGATATTCCTCTTTTATTTTTGGATTTTCTTTCAAAAATTCTCTAAATGCGATGTGTCTTTTAAAGTCTAATGAATTCAACTCAAATATATGAATGTGAGCTAGTTTGTAATCATTTATTTCGTTTGGAATAATATCTGATTCAGTGTAAATAGAGGGTGTTTTAAATGGAGGTTGAACAGATTTTAACTTTGCATAAAAGCGCCTTTTCGGCATAACTGAATTAAATTTTTCAAAATAAATGTATCCTTGATTAATCAAAGGTTGAATAGTGCCATCTAAATTGAGTATGTCAGGAATACCAATCATGATATCAATAATTGGTTTGGCTGATAATCCTTCAATAGAAGTACTTCCGATATGTTCAATTGTAGGATTGAATGATTGTAATGTTTTTAGCAATTCAAAATGAATTGTATCGAAAGTTTGTTTCCAATTTGGACTATGAGGTTCAATGTTTACTTCCATTATTTTTTTGTAGCAGTCAAAGCATAAACCATAGGAATTTTATTTTCTAAATGTTTTATTCTGAATTTTTTAGGTTCAAATTCTTCCGTTTCGTTAAAACAATTGTAAGGAGAGTAATCGTATTCATTGAATGAGTTAATCTCAAGTCCATTTGAAAGTAGGCTAGTTAGAACTTCTGCTAAACTATGGTTCCAGGTAATATTTTCTCCCTGAATATTAGCCGTTTTGTCGGCATAAGTTCCTTCTGATTTTTCAACTATTTCACCTGAATTAAAATAATTATAGCCTACTTCTTTGAAGTTGTCATCAAACATCCATACGACTGGGTGAAATTCAACAAAAATTAATTTTCCATTTGGTTTCAAAAAATGAGAGATTACTTTCGCCCATTTATCTAAATCGGGCATCCAAGTAATTACACCGTAGCTAGTATAAATAATATCGAATTTCTCATCTAGATTTTTGGGTAACTCATAAACATCTGAACAAATAAAAGTGCTTTCAATTCCAATTTTAGCGCTTAATTTTTTAGCTTCTTCTATTGCTTTGTCTGATAGGTCAATTCCTGTGACTTTAGCTCCTAATCGACCCAATGAAAGCGTGTCTTGACCAAAATGGCATTGAAGATGAAGTATAGATTTATCTTTTACATCACCTAAAATAGAAAGTTCAATTTCATTTAAAGAAGTGTTTCCTTTTATAAATCCTTCTAAATCATAAAAATCGGATTTCAAATGGTGTTCTGTTCGTTGGTTCCATGATTGTTTATTGATTTCTATGTAGTCAAGTTTTCGGGTCATTTTATTGTTTTTTTTATGTTTATTTCAAAAGTAGAAAATAAAGTGAATGATGAATTAAAATTCAATTGTTTAAATGTATTTTTTTTATTTCCATACTGCTTGAATATATGAAGTAAATTAGCTTAAAATTGAAACTGAAATGACAAAAGTAATATCTTTCATAAGTAGAAAAGGAGGGACAGGTAAGACTACCAATGCAATTAATTTGGCGACAATGTTAGATAGCATCGGAAACAAAGTACTATTAGTTGAAACCGATACAAATTATACTCTTAATACGATTAGAAAAATGGAGCTTTTTAAAACAGGAGCGAAAGAAGACCAACTATTCACCATTTTAGCTTCTGTTGATGAGAAAATTTCAGAAGAATTAGAATCGTTAAAAAAGAAGAAATACGATTATATCATTTTGGATACTGCTGGAAAAACAACAGATAATAGCATAAAGAAAATCTGTGTAGCCTCTGATTTAGTGATAGTTCCAACAAGTTTATCTCAAAATGATTTATTAGTTACTTTTCAGACAATTGAAGATTTAAAACCAGCAAAAGAATTAAATAAAAAATTGAAAATTGCTGTACTTCCAAATCGTATCAATGGTTTAACGAAAACTAAATCAATTACGAATACACTTGCTCAATTGGATGCAATCATTTTGGAGAATTATGTACCCACGAAAAATATTTTTTCACAAGCTAGTACAATAATTCCAGAAAAAGAGTATCTTACAATTACAAAAGAAATAGTAACCTTATTAGAAAAATAATCAAATGGCGAAAAAAGCGAATACATTAAACGATTTAACCTCTTTCTTAAAGTCTGATTCTATTATAGGTTCAACTGAATTTGTTTCTGAAGTAGAGCAAGATTTTTTCACAAAGAAACCTTTGACATTGGT
>CANCEQ010000181.1 GCA_947375085.1 Flavobacteriales bacterium
AAAATGGAACGATTTCCATTATTTATAAATTGAAAGTTATACTTAGTAGATGGTGGTTGATTCATTATACTAATTACCTTATAAAACAAATAACCTCAATTAAATTTATGGAATATTTAAGTATTTTTGCTTTAAAAAACATTAAAAAATGAAAAGAACTATTTTAAACTTTATCACTTTTCATTTATTTCCAATAGTAATAGGAATAATTTTTACTGGATTTTTATTAACGTTTTTACAAAAAAAAGCAGAGAAAGATTCAACTGAAATTATTTCTGGGAAACAAAAAACTTTTAGAGGTAGGTTGCCAAATTTTGAAGGAGGAAATCAATCAGAGTTAGAATTAGCTGGAAGTCTTCAAAACGAAAAATACATTACATTTTTAGGATCATCAGAGTTTACCGACTCACCTTATTGTCCATATAATTTTTTCCCTGATAGTTTGAATATACCATCGGTTGGATTTGGACATGCCTATATGCAGTCTTTTTCTATTTTTTGTGAGTTAATGGCGATGCAAAAAAATCTTAATAATAGTAAAATATGTATTGTATTAAGTCCTGGATGGTTTGAAACAGGAGGTTCAAATATTGAAGCATTTTTAGAGTTTATTCGTCCAAATTTCTTAAAATCAATTAAAGGAAATGATGAAATCCCACTAGTCTACAAAAAAGAAATAGGAAGATTTATTGCTTCAAATATTGAAAATATTGATAAGCCATCTAAAACAATTTTGTATTTCAAAAAATTAGATGATGAAACAATTGTAGATAACAAATTAAACTTATTTTATACAATAATCAATCAGTATAAAGAAAAAAGGATTAATAAAAAATTAAATTATTCGGTAAATACAATTACTCCTACATTAAGTACTACCAAGAAAATAAATTGGAATAAATCGAAAAAACAGCTTCAAAGAAACTTTATTGCGTCCATAAAAAATAATTCATTGTATGTAAATGATGAATATTACAATCTTTGGATGTTAGATTCTAATAAAGTTTATCATCACGGTTTCAACTATAAAGTTAATCTTCCAGAAAATCAAGAGTTTAAAGATTTTAAACTTTTAGTAGATTTATTGAAAAGGTATAATTGTAAAGCAAGTTTTATAATGCAACCATTAAATCCGTATCATTTTACTGACTTAGCAAATTATTCAGAAGTTATGGATTCTGTTAAAAATATTTTAACTAAATCAAAATTTCCTTATTTGAATTTATTTGTAGATAAAAAAGAGAAGTATGAACCAGGGACTTTAAATGATGTGATGCATTTTGGGGACTATGGATGGATGAAAGTGAATGAGTTTGTTGCAAATACTTATAAAAGTAAAAATGGTGCTAAATAAAATTTTAAGAAACATAATAATATACTCCTTATTAATGGTAGGATATATTTTTATTTATATGATTGATTTTGAAAGTTCTTTATATGAAAAAGATAAAAAGGAAGTAGAGTCAAAATCGAAAGTTAACTTTATATACCAACAATTTTAATGAATCAATTACATACTATACTTCCATTTACCTCTAGCTGGTTTTTTTTATATTTATTAGCAACAGTTCTATTTTTTTATGTTGTTAAATCAATTTTAAGTACTAAAATTCAATATTCTTGGTTGATTGCTACTACATCTATCGTTTATTTAGTTTTATTATTTCCTAAACCAATACAGTTATTAGGTGTATTAATTTATTATTATTTGGTTTACTATATTTTAGGAAGAAAATTAAAATATCAAAAATTATTATTGCCTATTATTTTAATTTCTTTACCGATGATTTTCATGAAATTTTTAGGGTTCGTTCCTAAAATTGTTTATTTAAATCAATGCAATGATTTATTATCTCTTCTTTTACAAATTGCGGGAATTTCATATATAACTTTTAAAGTAATTCAACTTTACATAGATGAAAAAGATAGTCCAAAAACTATTTCAATTTTGAATTTCTTCAATTTTACCACTTTCGTCCCTACTTTATTAATTGGTCCTATTGATAGATATAATCGTTTTACAACGAATGTTGAAAATGGCTATAATCAAATGAATTATTTAAATTTTACAAAAGGGTTTGATAATTTTATTAAAGGTTTGCTTTTTAAATTTATAGTAGGTGAGGCAATTAATCGATTGATTTTATCACATTTAATTGATGATGGCAGTATTACGTATCATTTATCTTACATGTATACTTATTTATTTTATTTATTCTTTGATTTTGCAGGATATTGTTTATTAGCGATCAGTTTTGGTAATTTTTTAGGGATAGATGTTCCAATTAATTTTGATAAACCTTTTTTATCAGTTAATCCGAAAGAGTTTTGGAAAAGATGGCATAAAACATTAGGTGAATGGTTGAATGATTACTTTTTCAAACCTATTTTTAAAGAATTAACTACTAAAAAATCATTTAAATCTTCTATTCAAAGACAAAATGTTGCTTTATTTTTGACGTTTACTTTAATGGGCTTTTGGAACGGTATAACCAGCTATTATATTGCAAGTGGGATGCTTTTTGGATTATATTCTGTTATTCATAATTATTATTATTATTTATGTCAGAAAAATAAGAGGGACGTTATTTTTGGTTCATTAAATCCTAAAGTTGTTAGACTCATTTCTATTTTTATCATGTTCAATGCTGCTGCATTTGCCATTTATATTTTTAGCGGTAAACTGATCTAGTTTTTATATTTTAATTCGACTTTACAATGAATTTTTCTTTTTCTGATAATCGTTTTGATAATGTAGATTTTCAAAATCTTAAACCTGCTATCATTGGAAGTGATTTAACACTGAATTGGGGGGATGTTGAGAAAGAAATTGAACATCTCATTCGTTTATTTACATCAATACATTTAGAAAAAGGGGAACCAGTTATTATTTATGGTCACAAACAAGCTCATATAATAGCTGCCAAAATTGCATTATTTAAATATGGAGGAGTATATGTTCCTGCTGATATAATATTTCCGATTGAACGAATTAAGATGATGAAAGAGGAGTGTAATGCTTCTGTTTTAATAAATTGTACTGAATCAATTGAAATCAATGAATTATTTGATGTTGTTTTTCAATTGCCAGATTTTGAGATAGTTAAAAATAATAACTATGCTAAGCATAAATTATCAAATCAGTTAGATTTAGAAAATGAAATTACTTATGTTTTATTTACTTCAGGAAGCACAGGAAGACCAAAAGGAGTACCTATCGCTAAAAAAGGGGTTGTACAATTTGCAAATTGGATTTCAAATTCTTTTGATATTAATAGCAATGATGTATTATTAAATATTTCTTCACTCAGTTTCGATTTTGCTTCTTTTGATGAATATCTAACGTTTAGTTTAGGTGCAACTTTGGTAACAACTCCAACAGATGTAATCAAAGATTCCGATAAATTAATCAGTTCAATTTTAGATAATAAAGTTACAGTTTGGATTTCAACGCCAGGTTTAGTCTACTTGTATTTGATGGAACCGCGATTTAATTCTGAACATTTACCATTAATTAAATCTTTTGTTTTTGCTGGAGAATCTCTTCCATTGAGAACATATCAGCAATTAAGATTGAAATTTCCAAATGCAAAAATATGGAACGCTTTCGGTCCTTCGGAGGCGACTAACTTAACTACATCTATTTCTTTAACGAATGATATAGTTGAAAAGTATAACGCAATTCCAATTGGTTACCCGAAACCAGAATCAAATGTATTCATACATAATGTTGATAATGAGGGGATTGGGGAAATTTGTATTTCTGGAGATCATTTAACACCTGGTTATTTAAATAATGAATTGCTTAATGATGAGAAATTCGTATTAATCAATAATGTTCGAACATATTTGACAGGAGATCAAGGATTTTCAAAGGATGGTCTATTGTTTTACAATGGTAGAAACGATGATATGGTGAAGTTTCATGGTTATCGAATTGAATTAGAAGATATAACTTCTGCGTTGAAAGATTATCCTGAGATTAAAAATGCGACAACTATCGGACTGAAGGTGAAAGGAGAAACAAAAAAATTAGTCTCTTTTTACACTGCTAATAATCAATTGGATAAGCAGGAAATCAATGATTTTATTAGTCAAAAGATTCCAGAATATATGATTCCTTCTGAAATTGTATATATTGATAAGATTCCTTTAAATTCTAGTGATAAAGTGGATAAAAAAGAATTGGAATTAATTTATCGTCAAAGATAATTTTAACCAGCCGTAAAAGCATCTTCAATGTGCTCAATTTTCGTTCGAAATGAATTGTGTACTATGGAGATTATATCAAATCGAGTATCTATACTGATGTGGTTGGTCTGAACATAATGATTGGCCACTTGAACAATCGTTTTTTGTTTCGCCCTAGTAACCGCCATCCAAGGTTCTCCAATTTCTGAAGTTTGACGTGCTTTTACTTCTACAACAATCAATTGATTATTAAATGTGGCAACAATATCAATCTCGTTTCGATTGAATTTATAATTCCTAGTTAGTATGTTGTATCCTTTGCTAACAAGGTGAGAAACAGCTAAATTTTCTCCCAAAATACCTAATTCTTGATTGGTCATATTTCTGATTTTCTATTTAAGTTAATCAGAAATATGATTTTAATATATTTTTTTCTATTTATTTCCCATCAATTTCGCCACATATTTCCCAATAATATCAAATTCTAAATTGATTTTATCGCCCACTTTTATCTGGTGAAAATTCGTGTGTTCGTATGTGTAAGGAATGATGCAAACTGAAAATTGTCTGTCTTTGGAATCAACAACCGTTAAACTTACACCATTGACAGTGATAGAACCTTTTTCAACGGTTACTTGTTCTGTTAAATAGTTGAAGGTAAATTTCCAACTTCCGTTTTGATCTTCGATGTTTGAACAAGTTGCTGTGGTATCAACGTGACCTTGAACAATGTGTCCGTCCAAACGTCCGTTCATTTGCATACATCTTTCTAAATTTACTTTGGTACCTACTTTCCATTCACCTAGATTTGTTTTTTCTAAAGTTTCGTGAATTGCAGTAACGGTATATTCACCGTCGTTGATTGAAACAACAGTTAAACACGTTCCATTGTGTGCTACACTTTGATCTACTTTTAATTCATTGGTAAAAGGAGATTTAACTGTAAAATGGATATTTTCTCCTTCTTTTTGAATCGCTGTAATGTGACCTAGCTGTTCGATGATACCTGTAAACATAGCCGTATTTATTTATTTTTAACGTAAATCAATTTTGTTCTTCCTTTCGAGTTTTCTCTTTGTTCAATTTCAAATTTATTCGTTGAATTAATCAAAGGAGTTAATTTCTCGAAACCGTAATTTCTGGAGTCAAAGTTAGGTTGTTTTTTCATTAATAAACTTCCAACATCACCTAAAAATGCCCAACCTTCATCATCCGCTAAATCTGAAACTGTAGATGCCAATAATTTAATGACTTTCGGTGTGATTTTATCCACCTCATTTTTCTTCGTTTTCTGACCTTTTTCTACCGTATTCGAAGTTTCAGGTTCGATTTCTTTCTTCAAGATTTCAATATATATGAAACGATCGCAAGCAACGATGAAAGGCTCTGGTGTTTTCTTTTCACCAATTCCAATCACATGCATTCCAGCTTCTCTCAAACGAGTTGCAAGTCGTGTAAAATCACTATCACTTGAAACCAAGCAAAAGCCATTTACTTTTTCAGAATACAATAAATCCATTGCATCGATAATCATCGCAGAATCCGTTGCGTTTTTACCGCTGGTATATCCGTATTGTTGAATTGGAGTAATCGCATTTTGAAGCAATAAATGTTTCCATTTTGAAAGGTTTGGTTTTGTCCAATCTCCATAAATACGCTTTACAGTTGGATTACCATATTTCGCAATTTCTTCCATCATTTCCTTCAAGTAAGCCGAAGGTATATTGTCACCATCAATTAAGACAGCTAATTTTAAATCTTTTTCCATTTTTTTCTAGATAGTAGATTGTGACTTCGAGTGCCTCAGTCAGCAATCTATGAGCTTCCATTTTTTTCGCTCTCCCAAAATTCTTTTTCATTTACAATCTGTTATGATTTTCTGAAAGAATTTCTTCACTCAAAGGTATATTTTTTAAGCGACAAAGGGATTTAAAGGGTGGATTTATTTCATTTTTTCAATTCATAATTTGTACTTCTTCCACCTGCGGCTTCTTTTTGTAAAATCCCTTTATCAATCAAATCATTAATATCTCGAATAGCTGTGTCTTTTGAGGATTTTGAAATTTTTGC
>CANCEQ010000182.1 GCA_947375085.1 Flavobacteriales bacterium
AATTTAGCATCAGCAAGCATATTTTTTAATTCCGCTTTTGCTTCTGGTAAATTATCTAAAATAAGAACTCCTTTACCAGCACATAAACCATCCGCTTTTAAAACGAAAGGTGGTTTTAAAGATTCAAGAAATGCATATCCTTCTTCTAAAGTATCTTTTGTAAACGTCGCATATTTCGCAGTTGGAATATTATGACGCGCCATGAATTTTTTAGAAAAATCTTTACTTCCTTCTAATTGAGCACCTTCTTTATCAGGTCCAATTACTGGAATGTTTTTCAATTGGTCATCCGCCAAGAAGAAATCGTGTATTCCTAATACCAACAAATCTTCTGGTCCTACAACAACCATATTTATTTTTTTCTCTAAAACGAATGCTTTTACCGCTTCGAAATCAGTTGTATTGATGTCAACATTTGTTCCGTGTGCACGAGTTCCTGCATTACCTGGAGCTATATATAACTCTTCTAATGTTGAACTTTGAGCAATTTTCCAAGCAAATGCGTGCTCTCTTCCACCTGATCCAAGAAGTAATACTTTCATTTTAGTTCTTTATTTTATATTCAATTGTAATTATCTGAAATCAATTGATTAACAGAATTTTAAAAGAGACTCGAAAATCTCTTTACCATCTTCATTTGATAATAAATGATCTGCAGCTCTTTCTGGGTGAGGCATCATTCCAAATACATTTTTACCTGCATTAGAAATACCTGCGATATTTAATAATGATCCGTTTGGATTTGATTCGTCATTGATTGATCCATCAGCAGCACAATAGTTGAAAATAATTTGATCATTATCTTGAATTTTTTTCAACATATCTTCAGGAGCATAGAATCTTCCCTCACCGTGAGCGATTGGAATTTTGTATGATTTATTGAAATCTAATCCTTTTGTAATTGCTGTTGAGCTAGAAGAAGGTTTGATAAATGTGTTTTTACAGATAAATTTTTGTTGGTTGTTGTGTAACAAAGCTCCATCTAACAATCCAGATTCTGTTAAAATTTGGAAACCGTTACAAATCCCCATTACATAACCACCTTTGTTTGCGTGTTTGATTACTTCACCCATAATTGGAGAAAGTTTAGCAATAGCACCTGAACGTAAATAATCTCCATAAGAGAAACCTCCAGGAAGCACAACAAAATCAACCCCTTTTAGGTCTGTGTCTTTATGCCATAATTTTTCAACTTGTTGACCCATAATGTTTTCTAGGACATACACCATATCCTCATCACAGTTTGAACCAGGAAAAGTAACTACACCAAATTTCATATATCAAAAATTTTAAAAAGGAAAATTTATTCTTCCTTATCGTATTTCAAGGTGTAAAAATAGTAAATAAATAAAGAATAGACAACTGAAATAGACAATAGATTGATAGACTTTAGACCGTTCCAATAAATTGGAACTCATAGACTGAAAACCAGAATATACAAGACGTAAAAACTTACTGTTTAAAAAATTTAAAATTCAATTAATCAGTATTTTAATTAATTAAATCTATTTTTAAGAGTTCAGAATTCTATAGCTATTTGAATCTATAAATACTTTAACCAATCAGTAATATTCTAAAAAGATGTGAATTTAGAAGTAATGAATCAGTCTTTGAACGAAGTGGTCTAAAATCTATGAGTGCAACGGTCTCATGTCTAGAAAGCTTTACAAGAAAAATTTAACGAGAGAATAGATGAATGTTACGTAAAATAAACCTACTGCAACAACACTCAATGTTTTGTGAATGAATGAGAATGTTAAGAAAAAAGAAAAAGGAATCATAATCAAACTGAAACGTTGAATTTGATTGAATCGTAAGAAATCGATTATCCCTAAAATCAAACCGACGATTACAAACCACCATAATATTCGAGTCATTTTTTTCAAACGAATTGAACTTTTTTGAATGTTTGTCTGAATACTCACTAAACTTAAAAGTAAAGAGAAAATAAAAATTCCAGAGGTAACTAAAAAATCGAATTGTTGACGTTCGAAATTAGTCGACGTTTTTAATAATTTAAAGTCGATGGATGTACCGGTATAGATGAGGTAAAATCCTGCGTAAAAAAGAGGAACAGCAAATCCAATTACACAAAGTAATATTTCTCTTATAACGAAAGGTCGTATGCTCCACATCATAAAGAAAATAAAGGGTAAAAGTCCAATTAAGGGTGGGTGAAATGTAGCTGCTAAACCTGCAAAAAAGGCACAATTAAACACTGTTTTTCTTCCATCTTCGTTTTGTCTTAAACGATACAGTTGATACAAGCAAAGGATTAGGAAAATATGAGAAATAAGTAACCCATCTAACTGATAAAATGAATGGTAAAAGCTTAATAAAACAACGTATAATAGAGAAGGCATGAAGCTATTTCTCTCCATAAATTGATTCCAGTTGAATATGGCATTGATAAAAATGGCATTTCCAATGATGATCAAGCTGGCTAAAATTTGAGAAGGTATTGGAGCTAATCGTACGTCATTTCCCCAAAATCCATAATTGGCGATAGTTGTGTATGAATAATAGTTTGTGAATTGATTTAATACAACATAAACTATTACAACTAAAGGCAATAGAAATTGAACAATTGAACGATTACTTAAAAATAATTTTACCACTTCGCGAAGATATACTTTTTTTAGAAAATTTCATACTAGACCGCTTCGCTCAAAGACAAAAGACTTTAAGGCTCAAGACTTATATACATTACAACACAGTTTATCAATATTTAATCTACCAGCTGTGAGGTCGTTCGACTGCCTGACGCCGAAGTCTAACGTCTTTGAGCGAAGCGGTCTTCAAATCTTAATTAACTTTTCCTATAATTTGTTCTAATTCTTCGTAGCTAAAAGGTTTCACACAAAAAGCTAACATATTTGTTTTTTCAGCTCTTGATTTAGTTTCTTCATCCGAATTCCCAGTAACATAAATTGCAGGAATATCTTTTGTTTTATTGATTTCGATTAGAGCATCAATTCCATCGATTTCACCTTTCAAACGAATATCCATTAGAATTATGTCTATTTCGTTATTTACAGAAAAAGTAATTGCTTCTTCACCGGATTTAACTGTTTTAACAACTTTATGTCCAAGTAGTTCTACAATTCTTTTGTTCAACATTGATAGAATAATATCATCTTCAACGATTAATATTTTTTTTATGCTCATTTATAATGTTTTAAAAGTTAAAGTGATATCGCAGCCTTTTCCGATTTCTGTTTTATCGATTAATTCACCGTCTAATTGTTCAGTGAAAGCATTTATTAAGTTTATTCCTATTGAATCTTTTTGTGATGCTTGCTCCATATCAAATCCAACACCATTGTCTTTGTATTGAAAAAAGAAGTCATCATTATATTTATGTAATTTAATTAAAATAACACCATTATCAATGCCGTTAAAAGCATGTTTATATGAATTTGTTATTAATTCATGTATGAATAATGAAAATGGTAAAGCTGCCTCCATTGTAAAGTCGATTGGGTCAACTTCTTCGATTATTTGAACTGAACTTGATGATTTTGAATAAGAAAGCTTGATGAAACCCAGTAATTCGGATATGTATTTTTTGAAGTCAATTTTATCTAAATCATGGTGCTGATACAATTTTTCATGAAGTAAAGCAATTGTTTTAATCCTGTTTTTCGAATCATTCAATATATCGGAAACAGCTTTATCTTTTACATAAATATTTTGTAAATCCAAAAGTCCTGAAATGACAGCTAAATTGTTTTTAACACGATGATGGACTTCAGATAATAATACTTCCTTTTCTCTAACAGATTTTTCCAACTGTTTGTTAATGATGTTTTTAGATTCAATTTCATTCTTTAAATTTTCTTTTTGTTTTTCTAAAGAGGTATTCGATTCTTTCAATAATTCAATAAAAGTATCATTGTTTTTAGCAAAAATTGCAACCAATATAATTCCGAAAATCATACTGAAAACAAAGTTGATTCCATAAATAATCTGTACTACTGTTTCATTGTGAACCGTATGTCCAATTAAATTAAAGTGTTCAATTGCATAAACGATAAAAAATGTAGATAGGCTAAATCCAAGAGTAAAATAAATATTTAGTTTTTGGTCACCTCTGAAAAGTAAATAAATCAATTGCGGACTAGCAAACAAGTATAAATAAATACCCGAATTAAAGCCTAAATAAGAAGAAAATAAGATGACCCCAATATTTGAAACGACAATAGCCATTACCCTAGCTAGAGAGTGATATGATTTTCTATTTAAGAAATAAACAACAAAATATAAAACACTAATTATAGAGGCAAATAGAGCAAGTTGATACATTTCGAGGTAGAAATATAAACTTGCAGAAAAAACGGCAAAAATACACGTAGTTAATGTAAAACGATTAATCGTTTTGACCAGAACTTCTTTGTTATTATGATAGATATTACTTAGTAATGACACCTTTTTTTAATTGCTTCATTAATAAAATTGAAAACGAAAGGTCTAAAATAAAACACGCAACTCCTAATAATTGTACGAAATAATTTGATGGATATATCAAAAACATTGATACTGTGATACATCCCGTCCCTAAAAATTTACACCAAGCAACTGTTGGTGAGAAATATTCAGGTTTAGTTCTAAATAAAAGCAGGGGATAAATCATTGAAATAATTAAATTTAAAATGTATCCTGAGTTTGCTCCAATTGGTGTATCAAACCCTTGTTTTACAAAAAAGTAATTCAATGGAATCCACATAAAAAGTAAACCAAAAAGAATTGGT
The DNA here is from genome assembly GCA_947375085.1 of Flavobacteriales bacterium. The sequence goes on from CANCEQ010000182.1 coordinate 4,752, forward strand.
TTAAAGTATTTTTTCATTATTGGAATATCGATTTGTTTTGCTCCGTATTTTACGACCATTGCAAAAATGAAAATATCTAAAACAAAACAAGCCTGATAGGACAGAGAATAGAGTGTGCCAGTTGTTGGATGAAAGTAAAAACTCCAAACAAATTCCCATGCAATATTTCCCGCAGCGATGACAAATGGCATCTCAACAAATTTCGTTTTAAAACTGTTTTTGATTAAAACGATGTAGGTAATACACCAAAAAAAACATCCTATACCATTCCAAATTAATTGAGTTGGTGTATACTCTTTAAAATTTATCCAGTCGTTAATATTCATCTTTTCATTATTTCATTTTCCAACTTTCCTTCAGTGACGAAGGAATATAAAAATCAGCATTGTATTTTTCTAAATAAAACTCTGTAATTCGACTTAAAAATTTCATACTAATTTTCGAAAAGATTTTCTTAAAGAAACGATTTTTACCCTCTAATATTGTAGCTGTTTTAAGTGTTCCAATGAAGATTTTTCCTTTTACTTTATCGAAATAGGATAATTTTTTATGTATACCTAATTCTCCTACCAAATCCGCCTTAATTTTCGATTCAATAGAAGATACAAAATAGTTAATTAGATAATAAGGAATAGAAGTCAATACCAATCGCCTAAACAATGTTCCTCGAAATAAATGAGTAGAGAAATCCAATAATGCAACCGTTAATTCTTTTCCATCTTCACTTGAATGGTGATTTCGTTTTATGATGGCAATTCCTAAATCCCAACCTTCTTTGTAATTTACTGGATATAAACTTGGGTCTAAACCTAAAAAATGTCCGGCTATTAACCAACAATGCATATAGGCATCTTTCTCTTTCTCCGTTAATTTTGCTCCTAACTGTTCAAGCCCATCTATTACAAGTGCTGAAAAAGACATTAACGTCCCAGCCATTTCTTCTTGATTGATTGGAACTCCAAATTCTTCTATGTCCCAACCTTCTGGATTGTATTTAGGGTGCAACAAGAAATAACGAATCGCTGCGTGGTACAATCTGACTTTTTTCGCCGTCACAATTCCACAGCCATCTGGCTCTAATCCTCCTGGAGATAAGACATCCATTACAATTTTAGAAGTTTCAAATAATCGTCTAAAAGTTCTATTTATATCTTTGTTTGCACCTGTTAATCTTCCTGTTGAAGCTAGTACTTTTGCCCCATTTTTACATGTATAACATAATGGAAGGGCGTTGAAATTTAATACTAAAGCCACTTGTGGACCAAAACGAAAATAGACGTCCTGTGCAATTTTAATTTTTTCTTTATCTGCCCATTCAGGTAATTCGTTGTTGGAATTGAAATAGGCATAAACAGTTTGATTTAATTCTTTTCCAGAAACAGTATCATCATTTTCGTTAAGGGTAGCAAACAAATTTCTTAATGCACCAAAATCTTCACCTAAAACAATATCATTGATGATACTTTCTGCATAAGAATCTGTTTTATAACTCATTGATTTCA
>CANCEQ010000183.1 GCA_947375085.1 Flavobacteriales bacterium
TTGAAATCATCTTTGTAATCAACTTTACCTGAATTAAGTATGTTGTCTCTTACTTTGTAAACATATTGATATACTTCTTTGTATTTAATTGAATCTAAAAGAGGATATTGAGTAGGATTTCCATCAATTTCTGCAGCTACTTGGGCTCCTAAATCTTTGTCTTGTTGAACAGTAAATAAATTGATTCCTTTTCCTTTGTTTTTAGACTTACTCGTTCCACAAGCCGAAATGATAGCGATAGCAAGGAAGAGAATTGAGAAGAATTTTATATTTTTCATTTTATATATGTTGTTTAATATCAATTAATTACCAAAAGGATAAAATAGATTCAGTGCAAATGTAATAAGAAAGCTAAAAACATAGCCTACCAATAATTCCTTTGGAGTATGTTTTTCTAAAAATATACGGGAAGAAAGTACGATACCAGAAACAATAAATCCAAGTGCTAAAATCCAGATATTAAAGAAGAGTTGTTCTGAAAAATAAGCTAATAGAAATCCGGTAAAAATTCCTACACCTGTTGCGTGTAGACTAACTTTGAAATAATTATTTACAATTGTAAAAATACTAATGATGACTGCCCCTGAAAGACACAAACCATACATGTATTTAGGTAAATGCAATTGATTCGAAGAAAGTAAGTAAAATAAAAACAAGCATGAAATACTCATGATAACCAAAGGAATTCGACGTTCTCTTTTGTCATCCATTTCTAATGTCGTAATGACTTTCATGTTTTTTAACAGGAGGTATAAAAGTCCAGGAGCTACTACAGAAAACATAAAATAATAAATGATTAATACGATCTTGTTTTGAAGTGGCATTAAGTACAATGAATCGCCAGCTGCTAAATCAATAGGTTCTGAAGGAATAAACTCCACTAATATCAATGCGTAAATTGGCATTAATATCGGCATTAAAACCCAAGAAATCGTTTGTGCGAGAAATCTCATTATAATTCTTTACGTAAACGAGCAACAGGAATATTTAATTGTTCACGGTATTTAGCTACCGTTCTACGAGCAATATTGTAGCCTTTTTCTTTCAGAAGTTCCGTTAATTTTTCGTCGGTTAAAGGCTTGTGTTTTTCTTCACCTTCAATTGCTTCAGAAAGAATTTTCTTTACTTCTCTTGTAGAAACCTCTTCACCAGCATCTGTAGAAAGTGATTCAGAAAAGAAATATTTTAAAGCAAACGTTCCATGTCCTGTTTGAACGTATTTACTATTTGCTACACGAGAAACAGTAGAAATATCAAGGTTTACAATTTCAGCAATATCCTTTAAAATCATTGGACGAAGATTTGTTTCATCACCCGTTAAGAAGTATTCAAACTGATACATCATAATCGCTTGCATCGTGCTTAACAAAGTTGTTTGACGTTGTTTTATAGCATCAATAAACCATTTAGCACCATCCAACTTTTGCTTTACAAACATAACAGCATCCTTGTCTGATTTCGATGTTTTCGCTCCTTCAGAATACGTTCGTAACATATTTTCATAATCACGACTCACTTTAAGTTCAGGAGCATTTCTACCGTTCAGTGATAATTCTAATTTACCATCCGTTTCAACAATAACAAAATCAGGAATAATTTGTTGATGATTTTTTGGAGCTTCTTTCATTGAACCTCCTGGTTTTGGATTCAAACGAATAATTTCATCAATCGCTTCTTTTAAATCCTCATCAGAAATTTCTAATTTCTTTTGAATTTTATCGTAATGTTTTTTCGTAAATTCCTCGAAATGGTCCTCTAATATCTTTTTAGCAGTATAACGTGTAATATTTCCATCGTGATCTCTACTGATTTGTAATAGCAAACATTCTCTTAAATTTCGTGCGCCAATTCCTGCAGGATCTAATTCTTGTACCAAACTCAAAACTTTTTCAACTTCTTCTTCTGTTGTTATAACATTAGCAGAAAAAGCTAAATCGTCTACAAGCGCTTCTATTTCTCGATTTAAATAACCAGATTCATCTAAATTCCCAATAATGGTATCAGCAATCATAAATTGATCATCTGACAAATCGAGTAAATGTAATTGTTCAGTTAAACTTTGCTGAAAAGATTGTTCGCCAGAAAGAGGAACAACTCGTTCTTCATCGTCTTTACTTGTATTGTTAACTTGCGTTTTATAGTCTGCAGAATCTTCGTCGAAGTAATCAGAAATATCGAAATCGTCATTATCATTATCGGAGGAATCATCTGAATCATTCTCATATTCATCATTGAAATCGTCCTCCAGTTCATCCATCCCTTCTTCAAGAGCTGGATTTTCTTCCAATTCTTGTTTGATTCGTTGATCCAACTCCATAGTAGGCACTTGCAACAATTTCATCAACTGAATTTGTTGAGGAGATAATCGTTGTTCTAATTTCTGCGCAAGATATTGTTTTAAAGCCATTTTTGTTAATGTTGGATTTTTGATTTTGAATGTTTGATAATCTGATTTTTGTAGATACGTTACATTGTAACGTATCTACAAAAATCATTTACATTAAAATTCAGCATTTTGAGGTGTTCTTGGGAATGGAATAACATCTCTAATATTTGACATACCAGTAACAAACATCACCATTCTTTCGAAACCTAAACCGAAACCAGCATGAGGAACTGAACCAAATTTACGGGTATCCATGTACCACCATAATTCATGTTCGTCGATATTGAAAGCGGCACATTTTTCTTTTAATATATCCAAACGCTCTTCACGTTGAGAACCACCAACAATTTCTCCAATACCAGGGAATAAAACATCCATGGCAGCAACTGTTTGTTTTCCAGGATCACAACCATCATTTTGACGCATGTAAAAAGCTTTAATTTCAGCAGGGTAATCTGTTAAAATAACTGGACAGTTGAATTCTTTTTCTACTAAATAACGTTCGTGCTCACTTTGTAAATCAATTCCCCAAGCAACATCGTACTTGAATTTTTTCTTTTTATAGTGATTTGAGTTCAATAAAACTTCAATAGCTTCAGTATAAGTTAAACGTTTGAAATCATTTTCAACAACAAATTTTAATCGATCGATTAACCCTAATTCATTACGTTCATTTTGAGGTTTTTGCGCTTGTTCAGCAGCATCTCTTTCGTGTAAGAATTGTAAATCGTCTGCACAGTTTTCAAGAATGAATTTACTGATGTATTTCAAAAACTCCTCTGTTAAATCCATGTTATCAGCTAAATCATTGAAAGCTACTTCAGGTTCAATCATCCAAAATTCTGCCAAGTGGCGAGAAGTATTTGAGTTTTCAGCACGGAAAGTTGGTCCAAATGTATACACTTGTCCTAAAGCCAAAGCAGCTAATTCAGCTTCTAATTGTCCTGATACAGTTAAGTTTACCGCTTTCCCGAAGAAATCTTCTTTGAAATCAACTGTTCCATCTTCATTTAATGGGGGATTGATTGGGTCTAAATTGGTAACTCGGAACATTTCTCCAGCTCCTTCAGCATCAGAACCTGTGATGATTGGTGTATGAAGGTAAAAGAATCCTTTGTCATTGAAAAATTTATGAATTGCAAATGCAACATTGTGACGAATTCTGAAAACAGCACCAAACGTATTTGTTCTAAAACGTAAGTGAGCTTGTTCTCTTAAATAATCTAAACTATGTTTTTTAGGTTGCATTACCGTTTTTTGAATATCATCTGGATTTGCTTCTCCAATGATTTCAATTTCAGAAACTTGCAACTCAACTGCTTGACCAGCACCTTGAGATTCAACCAAAGTTCCTTTTAAACCAACTGCAGAACCAGTTGTTATTTTTTTAAGTATTGCTTCATCAAAATTTTCGAACTCAACAACTGCTTGTAATGTTTTGATTGTTGAACCATCATTCACTTGAATGAAACGATTACTACGAAATCCTCGTACCCAACCTTTCACAATAAGCTCTTTACCAATCTCAGGTTGAGCAAAAACATCTACAATTTTAATTCTTTTCATATTAAGTATAAATTCGTTGGGTAAAAATAACGCAAAAAAATGGTGTTTTGAAAGGATTTTAAAAAATAAAAGCCCGTTTAAGTAATCTCAAACGGGCTTTTAATATGATTAAGCTTTTCTTATAAATTCAAAGCAGCTTTTACTTTATCTACGTAGTCTAATTTTTCCCATGTAAACAATTCAACTTCTTTTTCTAAGAAAGATCCATCTGGACGTTTGAAACGTTTTGTAACTACTTCATTTTTTCTTCCCATGTGCCCGTAAGCAGCAGTTTCAGAATAGATAGGATTACGTAATTTTAAACGTTGTTCGATGAAGTAAGGACGCATATCAAAAATTCCTGATACAACTTTCGCTAAATCACCATCAGACATATTTACTTTAGAAGTTCCGTAAGTAGTGATGAATAAACCACAAGGTTCAGCAACACCAATTGCATAAGATACTTGAACTAAAACTTCGTCACAAACACCTGCAGCAACTAAATTTTTAGCAATATGACGTGTAGCATAAGCAGCTGAACGGTCTACTTTTGAAGGATCTTTTCCAGAGAATGCACCTCCACCGTGAGCACCTTTACCACCGTAAGTATCAACGATAATTTTACGACCAGTTAAACCTGTATCTCCGTGAGGTCCACCAATTACGAATTTCCCTGTTGGGTTAATATGGTAAGTGATTTGATCATTGAACAATACTTGTAATTCTGGTTTTAATTTCGCTTTTACTCTTGGAATTACGATATTGATAATGTCAGCTTTGATTTTAGCTAACATTGCTTCTTCTGAATCAAAATCATCATGTTGAGTAGAAACTACGATAGAATCTATTCTTTGTGGAATGTTGTCATCAGAATACTCAATTGTTACTTGAGATTTAGCATCTGGACGTAAATAACCAATTAAGTCAGTATGATTATTTCGGATTCCAGAAAGTTCTTGAAGAATTTTATGCGCTAAATCTAATGCTAAAGGCATATAATTTTCAGTTTCTTTTGTAGCATAACCAAACATCATACCTTGATCACCAGCACCTTGTTCTTCTGGGTTTTTACGATCAACTCCTTGATTAATATCAGCAGATTGTTCGTGAATTGCAGAAATAATTCCACAAGAATTCGCTTCGAACATATATTCTGATTTCGTGTAACCAATTTTAGAGATTACATCACGAGCAATCGTTTGAACATCTAAATAAGTTGAAGTATTCACCTCACCTGCAAGAACAACCAAACCAGTAGTAACTAATGTTTCACAAGCAACTTTTGATTGTGGATCAAACGCCATGAAGTTATCAATTAATGCGTCTGAAATTTGGTCAGAAATTTTATCAGGATGCCCTTCAGAAACTGACTCTGATGTAAACAAATATGACATTTTATAGAATTTTAATTAATTAGATTACGAAAGTAATAAAATTTTAATTGATTGAAAGTATTATACTAAATTAATCGACTTTTAATCATCCATTCGCATTGGCATAAATACTCCAATGTTTCAAGATGTCTTTTGGCTTCAAATAGATTTTTACCCCAAGCATACGTTCCATGTTTGCGCATGATGAATGTATGATTCGAAAGTTTTTCTTTGTTCTTTTTCAAAACTTCAGAAAACTCAATCATATCTTGTGTATTATCGAAAATTGGTATTTCAACTGTATTATTATGCGTTGTTTGACCAGCAAATCCTTTTTGAACTTCATATCCTTCAAATTGGATTTCATGTTTTTCAAGATTAGAAATTAAAACAGGATAAACAGAATGACTATGTAAGATTACTCCTGTTTCAGGAAACAAATCATATAAAACACAATGAATCAAAGTTTCGGCAGAAGGAGTAGCATGAATAAATTCACCTGTAGGTTTTCCTGAATTGTCTACCGTTATAAAATCGGAAGCAATAAATTTAGATTTATCTACTCCAGAACGCGAAACAAAAATATCTGAATTTTCAAATTTGAATGAATAATTCGTTGATGTAGCAGGCGACCAACCTTTTGAGTTATATTCTCGAATGGTTGATGCAATTTCTTCTTTTAAAAGTTCAATTTGATTCATAATTCAAAAATACTAGAAAATATTGTTCTGAAATATGACTAGTCCTAAATAGACGTTACATATTTAAAGTAAAAATAATTAAATATTACATACCAGCAAACACGTGTTTGCTGGTATTTTTGGTTTTGTACGTTTTTATTTTAATCTCATTTTGTTGATGCATGTATTTCGGCGTATTC
>CANCEQ010000184.1 GCA_947375085.1 Flavobacteriales bacterium
GAAGGATTAAAATCTTTAATCGATAAAATTCCAGATTCTAATACATTCGTTTTCATTGGCAACCAAAAAGAATAAAATCCAATTGGTAATAAAACGGCAGCTGCAATGTACTTCCAAACGTTTGATCTAGATTTTGCAGGATGATCAACCAATACAAATTCTTTCTCTGAAACAACTACTGGTACATCTTCAATAATCGGCATTGAAACCAATTTAAATGTCGGTTCAATGATTGCCTCTTCTTGTAATTCTTCTTTTTGTTGAGCTGCAACTATCGAAGCGTGTTGCGAAATTTTAATATCTTCTTCGGTAACGAAATGTACTTTTCCTAATCCGAATGATTCCAATAATAAATTGAAAAAACGATCTTGCTCGAAACAAATGTTTTTTTCTTGGTCATAATATAAATAACCAACTCGATCTAATGTAACACGTTCACCGTTGCGTAATTTTTCGTTCCAATCGGCTACACTTCCTAAAATAGATTCTTCTGCAGTAGGATAAATCACTTTATTCGTAGCAGCATATTCAGACACTAATAAACCATCACTATTTACCAATTGACGGTTAAACAAAACAGATTTACGAGGAGGTAACATTACCCCATTTTTATAATCGATCGTAGCTGAAGTTTGTTTCGCAACAAAACCTCCGAATGAAGGAACAATTACGCAATTATGGCGCAATAATAAATTTCCTATAAGTTCTTCTACCGTGTACATAATCGTAATTTTAGAAAAGCTTGAAATAGAATCATCAAGCTTCTTATAAAGTTACGGAAGAAAGAAGGATTTGTTACAAAAATTCGATAACTTTTTTTACATTTCCAAGAACATCTATATTAGGTGATATGTTGGGATTTTTAATAAAAAAAGGATTGGGGTTTTCTTAAACTGCCCAATCCTTTTCATTTTTTATTCCAAAACTATTTTCTTATTCTGAACTACAACATTATTACTGTCTAAAACTTGAAGGATATAAATTCCTTTTGAGCCAAAATCATTTATTGCTATTTGAGTTTTAGCAGTCGTAATTGTATTTGTATAGATGATTTTACCTGTTAAATCAACAATTTTGATTGAATACCCATTCATACTAGCAACATCTCCATTATCAATTATTAAAAAATCTTTAGCTGGATTAGGATAAACACTTAAAACATTGAAATTATTTGCATTAATACCAGCTGTAAAAGTCACTTTTATTTTCAAGGTATCAACAGAGGAACAAATATTTCCAAGAGTATCACTAACAATAAAATAAACAGAACTAGAAGCTGAACAACCCTGAAGATTCGTATAAGTATATGTTATATTTTTCTTACCTAAACCAGCATCTTTTGGAGAAAGTAGGTTTCCTACTACTCCCCTACCAGTGAATTGACCACCAACTGGTGAACCGGATAATGTAATATTATTATCGGTTGAATATAAATTTGGAATTGAATTTAAACTTACAATTGGATTTGGATTAACCGTTACAGTAGTATTTGAACTTAAAGCATTACAAGAACCATCTATAATTTTCACACTATAATCACCTGATTGATTTACAGTTAAAGAAGCTGTTGTTTCATTTGGAATTTTAGAGTTATTTAAATACCATTCGTACGCATAATCAACACCTGTAGTTGCGTTCAATACAACTGAATTTCCTTGACAGAAAGTTGTTGAAGAAGCTGGAGTTATCGTTGCTATTGGTGTAACGCAACCAATAAACAACTTACTAATTTCATTATTTGTTAAAACTCTATTCCAAATACCTATTTCATCAATTTTACCATTGTGAAATTTCAATTTATTTGGTTGAGAACCAATTAGTAATGAATCAAGAGTAGTATTCCAACTAGATTTATCACTTGAACCTATTAATACGTTATTTGAATACAATTTTGCAGTAGTTCCATCAAACGAAGCAACTATATGATACCATGTATTTATAGTATACGTAAAATCAACTGTTAAATCATTCGTAAAACCACCATATAAAATATAAGGATTGTTTCCTGAAGTAGTAGCAAAAAACAATTCATTATCAGAATTTGCTTGTGGTTTTCCATACCCAATAATTGGATGCCCATCATTTCCTTGACCACCAGGTACTCCGTAAGTATCATGAGTTAACCAAACAGAAATTGTTCGAGGCGTTTTTCCAGCAGGTAAATTTTTAAATCCAGTTGCTATGTAACTTACAGTATTATCATCATTACCTGCAAAGTGATAAGCGCTATTAACCTTTCCATATCTATCAGAAGTTAGTGAAGCATTATGAACAACACCATGATTTGTATTTGAACTGGCATCATTTGCATTCCCATTAAAGCCCCAATATCCAACTAATCCTGAAGTGGGTACATAATTTGGAACGTTTTGAGAGAAAGTACTAGAACTGATTATCAATCCTATTAAAATAATTTTAATTTTTGTTTTCATAAGGTTAATTTAAAGTGTAATATTATAATTGATTTTTAATTTTATAAATTTCTTTATCTCTTTTTTTCGGCAATAAAATTAAAGCATTTATAGTTTTAAATATAGGATATACAAGTGTAGGGATAGCAAATAGACATAGAATCCAAATATATGACTTTGGTTTTTGTTTAAGAATTAATATTTCATAATTCCGTTTAACATGCTTGATTTTTAACTCTATTAATTGATTTTTGTATAGATTATAATACTGTATTCCAGAATCAGTATTTGAAATAAATTTCAATTTATTAATTCCTAATTCAGCTTTCATAATAGCCGTATTTATTAATTTTTCAGATTGATTATATCTCTCAGTTTCGTCTTCATAATTATTATTTGAACTATCAGAAATATCAAACTTTTCAGCTAATGTTGAACTAGAAGTTGTTAGACAAAATTCAATCTGTTTTGATATGTTATCTAAATTGGAATCTTGTATCGTGAAATCTAAATTATTTAATTTATCTATAATCTCAGAAGTTGATTTAATATTTTCAATTCGAAGTTCATGTTTATTTTCCTTTTCAAGTACCTGCCTCTCATGGTATAATCTTTCTTCCTCAATTTCAACTTGTGCTTTAGCAATTACTTCTTCTTGAGTGACACCACTTTTATTAAAATTTGAATGAGTATTAGCACTTATTGGGAAATCTTTCACATGATCTCTTTCGTAAGATTTTTCACAACTATTCGAGCAAAAGTCTTTTCCTAATTTTACTACACGAAATTGTTTTAAAAGATTTTTGTTTTCATATTTTCGTCCACATTGACTACAAGTAAAAGTATCCATATTTTAATATTTTTAACAAATTAAATCAAATTTAACTCAATACTATTCGTTCATTTCGTTCAAATAGTTCATTTCGTTCACTTCGATTTTTTCAACAGAATTTTATCTAATTTTGAAGAAATTGTATTTTAATGATATCCATCGTAACGATAAAGCAGATTGAGCAAAAGTTTAACAAAGAAATTCGTTATCCAAGTGATTGTGAAGCTTTGGCGGGAGATATTTTACATGTAACTAAAAATACAATTAGTACTTCTACCTTGAAACGGATTTTTGGTTTTATTGAAGGCAGCAAAGAACCTCGATTATATACTTTGGATGTAATAGCAAATTATTTAGGGTATAAAAATTGGGATAATTATATTGAAAATCAATTGAATATTGAAAACTCCGAATTTCACACAATACAACAATTAGCAATTGAAAAATTAGAACTTAACAGTTTAATAGAAATACATTACGCTCCTGAAACAAAACTTACACTTCAATACCTTGAAAATTTTGAGTTTGAAATAAAAGATTCTCTTAACTGTAAATTACAAGAGAAAGATTTGGTTAAAATATTCAATATTGTTAAAAATTATCCTTTAATTATTAATTCCGTAACACGAAACAATGTAAATTTGGGAGCTTATAAAGCTGCTAAAATTAGTGGTGTAACCGAAATTAATATTCTACCACAATAATTGAAATTAGAAAATTCAGAATTTGAGAATGATTATAATCAAGCTATTACTCCTGAAAACGCGAGTAGTATTGTTTCTCTCATTTATCAAAGTTCACATCATACTGTCTTTAAAATAAAGATTAATAATCGTTGGATGTTCTTAAAACGTATTGTTACAAAACAACAAAACAATCCTATTTACATTGAAAATTTACAACGAGAATTTGAGATAGGTTTTACATTAGACCATCCTGGAATTGTTACCTATTACAATCATGGAAAAGATAGTGAAGGACATTACCTTTTAACAGAATATATCGAAGGTAAAATGTTGCGTGAATATATATTACAAAATAAGCCAACTAAAGATTTCATTCTAAATTTCATGAGTCAGATGTTAGATATTTTAAATTATCTACACTCAAAAAATATTTATCATTTAGATTTAAAACCTGAAAACATTCTCATTTCGTCCAAAAACAATCAAATTAAATTAATTGATTTTGGTCTTTCGAATTCAGATATGTATTCAAAAATTCCATCAGGTACTTATAAATATGCTGCGCCAGAAATGTTTTCTCATCCTGAAAAATGTAATGCTGCTTCAGATATTTACTCATTAGGGATTCTACTTTTAGAATTATTTACTGGTTCTATTGAGAAAAAGGAATTGAAATTAGTGCCTAGAAATTTTCAAAACTTAATTGCAAAATGTTTAAATGAAAATCAAGAAGATCGTTTTCAAAATTGCAAAGAATTAAGTCAAGCACTGATTCAATCGAAACAACTAAAAATTCGTAGAATCATCTTTTTAAGTTTATCCATTTTAATATTTATATTTTGTTGGTTTATATTGTTTCAACCTAATAAAATTCAGGCAGAAAAATATATTTCACTACCAAATTTACCAGAAGTACGAAATGCAGGAAGAGCAGTAAAAGATGGTGCTAATTTATTCTATTTCGGCGGTGCAGATGCTGCTTTCGTTAGAAATTCAACTTGGAAGTTTGATTTTAAAAAGAAGAAATGGGAAGAAAAAAGTAATATGCCAATTGCTAGAGCAGAAATGGGTTGCGCTAAAATCAATAATAATGTCTATTTATTTGGTGGATGGGAACCTGAAATTGGTGAATTAAAAAAATCTTCTGTTTACCATATTAATACAAATTCATGGGATAGTTTACCTGATTTACCAAAAGGGATTGTATCAGTCTTTGCTGCACCTTTAAAACAAAATATTTATATTTTAGGAGGTACTTTAGGTGAAACTAAACCTTATTTTTTTCGCTATTCAGTAAAAAGCAGCTCCTATACCCAATTACCATTATTCAAAAATAAAAGAATGTATGCTTCACTTGCTGTATTTAATAATGAAATTTATGCATTCGGTGGTAATTCTTTTAAAAAAGGAGAGTATCAATGGCATAATGAAGTAGATAAGTTCAACCCCAAAACAAATCAATGGGAAAGTCTTGCCAAAATTCCTATTCCTATTTCACGTTCTAGTGTAATTGTAAAAGGCAATGAAATTCATTTATTAGGTGGTTCAAATCTCTATGGAAATAATAAAGAAGGAATTAAAAAAGTTCATTTTATCTATTTACCATTAAAAAATAAATGGATTAAAAAAACCAACTTACCTTTTCCAATATGTTGTCATCAAACAGCTCTATACAAAGGAAAAATAGTTATTCTTGGAGGCTCATCAGAGTTTCCAAATCCTACAAAAAAAATGGTCATTCAAAAATAAGGTCTAAATAAAATCCATCACTTTTTTTACATCTTCAGGGACATCAATATTCGGTGTTTCGATTGTTGTTTCTACTACTCTTATTGAGTAACCATAATACAACCATCTTAATTGCTCTAACGATTCGATAGTTTCCAATTTTGTTGGTTTCAATTCTACCAACTCTTTCAAAACAGAAGCACGATAAGCATACAGACCAATATGACGGAAAAATGGATATATCTCCAATGGATTCCCTTTGGCATTCGCGAAATTTGGAATAGCACTTCTCGAAAAATACAAAGCATTTTGTTTGTGATCAACCACAATTTTAATACGATTCGTATTATTGATATCTTCCAAAGTCACATCTTTGATTCCAAGCGTAGCAATCTTTGTTTGTTCATCCTCAAAAGCAGAAATCAACGCATCTAATTGTCTATAATCTACTAAAGGCTCATCTCCTTGAATATTCACAACAACATCTATATCAGCATATTGACTTGCGATTTCTCCACAACGATC
>CANCEQ010000185.1 GCA_947375085.1 Flavobacteriales bacterium
AAATATCTTTGTTAAATAAATTCTTTCATTAACTTTGCACACGCTAATACAGAAATGTACGCAAATTCCTTCTTAGCTCAGTTGGTTAGAGCATCTGACTGTTAATCAGAGGGTCCCTGGTTCGAGCCCAGGAGAGGGAGCAAAATTAAAGACTTACAGAAATGTAGGTCTTTTTTGCTTTTAACAAGTTTCTTACGAATTCCTTCTTTTTAATGAAACACATACAAGTAGTTGCAGCAGTTATTGTGCATGATAATAAAATATTATGTGTTCAGCGTAACCATAATAAATTTGATTATATATCATATAAATATGAGTTTCCAGGAGGAAAAGTTGAATTAGATGAAAGTCAAGAGCAGGCAATAATTCGAGAAATTCAAGAAGAATTAAGTTTGAAAATCGAAATTGAAAAACACCTAATTACAGTCAATCATTCCTATCCTGATTTCAAAATTACAATGAATACCTTTTTGTGTAATTGTTTAACAAAAGATATTATCTTACACGAACACATTGATGCAAAGTGGTTAGAAGTTGGCGAATTATCTATTTTAGATTGGGCAGCAGCAGATATTCCAATTGTTGAAATATTAAAAGAAAATTAGTATGATTCAGAATATTTCAGATTTATCAAGATGTATCCAAACTGGTTTTATTGATTATCAAATACAATCCAAAAGAGATTATCGTCCTGAACTAATTTTAAATAGCAAAGAAAAAGGGAAAAAAGTTCTTACTACAATAGAAAAAGAACTCAGATCATGTGATGAATTCTGGTTCTCAGTAGCATTTTTAACTTCAAGTGGCTTTGCTACCTTAGCAAATGCATTAAAAGAACTTGAAGAAAAAGGGGTAAAAGGAAAAATTTTAGTTTCTCAATATTTAAATTTCACACAACCTGAAGCACTAAAAAAAATAAGTCAACTCAAAAATATAGAATTAAAAATAATGACAAAAGGAGATTTCCATTCAAAAGGTTATCTCTTTAAAAACAATGATATTTATAATTTAATAATTGGAAGTTCAAATTTAACTCAATCAGCATTATGCACAAACAAAGAGTGGAATTTAAAAGTTTCTGCATCATCATCAAGTGAATTAATTTATCAAACAATCGAAGAATTCGAATCAGAGTTTAAGAAAGCTACTCCTGTTACTCGAGAATTTATAATAAAATATGATTTATATTATAGAGGTCAATTTGAATATAATAAGAAAATATTAGAACACATATTGCCTGAAAAACAAGATGTTATATCACCAAATCAAATGCAAATAGAAGCATTAGAAAACTTAAAAAATCTTAGATTAAGAAAAAAAGAAAAGGCATTACTAATTTCAGCTACAGGTACTGGTAAAACATTTTTAGCTGCATTTGATGTATTACAATTTAAACCTAAAAAGTTGCTTTTTATTGTTCATCGATTAACAATTGCCCGTGAAGCGATGAAGTCATTTAAGAAAATTTTAGGTAATGATATAAAAATGGGAATATATTCAGGAAGTGAAAAAACACTTGATGCTGATTATATTTTTTCTACTGTTCAAACTATTTCTAAAACTGAACATCTTGAAGGTTTTTCAAAAGAAGAATTCGACTATATAGTTATAGATGAAACGCATAGAGCTGGTGCTGAATCATATAAAAGAATCATAAATTATTTCAATCCATCCTTTCTACTTGGAATGACAGCAACTCCAGAAAGAACAGATGGATTAGATATATTTCAATTATTTGATTACAACATTGCTTTTGAGATAAGATTACATAGGGCATTAGAAGAAGAAATGTTATCCCCGTTTCATTATTATGGTGTTACTGATATTTCTATCAATGATGAAATAATTTCAGATAAAACTGATTTTAATTTATTGACTTCAAAGGAAAGAATAGATAAAATTATTGAAAAATCAACTTATTACGGATGTGATAATGGCAATTTAAGAGGTTTGATTTTTTGTTCTCGAAAAGAGGAATGTCATATACTATCTAACGAATTTAATAAAAGAGGATTTCAAACCATAGCTTTAACAGGAGATAATTTAGAAAATGAAAGGTCTGAAGCAATTCGTAGATTAGAGACGGAAGAGAAATCTGATAAACTTGATTATATTTTTACAGTTGATATTTTTAACGAAGGGATTGATATCCCTAAAGTTAATCAAATTATCATGTTAAGACCTACCCAATCAGCTATTGTATTTATTCAACAATTGGGAAGAGGATTAAGAAAAGTAGATTCTAAAGAATACTTAACTGTTATAGATTTTATAGGAAACTATTCCAATAATTTTCTTGTTCCAATTGCTTTATACGGTGATACATCATATAACAAGGATACTTTAAGAAATTTAATCTCTACTGGAAGTCAACTAATTCCTGGTACATCAACAATTAATTTTGATAAAATCACTAAAGAAAGAATATATGAAGCGATAGATACAGCAAATCTACAATTGAAAAAAGATTTGTTAAATGATTATAATAATCTAAAATATAAAATAGGGAGAATTCCAATGATGATGGATTTTATTACCCATGGTGCTAGAGATCCATATACATTCGTTTCCTATTCAAAATCGTATTATAATTTCGTTTGTGCTATTGATAAAGAATTTACTGCTCAATTAAATACTGTACAAATCAAATTACAAGAATTATTTTCTTTAGAAATCAATAATGCTAAAAGAGTAGAAGAATCATTATTATTAGATGAATTATTATTAAAAACTCAAATTTCAAAAGCAGAATTTCAAACAATTATCTTTAATACTTATGGATATCAAATTGACGATAAAACAATTGAATCCTGTATTAAGAATATAAATTTTATATTCGTTCGTCAAAATTTTGATATTATTGAATTAAACAAAACAAATATTTCTTTATCAAATTTCTTTAAGAAATCTATTTTGACTAATCAATTTAAATTGTTTTTAAAGGACAGTATTGATTTTGCTATTAATAATTTTAATGATGGTTTTAAAATTAAAAATTATACAAAAGGTTTTTTAATTGGTAATAAATATTCTCGAAAAGATGTATGTCGCATCCTCAATTGGGAATTAAATGAAGAAGCAACCGTTTATGGATATAAAATTAAAGATGGTTCAGCACCTTTATTTGTAAATTATCATAAAGCGGATGATATTTCTGAGTCTACTAAATATGATGATGGATTCATAAATAATTCAGAATTTAAATGGATGACAAAATCTAATAGAACATTAAATAGCAATGATGTTAAATCTATTAAAGAACATAAAAATAGCTTAAGTATTTTACTGTTTATAAAAAAACACAATGGTGAAGGTTCAGATTTTTATTTCGTTGGTGAAGTTATTCCAAAGGAAGATTCTTTCATAGAAGTCAAAATGAAAGATAAAAATCAAAAAGAAATTCCTGTTGTAAAATTAGAATTCAAGCTATTGACTCCAGTTGAAGACCATCTTTATGAATATCTTACAGATACAATTTCATAAGAATTTAACTCAAAAACTGTTTAAACGATAAAACTTAAAGAGCAAAACAAAATTGAATCGCGTGGAATTAATACCACAAACCTTCTATCTCATTTTAAATATCTTTTAAATATTCACTCAAATTACGATTCTACACATTTGTAATACCAATTTGATATTTGATCTGAGTTTCTTAATTTGATTTTGTTAACTTATAATTAGTGGAGATTAACAACTTAAAACTAAGAGGTTATGGAAAATTCTATGAAACAACCTTTGTCTTCAACAAAAGAAAAGGTGGTACTTTATCTATTGGGAATAGATAAAAAATGGGTAAGAGGGGGAAATAACCAATGGGTTGAATACGTTGAAAAAGACGTGGCAGTAACAACACAAGAATCTGTACAAGAAGAAATGCAAGAAGAAGTAAAAAAAACAAAAAAATGGTGGCAATTTTGGAAAAGAGAATAACTCAGTTAAAACAATTCCGCTTAGGGTTTGAACATTTAAAAACCATTCTTCAATAAAGACAAGGTTTTGATGAAATTATAACCCTAAGCGGGAAATGTTTGGATTTATTCATTCGAACATCATAAAAGAATGATACACTTGAAAACGATCTTATTTTGCTTTTATAGAACATAAAATTCAAAGAAATAAAGCCTACATTTATATTCTGAAAAGTTATCAAATGGCAAAGCAAAAGAATACAGACAACAAAAAGTTGCATTCTAAATTAATGGAGAAGAAGAAGAACAAAAAGCAACAACAGAAAGAAAACAATAAATTGCGTCTTCGTGAATTGAATCAAAAAGCGAAGGAACTAACTAAATCTGATTCTGAAAATTAAGAAATAGCTTCTTTTTACTTACTTCTCTTTTCACTTCATCCTCCATAAGTTACACTTGACCGACTTCTTATCCTAGCCTAACAAATTTTAACAAATCATTACAAATAATTTCTATTTTATATCGTTAGTTTGGTGCTACTATAAAATGTAAAAAGATGTTTGAACTAAGTAAAAAGATATTGGATAAAGTGAGTTTTGATAAAACTCTTTTCAAAAAAGAATTAAAGAAATCAATCAATTGGGTGACTCCAAGCGAAAAAAGATTATTGCAAATTTGGTGTTTAGCAACCTTTGGTGCAACTTATAGAAATGAAATTATTGAAGTGTTTTCTCAAGCAATTTGATTCAATTCAAAAAATATGATTAGAAAGCCTATTTCGATAGGTTTTCTAATTTACAAGAAAAACTTAACTAAAGAATAAATTAAAGTAACGTAGAACAATCCAACGGCTACAATACTTAAGGTCTTGTGAATAAAAGAGAATGTTAAAAAGAATGAAAAGGGAATCATTATCAAACTAAAACGTTGAATCTGCTTAAACATCAAGAAATCGACAACCCCTAAAATTAATCCGACAATAACAAACCACCATAAAATTCGGGTCATTTTTTTAAGTCGAATCGAACTTTTTTGGATGTTAGTTTGAATACTTACCAAACTCAATAAAAGAGAAAAAATGAAAATACCAGAAGTGACTAAGAAGTCAAATTGTTGTCTTTGAAAATTTGTAGTGGTTTTTAATAATTTTAAATCAATAGAAGTACCTGTATAAATAAGGTAAAAACCAGCATAAAAAAGTGGAACTGCAAATCCTAATGTACATAATAAAATCTCTCTGACAACAAACGGACGAATGTTCCACATCATAAAGAATATAAAAGGCAAGAGTCCGATTAAAGGTGGATGAAAAGTTGCCGCCAGACCACCAAAAAAAGCACAATTAAAAACGGTTTTACGACCATCCTCATTTTGTCTTAATCGGTATAGTTGATACAAACATAAAATGATAAAAACATGAGAAATCAATAAACCATCTAACTGATAAAAAGAGTGATAAAAGCTAAGTAAAACAATATAAAGAAGAGATGGCATAAAACTATTTCTTTCCATAAATTGATTCCAGTTGAAAATAGCATTTATAAAAATGGCATTTCCAATGATGATCAAACTTGCAAATATTTGAGATGGAAGTGGAGACAATTGTACATTATTCCCCCAAAATCCAAAATTTGCAATTAATGTATAGGAATAATAATTAGTGAAATGATTTAATATCACATAAACTACCACCACTAAAGGCAATAGAAACTGAACTATTGATCGATTACTTAAAAATAATTTTACCACAATGCGAAGATATAATATTTTAACAATTTAGAATAGGTAACACATCAAAGTAATCATTTAAAAATTCAAGTTCGTTCTTTATAACTTGATCAAAATAAAAATATACTTTTATCAAAACAATAAAATTAACAGAAGACCACAATGAAACAAGACGACTATTTTCTAAAACAGATTGACATTTTAGGGCGAATTTTAGGTAAAATCGTAAGTGATCTTTTAAAGTTGAAGAGTAAAGGTGAAATAATGGAAAGTGTTGAAACAATTACATTGGCGCTCAAGAACGAACTGGACTTAAATCTAAATGAAATCATACTCCTAAACAAGGAGGAATTTTTGAAATTTCTTCAAGAAGAAAGAAAATTTAACAACGAAAATCTAGAAAAATTAGCAGATATACTCTATTTATTGGGAGATAATTCTACCTCCGAAAACAGAATACCTATATTAGAAAAAAGCTT
>CANCEQ010000186.1 GCA_947375085.1 Flavobacteriales bacterium
AATAAAGTAGTCAGGCTTGATTTTTATTTTGAATAATTGATATATGATGTAAAAATAGTCTTATGAATTTAAATTCATATCATTGAAATTTTAATTTAGGTTATAATTTGTCCTCTGCTTCAGCAGGGGATAGAAATTAAAAATTAAAGAAATCTGCTTTAGCCAAATTGTGATAGTTTTAAATTAAATATTAAACAGAGGAGACATTTTGGCTAAAGCCTACAATCTTTTAATTATAAATAGGAATGAGCTAAAGCAACATTCCTATTTAAGTAATGATTTTATATTTAAAATTGAAAATTTCCGCTCAATACTATCTTCCGTCTCCGTCAAATAAATTGCCTAAACCTCCTAAGATACTGCCTTCTTCTTTTCTTTGTCCAACTCCATATGATAAAACTCTTGAAGCTAAACGAGAAATTGGAAGTGTTTGTAACCACACTTGTCCCGGACCTCTCAAAGTTGCGAAAAAGATTCCTTCTCCACCGAAAATCATATTTTTCACGCCTCCAACATATTGAATATCGTAATCTATTTCTTGCGTGTATGCAACAATACAACCTGTATCTACTCTTAATGTTTCACCCGGTTGTAACGTTCTTTTAATGATATGACCTCCTGCGTGACAAAAAGCCATTCCATCACCTTCCAATTTTTGCATGATGAAACCTTCACCACCGAAAAGTCCAGTTCCTAATTTCTTTTGAAATTCAATTCCTACTGCCACCCCTTTTGCAGCACATAAAAATGAATCCTTTTGACAAATGATTTTTCCTCCAAAATTGCTTAAGTCAATCGGAATAATTTTTCCAGGATATGGAGATGCAAAAGCAATTTTCGCTTTACCATAAGTGGTGTGAGTATAGGCCGTCATAAACATACTTTCACCCGTTAACAAACGCTTACCTGCACCTAAAATTTTATCGAAAAAACCAGAACCTTGTTTAGTCGAACCATCACCAAAAATAGTTTCCATTTGAATCCCATCGTCCATATACATAAATGCGCCTGGTTCAGCAATTACAGTTTCCTGCGGATCTAGTTCAATTTCCACACATTGCATTTCACTACCTATTATCTCAAAATCTATTTCGTGATTCGTTTTCATATTCAATATTCTAAAAGTTAGATAACGAAGGTATTTTTAATCTTGATATGTTCAAGAATTTCTTGGTGAAAAAATGTTAAAATGGGACTATTCTAAAATAATTTCTATCTTAGAATTCGTTTTAAAACTCAATATATGTCAATTTCTTTACATACTCTTCTTGAAAAGTTCGGTGTACCGGCTTCTGCGGAAGAATTAGTGACATTGAATGCTCCATTTGATTGGACTAATACGGCTGATGCAATTTTAGAATTAGAAAATAAAATTGATGGTTTAGAGATTACTAAAAAAGCTAAAAAATACATCGCTAAAATTGTTACTGAATCATTGGATAATGTGTGTCGTCATGCTTCTTTTAATAGAGAATCAACTCCTGTTTCTAGTTTCACAAGTTACCTTTCAGATGCTAACTTATATGTTTTAACACGCAATTTAATTCCTTCATCCATCGAAAATCGTTTAATTTCTACCATAGAAAACTTAAATTTGTCGTCTAAAGAGGATTTAGATGAACAATTTCGTCATCAATTAAAACATGGAAAATTAAGCGATGAAGGAAATGCTGGTTTAGGATTATTAGAAATTGCTCGAAAAACGACAGATAAAATCAAGTTCGATTTCGAGAAAAAAGATGATTCTACATCCTATTTCACCCTTTTTGTTACAGTCAATTCAAAAGAAATTTAAATTAACAACTATACTACAATGGAACCTCTAGTTTTTACTGGATCTAAAATGACTCCTCATATTGTTTTTGATAAAATTCAAGATAAATTTATTATCCACGGAACTTCTCGTCCTGAAAACCCACCTGAATTTTACAAACCTGTTTTTGACTGGATAAAAGAATACCTTTTGAACCCAAATGAAAAAACAATTTTGGATGTTCAATTTGATTATTTCAATACTTCTACTAGTAAAATCTTGTTGGATTTATTCGAATTATTTGAAAAACACACTGTAAATGGAACAGATATTCATATCAACTGGTTCTATAAAGACGACGATGAAGAAATGATGGAAGCAGGAGAAGAATTATTGAATCTTGTGAAGATTTCTTATTCAGTGAAAGAGTGGATTGAGTAGCAATATCTCTTACTTTTTCTTGATAAAAAGTAAGCAAAAATCAAGGTTCTTTTCAAGGAATTTTTCACTCCATTCTATTACGTGAAATCGCAGGTAAATACTTTCCTACACGCTTTTTTTCGCTGAAAAAGCGAAACGCGATTTCGGAAAAATTTACAGCTAATTCTTTAGAAAGACCAAATGAATGATACTTTAAATTCAGGAAACAAAATAATTTTTTAATTATTAGCCTTTGAAATTTGGGTTTGAAAAACGTCTATCTCCGATAAATTCTTTGTCGGTTAAGGTTTGTAAAAAGAGAAGTAGATTCTGCTTATCTTCAAATGTTAATTCTCCGATTTTATTCATTTTTGGATCTTGATTGGTTGTATGGTTTTCGTTTGATCCATAATAGTTTAGAACATCTTTCAATTTTTTAAATCGTCCGTCGTGCATGTAGGGATACGTTCGTTCGATGTTTCGTAAGCTTGGAACTTTGTATGCATAGTAATCTTCTTTTTTACCTGTTATAAGTCCTCTCCCTATATCGTGTAGCGAAGTGTCAGGAATTAATCCATTGTTTTTAAAGGAGTTATCAGTAAACAATGGTTCAGTATGACAATGAGCACATTTGTTTCTGAAAAGTTGTAATCCATTTTCTTCTTCTGGAGTAAATTTTTCTTTTCCTGCGATGTATTTATCGTATCTTGAATTATTCGAAATCATTAATCCAACGAATTGAGTAATTGATTTTAACATTCGTTCTGAAGAAATTATACTATCTTGATAAGCATTGAAAAACAAACCTTTATACTTCTGACTTTTCTTTAATTTAATTAGAATACCTTCCAATGTTTCATCCATTTCTTTCGGATTTGTAATCGGACCAATCGGTTGTACTTCCAAATGATTCACTCCTCCATCTGCCATAAACGATGTATTCCAAATCAAATTTTGAAGTGCCGGAACATTTCGATTCCCTATTCTTCCATAAATCCCATGACTCAAAGTATGGTCGATGTGTGCAAATGCAGCAATTCGTTCGTGACAACTAGCACAACTTACTGTGTTGTCTTTTGAGAGGATTTCATCGTAAAACAATTCCCTTCCTAAAAGAAAAATTTCAGGTTTTAATGTATTGTTTTCAAAGGTGTATACTGGTTTAGGGAAGTTTTTAGGAATGCGCAATTTGACATCCTTTTTAGTGATAACAAAATAAGGATTGACATCGTGAACATAACTAACGAATGCTGTACAGGTTAAAAAAAGAAGAAAGAAAAACCCTGCTTTATTTTTCATTTTGGACTTCTATTAATTGAAAAATATCAGCATAATTATCAGCAATAATTGTCGCATTTAAAGGATTATTTACAACTGGTATTTGTGAAAAATCAATTGTAGTTGGATTTTTTAAAATTTCGGATACATCTACTTTCAACTGTATTTTAACAGAATTATTCTTTCCAATCTTAACTGATTGATTGAAAGGAATTTTCACTTTTCGTATGCAATTTTCTAGTTGTTTAAATCCCCCGATATGGTATTCTAGAATAGTCCCAGTGGCACTAGAATAGTTAGATTTTCCTTCTAATTTCATGAAGATATAGCCGGTATTCCAAGTCCAAAACATTGCATTAATTGGGTCTAATGCGCCTGATTGTGCTCCACTACAATTTCGAGCGCTATCAACTCCTAAAATAAATTCAATTGATTCATATTCTCCCTCTGGAACGGTTGTAAGTGAAATTGATTTTGACGCAACTTTCTCTTCGTCTTCAGAAACGAGATAATAATCATCTATAGAAAAGGATGTTCCATCTTTACGATTGAATTTTAATTGACCAATGTAATAGGTGAATTTTGAAATTGTAAAAGTCTGATTCAATGCATTGACATAAATTGAATCATCTAAAACCAATTTTTTATCTCCTACAAAATGATTCAGTTCGAGTGTTACATGAGATTTCGATTTTTGAGAGAAAATAAAAATGGGCATCAAGACAAAAAATGTCAAAATCCCCATTTTATATGAATTTCTATCTCTCATTAATTCTTATTTCGATTTCACTATTTTATGCGTTGTTTTTTTTGAACCTGCTTCCAAAGTTAAAAAATAAGTTCCATTAGAAACAGTTGTCAAATCAAGAGTATATCCAAGTGTTGGTTGCATATATGGAATGGTTTGAACAAGTTCTCCTTTTGAGTTATACAAATTTCCAACCACATTATTAATACTATTCACGTCCATATAAATATACGCATAATCAGCCGTTGGATTTGGCATGATTTGACATTTAATTTCAACATTTTCAACCTCATCTATACCTGCAGAAACAGCAGGGTTATAAATTGTAGTACTACCAGGAATTGTGTTATGACTTCCAGATGGACCAGTATTACCCGTTTGAACTGTTCCGTAATAAGTTGGTCCTAAAACAAATGGATATACAGGATCTAAATTTGCATCAATGGTTACGAAATAAGCATAAATTCCATTTGGATATTCTGGAGTAACACAAAAACGTCCGTTGTGAACATCTAAATCTCCTGCACCTTGTGTAAAAACATAATCTTCACACATACTTCCTAAAGGATAGTTTGAATTTACAGGAGGTCCACTTGTACGAGAGGAGGCTGAAGATAAAACATAACTACTTGTCATTCGTTTAATCGCACCCGTTCCATTTACATTTGTGTAACCGTAAGCTCCATAAATTGGAAAACCATCGAAAGCGTAACCAATAATTGGTGAGTGAACCGTACTAGCTGCATCATCATATAAACAAGGTGGATTTACATGATGGTGATATGCTCCATTTGGCCCAGGATGACCCAAACAATTATCAAAACTTACCCCTTCATAATACAATGCGTTTCGATTCCAAGTACCTGTTCCAGGACTATTGAAAGTGCTAGTCGTATTATTCCAATAATATCCATCTTTCTGGTTATAAATAGATACACCGTTTATCCACATTCCTATATTTCCCATAGGTGTTGTTGTTAATGTTCCTGTGTTTTGAACTGGATTTCTAGTGAATTTTGTTACAAAACTTTGGTTAGAAGGCGTGTTCGGATTTTGTGCCCACGGTCCAATTGAATAATCTGGAATACACGAACTACTGATATAAACATCAGTTGTGGTATATTGAACAATTTGAACGTTCGAGGGTAAGGAATTATATCCTGTTGCAGAAGTTGTATTTCGTTTCCAAGCTGTAACTGTAGGACCTTGACCTAATAATTGGAATGATCCTAAAATTAGAATTGCAATTAAATTGAAATTTTTCATAGTTGTTGTTATTATTTGTACGAATTAACTCTTTTTAAATCAATTGATAAAATAATATCGATAAACGTGTGAAATGTATCGGAGTTTAAATTCAATCCAAAATATTGGATTCAACTATTAACCCATCAAAATTCAAAATCTTGATTTTCTTTGCGACCAATTCAATCAATTTACTTTCTTGAAAATGATACAAAACGCGAGTAGCTGTTTCCCTTGTTGTACCTGCTAAATTGGCGATTTCTTCTCGTTTAATAGTGATGTTGATGGTTGCTCCGTCTTCTTCTAAACCGTATTTGTTTTTAAGCAACAACAAACTTTGAGCAATTCGTTCTTTTACAGGACGTTGTGTGATTTTGGTTAAATTGGTTTCAATTTTTTTAAGTTCATCCGAAAATAAATGAATGACTTCCAACGCTAATTTTGAGTTACTTGAAACCAAGGATATAAATACATCTTTCGGTATAAAACAAATACTCGATTTTTCTAATGCTGTAGCTGAACAAGAATAAATATCGCCGCTCAAGGTTGCACGGTAGCCCATCACGTCTCCTTCTTTTGCTAAATGTAAAATTTGGTCTTTTCCGTCTAACCCTAATTGGCTGACTTTCACTTTACCTTT
>CANCEQ010000187.1 GCA_947375085.1 Flavobacteriales bacterium
TTGAAATCGGTAATAAGAGTGGGATGATTAATAAAAATGGAAAGGAAATTATTCCTGTAATTTATGATTATCTGACGTATGAGGCATGTTCTAATGAATATAATTCATCAGTCTGTAAAAAAGATTCATTGTACACTGGAGAAATAGGCAATAAACGTTTTGTTTTTAATTCAAAAGGAGAAATAATTAAAACTGAGACAAATTCCGACAATGATGAAATTCAACAAAATATAGATTACGATCGAGAACTTTTAGAGATTGAATCTACATATTCCGTCAATGATAAAATTCAACAAAATAAAGATTTTAATACTAAGTCTGTTGATACACTACTTACATATGCGAAATCGATTGGATTCGTAGTTTCAAAAAGGAAAAATGGCTATTTTATAATCGAGAAAAAAATTGAAAACCGATACTATAAAGGTCTCTTTGATGTGAAAAATAAAAGAGAAATTATCCCCTTTGAATATGATTATATAATTTTTGATAGAAACAAACATTATATAGCTAATAAAAATAAAAAGTCAATTCTCTTAGATAGTTTAGGTAAAACCAAAAGCCTAAAAGAATATGAATATATTGATGAGACTAACGGAATTTACAGAGTAACTAGCGATGGTAAAATTGCATTATTCTCAAAAGATTTTCAACAACAAACAGACTTTATTTACGACGTAAAATCCGAAGAATTTGACGGTAGCTTTATGGTGTTTAGAAAGCATGGAAAATGTGGTATTCTTAATTATGACTTTAAAGAAATTACCGAATTTATTTATGATGATATCATCGCTTATAGGAGTTGTACTAATTTTGAAAAAAACACCCTTATAGCAGCCACTTTAAATAATAAAAAAGGAATTATAAACTTAAAAGGCGAAAAATTAACAAATTTCGAATACGAAGAAATAATACCTGAATGCGTTATCAGTTCGGATGCTTTAGGACTTTATCCTGAGCCAATGATGGATGCAAATAGAGATAATCGATTCGTTTTTTTTAAAAAAGATGGAAAATATGGAATATTAGATACCAATTATGTTGTACTCTTTGAAAATAAATTTGATGGTCTAAACAAATCTAGTCATGACGATTTTGTTTATGCATATCAAATTACGAAAGACAACAAGCAGAAATGGGGAGTGTTAAATGTTCATACTAAATCTATCGTAATTCCGCTAGAAGCTGATAATAGAGTAGAATATCAAAGTGGAGGTTATTTTATTGTAAAAAAAAATAATCAATTTAGTCTGAATGATCGTTATGGTAAAATTGCATTCCAATTAGTTGAAGATTCAGAATTTTCAATTGATCAAATTTATAATGGTTTAATTCGTGTCTATTTTTCAAATAGTCCAAAAAGATACTATATTGATTACAGAGGGAAAAGATTTGAGTATCAACGATTGTAAGATAGCATTAATCAAATATATAATAAAATTAAATCTTCGTCAAATTAGCTTCTAATACCCGAATAATTCGAAATGATATCTCCGATCGAATTTCAATAAAATTAAAAATAATATATCTTTGCATTTAAACATTCAAATATGTTCAATGACTAGAAGATTAACAGCCAAAACTACGCTCTATATTTTGTTTCTTGCAGTATTTTTTAATAGTTGCAAAAAGAAAGATTTTAATCTTAATTTAATCACATTAAAATCAACTCAAGTAAAACAACCTGAATTAACATTAACAAATAATATATACACAACCGTTAGATCAACTGTAGTAGATCATAATTCCTATATGGAGACATACACAACAGGATTTTGTTGGGCACTTCATACAAAACCTACATTAAGTGACTTTAACTGGAGTCAAAACTTCATCAATACAGGACCTTTTGAATTTCAGATTAATGATTTACTTGGAGAAAAAGAATATTTTATTCGACCTTTTATAAGTTATAAAAATGATACCATTTATGGAACAGAAATTAGCGTTACAACTCCAAAAATGTATGAAAAGAAAGTCGGAGACAATTATCAAGGCGGCAAAATTGCATATATCTTTCAACCAAATGACCCTTTATATAAAGCAGGTGAATTTCACGGAATTATAGTCCCTCCTACCGATCAAAGTAATAAAATTCAATGGTCAGGAGGTTCGATTTCATATAATAAATTACAAACATCTACTGAAATTGGAAGTGGTAATCAAAATACGTTGAATATAATGACACATTTTGGAACCTATCCTTCGCAACAAAAGTATGCGGCAAAAATTTGTAATGATCTAGTATTAAATGGTTATAGTGATTGGTTTTTACCAAGTTTAAATGAATTGAAACAAATAATGAAATATTCACATGAAATTGGAGGATTTACCTCATACTTCAATGATTATTATTGGAGTTCAAGTGGCTTGACTAATTTTAGCTCTGCTTATTTCGTAACATTGGCTGGGTTTTCATCTACAGAAGATGATTCAAATGAATACAATGTAAGAGCAGCTCGTCTTTTTTAAAACAAAAAATATTCTTATGCCAACTAAAATTAGTAAATATTCAATATGTGTCTTTTTGATTTTATTTGTGAAATCAATAAATTCACAAGTAGATTTTAATAATTATACAACGCTCTTATCAAAAGGTAAAATGCCTGATGATTTTTCAAAATTCACCTACAAAAAAGTAGAAAGCGATTTAAAAAAAGAAAGAAATGATATTGATTACAGTCTTAAAAAAGAATTTTATTTAGGCGTAAATTATAGTATAGATGATATTTTACACTCAGGAAAAGTTGTCTATGGAGATGAAATATCCTTGTACATTCAGACTATTGTTGAAAAAATATTAGCTAATGAACCCGAATTATATAAAGAATTACGATTCTATCTTTTAAAATCAAATGAGTGTAATGCATTTTCAACAGATCAAGGAATCATCTTCGTTACTACAGGTTTAATTGCTCAACTAGAAAACGAAGCACAATTGGCATTTGTTTTAGCACATGAAATTTCTCATTACGTAAAAAAACATGTAGTAAATATGTTTAATTATAGTTCTAAAAGAAAATTAAACATCTCTGCATTAAGTTCTTACTCTAGAGAAAATGAATTTGAAGCAGATACTTATGGGATTAAATGGTAT
This sequence comes from Flavobacteriales bacterium, assembly GCA_947375085.1. Next base: position 3,098 of record CANCEQ010000187.1, read on the forward strand.
AAAGATGCTGGATATAGTAAAGATGAACTTTTTTCTGTTTTTGATATTCTAATGTATTCCTATTTACCATACAATGAAATAGTTTTTCCTAAAGATTATTTCAATACTTCACAGATGTATATTCCTGAAGATCTGTTTACAAATGTTGATTATGAAATCACTGCCACTGAAGACTATAATGACGAAAAGAGTTCGCACCCTAACATAAAAAAAAGGAAAGAAGCCGTTAATAATGAAATAGAAAAAAGTGCAGATTGGCAAAACAATATATTTTTACTTGATAAAAATACATTTACAGAAATTCAGAACATTTGTAGATTTGAAGGGATTAGAGAATCTGTATTTAATGGTAATTATGTTGACGCATTATACTCTGTCTTTTTATTAGAAAAAGATTTTCCTAATTCATTATTTCTAAAAAGAATGAAAGCCCAAATATGGTATGGTCTATCTATCAAACAAAAAATTGAAAACAATGAAGTAAATCTAAATAACAAACTTCAGTATGAAGGAGAAATAGCTAGACTAAATTATTTTATAGAACATCTATCTGAAAAAGCAATTATTACCCTCGCACTTCGCCAAATTTTCGATCTTACTATAGAATCAAATCAAGATGAACAAATTAATTTAATTTACAAAGCATTTGTCAGAAGCTTAACTAACAATAAATATTTCATATTAAATGATTATCAAAAAGTTAAGTTCAAAGAGTTTTTAGAACAAAAAATAAATGAAAAAAAGGATGAAATTCAATCTTTGGATAATAATAAATATGACAAAATCAATTCAAAAAAAGAGGATCAATTAACAGAAAATATCAAATTATTTTATCTTTTTGGAATATCAGACATTATAATTGACCCTATATTTCTTTCACTATTATCAGAAAATCAATTAGTAAACTCAAATGGAGATAAAACGATAAAATTTATCGATTTATTAAATATGAATCCTAAAGATAGAATTGTCTATTTAAAAGAGAAGAAAAAAAATAAATTACCTACTCTAAAAATTCAAAGTTTAATTATAGTAGAGCCAGTTGTGACAAGTCAAAGATTTGGAATAAATGACCCTATAAGAACTGAAAAGATGGGATATGACTTTTCAAGAGCCATAGACAAATCTGCAGAAGAAACTGATGTGAAATTAACTTTTATTGATCGAAATCACATGGATTCTACAAGCACTAAAATTTTTAATAATCGAAGTTTGCTTTATGGATCAATTTCCCAAATATATAGAGAAACCTCTTTAGATATTATACCTGTAGATTTCGAACTTTTAAAAGAAATTGAGAAGGAATATGATTGTTCAAATGTTGCATTTATCTGGGTTGATCATAAGTATTTTACTGAAAACGTAAGTTACAATGTGATGAAAATTTGGATGGGAATTTGTTATCCTATTGCAGCACCTTACATTTATCTTTCTGGACATAAAATGCAAATTAATATGTTAATATTCAATCTGAAAAAAGGAGAGGTTGAAACCACCCAATCATATTTCATTAAAGACATTCCAAAATATCTTCAGTTGAGAGCCATCATGTTTGACATTTTTTCAACTTTAAAACAATAGAAAAACTAAGAGTTATGACTAAAATTATTGCATTTTTCCTTTTTATCTTTTTATACGGTTTTTCATTCAGTCAAGGAGGATACTACAATAAAAAAAACTATATAAAAACAGATTTTCAAGCTTTATTTCCTAACATTATTTATAACTATTATAATTTTGATTTACCAACGTCAGTTTACAATAGTAAGTTAGCTAATAAAAAAGATCGTTTTAATTACGGATTTCATTTCTCAGCTTACCGTATATTGAAGAAAAGAACTGCTGTCGGAATTGAATTAGGTACTGATTATTCTGATATCTACCTTCCTAAAAACACAACATTCTTAATCGAACCAGAATACGATGAAATAAAATTAGAAAATATTCAAATTTCAAAAATTGAAATTCAAACCTATTCCTTTATTCCTAAAATTGAATTCGTTACTGGTAATGGGTTTTTACCTATGGGCTTTACTCATGAAATAGGTGTTGGTACAATTTTTTCTCATATTGTAAAAAAAGACTATCCTTTTAATTATGGCGAGATCACATCAAATGACAAAACAGGAACATTAACAGAGGAATATATTAAATCACATCTTTTTAATTACGATGTGTATGCTGTTCAAAACTACACTTTACTTTATGCTTTAAATTTAAAAGTCCCATTAATGAAATATTTATTATTTAATTATGGATTCAGATATACTTTAAATATAAAACCATTTCTTTCAGATCATCACGAACCAAGAATGATATCAGATTTTATATACTCAAACGGAATTATTGATCAATCTATTCAAAAACAAAAAATTAGATCTTTGTTTAATTTTTCATTTGGATTAACCTATGTTTTTTAAATCCCCTCACCATTCACCGCAACAATAACTTCATTTCGTCTTCCAACTAATTGATAAGGAGGATTATATCCTAAATAACGAAAATTGCCATGGTATTCAATCCCTTTTTTCTTTAATGCTGATGCTAGAAGCGCTTTGTGTTCATTGATACTTGTTTCGTTCGCAAAACCTCCAAAGGTAATCACCGCGACATATTCAGCGTCAACAGTTTCAATAATGATATCACTATTATCAGGTGAAGGCAAATTATCCTTGTTAAATTTAGAAGGCATAACGAACGCCATCGAAGAAACAGAATCACTTATTTCCATATGTACTGGAGAAGTCATCGCAATCTGTTGCTTTTCACTATTTCCTCCAAAAATGTATTTAGCTAAAGTTCCAAAACCCGAATGACCTAAATCTTTATAGGATTTTATGTTCGATTTTACTTTTGCCATGGTTGATGAAGGATAATAACGTATTTCAAAATCTTCCTCTTTTTGAATTAATTTGAAATTTTGAGTTTCAGTCTTAGCTGTTGACATAGTTATTACGATTTGAAAAATGATAAATAGTCCGAGTAA
>CANCEQ010000188.1 GCA_947375085.1 Flavobacteriales bacterium
TTTCTTTCATTTTCTTGCTTGTATTTATACAAATAAAACCAACCGATAAATAGTATACAAACGGCAGGGAGATTGATTAGAAAGTTATTTGAATAATACCCAAAAAGCGGAGATGAAAAAATCAGAAGTGGAATAAAAAGGGAATAAAACAAGTTGTTTAAAAATCGGTCACACAGTTTGAATAAGAAAAATAGCCCTAAAAAAACGATACTTAAATTGAGAAGCCGAACAGTAACATAATTTTGACCTGTGATTTTCCAAATGGCGGCATTTACGTAATAAATAATAGGAAATTCTCCAACGGCCTTACCTCCTATTGAAGCTTGAAAATGAATTTTCGGTTCAAAAAAATGCATTCCCTCCTCAAAATAATTTTTGGTAATCGATAATGCATCAGCCTGACGCCATTGATGTATAGATGAAGGAGGGTATTTAATTGAAATTTGAAGTTTGTATAAAAACGATACAAGTATAAATAATAAAATGAAAATCAGATTTTTGTACTTGTTCATACTTCAAATTTAATCAACCTTTTTATTTATAAAACTCGTAATTCATAAATCGTAAAATCATTATAAAATTTGATTTTACTTCTCTTGTTAGAACAGAGGACAATAATTTAGTGTCTACATTATAAATAATTTGAATATCTGTTGTAAACACGCCGTTTTTATAAATGTGTTTTTCAACTAGATCTCCAAATTCATCGTATTTAAAAAACCATTCTTCTGCAAATTTTCCATCCAAAGTAGCATTCGAACGAATCGCTGAAATATACCCTTTTTCGTTGTATTCATAAACTTGTTTTACTTTTCCAGAAGTCATTTTCAAACGTTCTTCTTTCTCTAGTAAATATCCATCCGTATTGTAATAGCTAAATTCTTCCATATAGGGTAAATTATAGCTATTGAAAACTGTTTTTTTCTGTTGAAGAGGAAAGGTATCGTACTTCATTGTTTCTTTGTTGATTACGAAAGTACGTTCTAGATTTCCTTTGTCATCAAATACATCACGATGCGTTTCTTCAGAAAGAATGTGACCTAAATTATCGTATTGATAATGAACAGATCCATAACCTCCTGAATCTTTCTTGCGATGCATAGTCAATAAATTTGTCGGAGAATATTCATACATATTTTGTATTGTATCTTTGATTCCGTCATCACTTCTAGTTTCAAACGATTCAATTAAATGTCCGGATGCATCAAATTCATATGTACTCTTATAGGGAGTTTTACGCATAATATCTCCCGCTTTCTTAAAGGTATATTCGCCTTTAATCTTTTTGACTTTATTTAACTTGATAAAATTTTCATCAAAAAATGGCTGATCGGTAAAAGCCAAACCACGTTTATTATCAAGTATTTGAGAATTTAACAAACTTGATACAAAACAAAAAAGGAGCAGTAATTTTTTCACAATGTAAATGTAGGAAATTATTTGTGAATTTCAGGTTGAGATTTAGGTTAAGGTTAAGAGAGATATACCTTAACCTCAATCTTATTCTTAACCTATTTTTTTTAACTTTGTTTTATGCAACAACATCTTTACGGTATTGATTTTGGGACGACAAATTCGGTGCTTTCCATTTTTGATCGTTCGACAAAACAAATCGTTGAGACAATTTCTGTACCCTCTATTTTATATTTCCCTATTAATCAATCAAGTGACGATGAATTGAATTATTTAGTAGGTGAAAAAGCAATAGAAAGTTACCTGGCTGAAAATATGAAAGGTCGTTTTATGAAATCGATTAAGCAAATTTTACCTGTTAGTAGTTTTGTCAACACGAGAATTGGAAATAATTTGTATTCTGCTTCAGATTTGGTATCCTTTATTTTGATTGATTTGAAAAAAGCGGCTGATAAAATTATTGGATATACTTGTGAAACGGCAATTATCGGACGACCAGTATTCTTTGACGATTTAAACAAAGGGAAAGATGATTTAGCACAGAAAAGATTACTTGAAGCAGCTGAAATTGCTGGATTTACTTCTATACGTTTTCAATTTGAGCCGATAAGTGCCGCATTTGCCTACGAAAAAACAATAAAGAAAAAGGAAAGAGTCTTGGTAGCCGATTTAGGAGGAGGAACAACCGATTTTACATTGATTGAATTAGATCCAACTAAATCGACTAGCATCAATCGAAGAGAAGATATTTTAGCAACCGGAGGAATTTACATTGGAGGAGATAATTTCGATTCTTCGTTTATGTGGGAGAAAGGGACTCCTTATTTTGGAAGAGGAATACAATATGAATCAATGCCAGGCAAAATGGTTGATTTACCGACTTCTTTTTTTCAAAATATTTGTTCGTGGAAAGAAATGAATTTTTTCAATGGACAGAAAGTAAAAAATAGCCTCAATCAGTATTTTGTCTATACCAAACGCAATCCGATTTTTAAAAATTTAATCACATTAATTGACAACAATTTAGGATTTTCAGTGTTTAAAGAGATTGAAAAAGTTAAAATACAACTAACTGAAAATGAATTAACTGATTTTGATTTTTCTATATTGGATATTCAGATTAAAGAAGAAATTTCGAAAGAGAAATATGCAGAAATAATCAATGATGATGTAATTTCTATTGAAAAATATTTGAATAAATTTTTAGAAACCAATGCTATCGATTCTTCTCAAATCGATAGTTTATTTTTAACAGGAGGAACCTCTTTGGTTCCATCAGTTAAGCAAATATTTCATCAGAAATTCCCAACAACCCCGATTCATTCGGGAGATAATTTTATAAGTGTTGCGAATGGATTAGCTTTGAGTGAGTATCTGTTTGAGGAATAAAGAGTGTTAAAAAGCAGTTAAATAGATTGATATTTTAAAATTGACATTACTTTTGCCGAAAATTAAATAATAGTTTAAATGCGTTTATTTTTAATCACCTTTATTATTACCTCATTTCACTTTTTTTGTAATTCTCAAAATGTTTATGGTGTCTTAAAAGATAGTAGTAATGTTACTATTCCATATGCTCAAGTTTTAATTAAAAGTATAAATTATAACACTGTTTCAAATTCAGAAGGTTATTTCCAGTTGTTTTTAAATAAAGGTAAATACCCAATTGAATATAGATCCATTGGTTTTGAAACGAAAGCGGATACAATTTTAGTAACTGATTCGCCATTAAGTTTAAATGTTATTTTGAATTATTCTGCTTCAAGTCTTGAAGTTGTCAACGTTATAGGAAAAAGTAATCGAAATTTAGGTAGAGAAATCATAAAGAATGTTATGGAAAAACGTAAAATATTCGCCGATTCTCTTTCTGAATATACCTGTGATACTTATTGTTTTGGTTCATTAGAAAAAGAAAAAACAGATAGTTTACTTCAAGATTCTATCATAAATAAACAAAAGTTAAATATTATTGAATGGAAAGCAAAAACATCATTTAAAGCTCCACAAAAATTCAAAGATGATTTTTATGCATTTATGGATTATAGAGATGCACAAAGAGAAATTAAGCAATCCGAACAAGATGCCAATTGGAAATTGTTAAATGGATATGAAAATAGTATTGTTGACCAAACTATCATAAAATCTAATCCCTATCTTTTTGTTCAAGGGATAAAAGAGATTCATTTTTCTATTTTTGATAATGTAATTGATGCCCCACGTTTGACCACTGGACCTATCATTTCTCCGATTGCATTCAATTCATTTTTGCATTATGATTTTAAAATAGAAAACATTTACTTCGATTCGTTGAATCAGAAAATTTATCAAATTCACGTTGAACCACTTTTCAAATATGAGCCATTATTCAATGGAACAATTAACATAAAAGATGAAAATTGGGAGGTATTATCGTATGATTTTGAAATAAATCCAGAAACTTTACTTTTTTTTAAAAATATTCATCTACTCTGTAGTTATGAAAATCAAAAGGGTCATTTAGTTCCAGTTCGAAGAGAATATTTTTATCAGGTAAGGAATAATTCAAAATCGATTAAAGGATATATTCGAGTAAATCAAAATGATTTCAAATTTAAAGTGGAAGATAAAGCGAAACATTTTTGGGAGGAATCAGTTGTTTATCAGCCTGAAGCATTTAACACAGATTCAAACTATTGGAAGAAAAATCGTCCATTTAAATTGAAGGAATACGAAACAAGATTTATGAAAGATCAGGATAGTATTTTTAACTACCATCATTCGGATGAATATTATCGTTATAAAGATAGCGTATTAAATAAAGTATCACCTATTACCTTGTGGAAATATGGTTATTATCATACTAATTCGTTTAAAGAATACACTATTTCAACTTCACGATTAATGAATTCACTAAATTTCTTTGATGTAGGAGGTACTCGAATTCACCCTTGGCTATCATATCAAAAAACCCTTAAAAATGGTAAACGTTTTACTTTGAAACAGTTAGTTGATTATGGTTTTTTAAATAAAGATTTGAGAGGTTCATTTTCAGGTTTGTATATGTTTAATCCTTTAAATTTTTCAGAAATTGGATTTGACATTGGTAATATATATGAGTATGTAAATAATACGGCTAATATTTTGAGTAGTGTTTTTCCTAAAAATAAAATTAGTCAAAAAAATATTGGTGTAAGTTTTAGAAAGGAAGTGATTAATGGATTGTATGTTAAAGCTGGTTTGAATTTTTCAGATAGATCAAGCATTACAAATTTAAAGTATCCTGATTGGACTAAAAAATATTATTCAGATAGTGTAAGTTATTTACCTATGAATTTTAATGCTTATCGTACAGCATTAATAACTTTAAATGCAGAATATTATTTCAGGCAGAAATATATGTTAAGAAAAAATCGAAAATATGCTTTGGGGAGTCCTTGGCCTCGTTTAAATTTAACTTATATTAAAGCAATTCCAAATGTTTTTAAATCTTCGGCAGATTATGACTACTTGGAAATGAATGTAATGCAAAATATAAAACTTAAAACTTTAGGTAGTACAAGATGGCAAATTACAGCTGGAAGTTTTTTAAATTCTCGAAAATTATATTACGTTGATCAACGATTTTTTAGGCATTCTAATTATTTTTATTTACAAGATCCAATTAATAATCTTCAAATGTTAGATACTACATTGAGTATGAATAAGTCCTTTATTCAATTCAATGTTATTCATCATTTTAACGGCTTTTTCTTGAATAAAATTTGGCTGATTAATAAACTTAAATTAGAAGAAGTTGTGATTTTTAATTTTCTAAAAATACCAAATTCTAATTTTTATCAAAGTGAACTTTTGGTAGGACTTGAAAGAAAAGTTACAATTTTTGGAAGTATTATGAAAATAGGTGCATTTTATAGTTTAAAAGATAAATATCAATCCACATCATTAGGTTGTCAATTTAAAATTGGTTTCAATGGATATAACTTTTTCAATGATAAATGGGATTATTGAATTAAAAAATTCAGACTAATAAAAAGTTTTAATAAGGAAAAGATTTAAAATAGAATAATTGGATTTTATTCAAAAAACAAAGCTTTCAATTCAGTTGCTTCGTGGGGATGTAATTTTCCTGCTAAAATCAAACTCAATTGTTTTCTTCTTAAAGCACCTTCAAATCTGGCTTTTTCTTCTTCAGTTTCAGGAATTAATTCCGGAACTTGTATTGGTCCACCGTGTTGATCTACAGCTACAAAAGTATAAATCGCTTCATTCGATTTACGTTTTTTACCTGAAACCTGATCTTCTACAAAAACGTCAACGAATACTTCCATTGATGAATTAAAAGCTCTAGAAACTTTTGCTTCCAATGTGACGATAGCAGAATGATTGATAGGTTCACGAAAAGATACATTATTTACAGAAGCAGTTACTACAACACGTCTACAATGTCTGTGAGCAGATACACTTGCTATAACATCCATCCAAGCTAGTAACTGACCACCAAATAAATTACCCAATGTGTTGGTATCGTTTGGTAGCACTACTTTAGTTGATACTGAAAGTGTTTCTGAAGCTTTTCTTGGATTCATTTCTTTAATTTTAAGTTGTACAAATTTACTTAAAACTTATTTTTAAATAGAATTTATTAAATATATTCTATTTTTTCAATCGAATTAAGCTTGTTTCTAATT
>CANCEQ010000189.1 GCA_947375085.1 Flavobacteriales bacterium
TAAAAATCGTGTTTCATCTGTCGAAGTATAAGGACGAATCGATGTTGCTGATTTTTTAACATTTGTAACTTCAGCTGTTTTTCCAAATGCAAATCCTGACCAAAAATTCAAACCTTGTCCAATTTGCACTTGATAATCACCTAGAGCTAGTGATTTTAAATATTTCCCTCCTTTATAAAAAGCATGAAATGAATAAAAATCAAATCCTTGCTTTTCAGCACCTTTAAAAAACTGCTCTCCAGGATCTTTATCTGCTGTAATCCCAACACTCACATTTGTTCTGTAGGAATATCGAAAGCGTGAATAATAATGATTTTTATTGCCAAAGTAATACGAATTGCTCTTCATTTTAATTGAATCAGGCACATCTGCATTTCCATTTTTCGTTTGTGGAATCGTTTGTAATCTGAAATAAGTTTCATATGTTCCTTTTTTCAGTGCTTCTTTCATTCCAATATGGACTTGATCTAATTTTTCTTCAATTTTTACAAAAAGAAGAATTAATTGAATCATTTGTAAATCCCAATATTTCAAACTTTGAAGTTCGTAGATAGAAATAAATTTTCCATTTAATTGTCGATGTACTATTAAATCACGAATTTGAATCTCATTCAACAATCCTAAGCTTTCTAATTCTTCTTCACTCGCAAAATTTAAATTCAATGGATGTTCTAAAAAATAATTTAACTGATCCATTACAGTTGTTAAATCAATTTCTTCATTTTCGTTTGTCTCTGCAATAAACTCAATTCGTTGCTGAATAATTTCGCTTTTTTCCTGTGAAAACGAAAAAGTACAGATGAATAAAGAAAATAAGATTAGGTAGTGACGAAAATTCATTATTTTTCTTTTTCAAATTTATAAGTCAAAGAAATATGTGGTGACCAACCTATCAATTGATGATAAGAACTTCCTAAATCCAATTGAATAATTTTAAATCGATAACCAAATCCAAAGGCTAATTCAACAGGTTGAGTAGCTATTCCTCCTCTAAAGAAAAATTTCTTAATTGGCTGATATTCAACCGCACCTTTTAAACGTAATTTATAATATATATTCTTTTCTGTTTCGATTAAAAACAATACTTTTTGTGACAAATGATAAGCAAACCCCATTCTAACCAAAGTGGTCATTCTTTCATTTTGAAATGAAGCCAATCTCGTTCTTCCTAAATTAAAAACACTCGCTCCAAATTTGAACTTATCAGTTATATCTGCATATATTCCTGCTTCAGCAGTAGCAGAATTTTTAGAACCATAATTAGAACCAAATTGAAGTCCTTGATAATTCATTTGAACTCCAAGTGATAATTTATCAACTAACTTCAAACTATAACCAATTCCTATTCGCTCAGATTTAAGTGCATCCAAACCAAATAATTGAGCACCAAAAGATACAACACCCTTTTTCATTGGTTGCAAATAAACAACTCCTTGACTTTGAAAATCTTTTAATAAATATTTAGTTGAATAACTGACTCCTATCTCAGCTTTTTTAATCAATCCGAGCGCTCCTGGATTATGATGATACGCCCAACCATCGACTAATCCAACGGATGCGTTGACTAATGAATTGGATCGAGCACCTACATAGGAATAACCTTGTGCAATACAACTACAATAAATAATTTGAAAAAAAATGATGGTGGCAATTCGGTTCATGAGGCAAAATTAAAAATTATTTCTATTTTTAAACTGTCAACCAATTAAAAAACAATTACCATTAAATTAAATTTTCATACAACTCCATTTATTTCAATCTGTTCATCACTTGGGCTAGGTATACTTCTTGGATTTAATTATCTATCTATAAATCAATCGCTAGCGCTTTGTTTATTCTCAATATTCTTTACTATTATCGGTTTTTATCTGCGGAATAAAATTCCATTAGCTCCCTTATTTTCATTAATTCTTTTATTTACATCTTTTGGTAGCATTCTGATAAATGAAAGAAATCATTCATCTTTACAACTTAATTTCGAGAAAAATTATCAAGAAAATGATTCATACATTGCTAAAATTACAAACTGTGATAATTCCCAAAAAGAATGGTCAAAAGTCTTAATTCATGTTTCTGCCATAAAACATAATAATAAAATTATACTCGTTGATGAATCCGCTGTTTTATTCATTCAAGCGAAAGATGTAAAGTTAACTATCGGTGATGAAATTAGCTTGAACAGTCCTTTAACTAGAATTAAAAACAAAGGAAATCCTGGTGAATTTGATTCAGAATATTTTTGGAAAAGTAAAGGTATTACTAAAATAGGTTTTGTTCCGAATAAAGCATTTATCAAACTTGGAAACTCTATTTCTTGGATAGATAAATGGACACTTAATTCAAGAAACTATTTAGGAGGAATATTAAATCAACATTTTAAGGGACAAGAATTAGCACTTGTTCAAGCACTTATTTTAGGTGATAGAAGTTATTTAGATTATGAAACAACATCCGCTTTTGGTAATTCTGGAGCAATGCATGTTCTAGCTGTTTCAGGATTACACATTGGAATAATTCTACAAATGATACTTTACCTTCTAAAAGGGTTTTCAAAACTTATTTCAAAAAAACAAGCTTTGATTATTGCATTAATCATCATTTGGGTATATACCTTTATTTCAGGATTATCCGCATCAGTCTTGCGTTCAACTTTTATGTTTTCAGTATTAGCCGTCTCTCAACTTTCAGGGAAAACCTATAATCAATCTAACGGCTTATTTTTTACTGGCTTTATACTTTTGGTACTTAATCCTTTTTTCTTATTTGACATTGGCTTTCAACTCTCATTTTTAGCCATGGTGGGCATCTTTTGGTTTTATCAACCAATTTCTAAAATTTGGTTCATCAAAAATAAATGGCTTCGAAAAGTTTGGGAAGGCACTGCCGTTGGATTAGCTGCACAAATAACAACCGTTCCATTAACACTTTATTACTTCCATCAATTTCCCAATTATTTCATACTCACAAACATCGGATTAATGTTAAGTACAGGTTTAATTTTAGGACTTGGGATGTTTATTTTTGCATTTCATTGGATAAAATACATCGGTAAATTTGCAGTTTTATTGCTTCTAATCGTACTTATTTTCACTTTACAATTTGTATCCTTTATAGATCAACTTCCTGGTTCAACAGCTACAGGGTTCACTTTAAATTGGACAATAGTAATTATTTCTTTTTGTCTAATAATTAGTTTTCATCTTTTTAAATCCTATTCATCAACTTTAAAAATTGGACTTTTCATCATTACTATTTTAGTATGTTCGTTTGTAATTCATGACCGTTACTTAAATCTCAAAAAAAATGAAGTTTGCTTTTTTAACCATTCAAAATTGACATTTACATTAAAAAAAGAAAACAATATCTATTGCTTTTATGATGGAGACTCAACTGATTTAAAAAAGATTGATTTCTTGACTAAATCGTACCAAAAATTATATCCAGGAAAAATTCAGTATTGTTCTATAAAAAACAGAGACTGGAATTTAAATTCAAAAAATTTAGAATTATCCATCAAAAAATTAAAACAGGGTCGATTGATTTCTCTCAATAACACTTCTTACTATGTGAAAAGATATGAAAATGATTCTACAAACAACTTAAATTCAAAGGTGATTTTAATGCCTTGGTTGAAAAAAGAAAATCGATATGAATACGCTTTAAATAAAGGTGGAATTCAAATTCCTTATTAATAACCTCAGTTCGATTTAACAGATCAATAATAATCGAGGTTCTCCATCCTTTTCTTTCGGTGCTCGATGAAGACAAGGTAATACTGGACTGTCAGGATAATCGATTGCCAACTTCCACATTTCTCCAACTCCTAAACTAATTGAATTTGCATTTGGTAAAGCTTGATAATGAAGGTCAAAGAAATTTTCAATTAAAAAAGCTTCAAAACCCTCATCATCACCACCGTAAAGTTTTTTTAGTTCGAAGCGAACTTCTGGAATCAGTATTTTTTGTATCGCCTGTGAATTTGGAATAATTTCACTTGTTGCTCCAAAATACGTACAAAGAAAAGTTGCAGACGGAATTGTTGCCCTATCTACGTGATAGGAATATACATCAGTAGAAATAAATGGAAATTCATCATCACGATCATATTGCTTTATTACATTTAATAAAGGAGATGCTCCATGTGATTCCAAAATTTCAAAATCTTTTATAAGAATATTTCTTGCTAGTTGACCTTGTTCACTTAATTGAAGTCCACAGAGAGTTTTAATCGTAATTTCAGTAATATTATCTTTTAAATCTATTTTATCTATTATTTCGGAAAAATCACCAATCAATTCTCTATCCCAACACATTGCATTGATATTTCCTTGAAATGGTATGGCAAGTAAATCATTAAAATTACTAACATTTTGAACTTGATTTTTACTATTTTGCATGCTTTTCATAATTGTAAATTCAAGTAATAGAACGTTATTTTATTTTATACGGAATAGTTTTTAACTTTCCTGAAATATAATCAATCGTCTTTTGTGAGATATTTAAATCTTGAGCGATTTTACTCCAATTAAGAAAACTTTGATTGATTTCATTAATTATTTTTTTTGGATTTTTTATAGAATATTCATTTGCTAAATGAAGAATATCATCAAGCGTAACATCTTGATTTTTACCATTTATCGATAGAAAATGAGGCGTAATTCTATTGAAATTTTCATTATAACTAAATGTTAAATCATATGCTGGAGATAAATTCCAAATACCATTTTCTTTCATATTGAATCCAAAATTTTTAGTATGGTCATCAACATTCCTACCTATCACATTAAAAACCATCACTTTAAACAACTGTTCTTTTGAAGTGTAATCTAAATTTATTTTATTTAAAATCGTAAATATTTGCTCGTATGAATAAGTATTTGGTAATTTGAAATTCATACCCGTAAAAGCATGTAAAGTTTGAGTATGAATTTTACCTCCATTAACACGATCAAACCTTTTAGTCATAAAGTAATAATCATTTTCAAATTCCTTTAAAACTGAATCCATCATGATAATATTTGACTCTCTTGCCATGAGGTAATAAGCATATTCAATCTTTCCTCTTTCTTTATCGGATTCTAGACCTATATCTCTATTGAACTTTAAAATCCAACTTTCTTGGTTCTTGAGCGGTAAGTTATCACCTCTATAAATGTCACCGGTATTATTATCAATATTTATTAGCACTTTTGGCTGAGCACCTCCAGGAGATGTTCCTACATGAAAGAGATTAGCCATATCATCAACATTTGCAACTGGTACATTATTTAAAAGTGATGTTGACAGTTCGTTCAGTTTTTTTAAATTTAATATTTGACTACTCGACAGTTCATGTTTAGCGGGTTTAAATTCTAGTGCTCCCACTCCTCTATTACCAATGTATGCTAATTTTTCTATCGGAGTTAGATCTCTATAATTTCGACCTTCTTTTTCGAGATATTTTGAAAATAATTCCGTCCCAAATTTATCTGGCAATGAATCCGATATGAAAAGAGGTAGCCCTTTATTAGTATCAAACAACACACTACTTTCGCTACTGTATTCAGACGTATGAATTGACGATATTATTTTTTTTGAGGTAGGATTAATTAAAGGTGATAATTGAATTCCTGTTCGAATAAAACTATCTGCATATTCAAAAGTACTTGTTTTCTTTGTTTCATTCCAAACAAGAACCCCAACAAGTTTCCCCCATACAATTACTTCTAATAGTTTCATTTTTTATATCCTCCTCTTACTTTTTTCTTTTTTTCTTTTTCATAAATTTCCATAGGAGTTAATTCATACTCTTCCATTTTAAAAAAGAATTCAAATTCATCCAAAAACTCAAGTGTTCTAGAAATTGAAATAAGCGAGGCTATCGAAAAATTTCGACCTTTTTCAATTCCAGCAATTGAACTTCTACTCATTCCTGTTTTTAAAGCTAACTCAGTTTGTGATAATCCAGCAGCAATTCTTAATGAGCTAATTTTTTTACCCCATTTTCGAATTAACTCTTTGTCAGAATAACTGTAGTATATATTTCCCATATTCAAATGTATTACAAATAG
>CANCEQ010000190.1 GCA_947375085.1 Flavobacteriales bacterium
CTATTCTTATCAGTACTTTTTTCAAGTTGCACGAATAGTCAACCATCTAATACAAATTTATCAGCAGTAGACTTCAATAAAAAAATTGAATCTTTACCTGAAGGCAATATAGTAGATGTAAGAACACCTCAAGAATTTTCTGAAGGTCACATCAAAAATGCAGTTAACATCGACTGGAACGGTTCTGCATTTGATGCTCAAATTTCAAAAGTTGACAAAACAAAACCGGTATTCGTATATTGTTTAGGAGGCGGAAGAAGTGCTTCTGCAGCGTCAAAAATGAAAGAAATGGGATTCAAAGAAGTCTACGAATTAAACGGTGGAATGATGGCTTGGAGAAGTTCTGGATTAGCTGAAACAAAAGATGCTTCTGTTGCAGCAAAACCAGAAGGAATGTCGAAAGCTGAATTTGATAAATTAATTGTATCAGACAAAGCAATAATTGTTGATTTCTATGCTGAATGGTGCCCTCCTTGTAAAAAAATGAGACCTCATCTAGATGAAATTTCTAAAGAAATGGCGAATGAAGTAATCGTTATTAAAATTGACGTTGATAAAAACCCAACATTGGCTCAAGAAATGAAAGTAGAAGGTTTACCTACTTTACAATTTTATAAAGCTGGCAAGTTAAGCTCTACAAAATTGGGATATTTAACAAAAGAAGAATTGATTCAGCAAGTTAAATTATAAATTAAGCAACTTCAAAACAATAACTTCGTCATCTATACGTTTAACATCAAAACTCTCGCTATGAAACGTATCACATTCAAACCAGCTTACATACTTTTAGCAATCGCATTTCTTTCTTTTCAATCATGTAAGAAAAATAAATCTGAAACGAATATCAGTGCTACTAACAAAAGTGAGAGTCACAATATGGGACAAAACTGTATGAATTGTCACAAAAGTGGAGGTAAAGGTGAAGGTTGGTTTCAAGTAGCTGGAACTGTATATGACACTTTACTTTCTAAAACAAATCCAAATACAACAGTTCAATTATTTACAGATTCGAAAGGAACGAATCTTAAATATACTGTTCAAGTGGATGCTTTAGGAAATTTCTACACAACAGAATCAATCGATTTTGGTTCAGGAATTTACCCTGTAGTAGTAGGCAAAACGATTTCCAAACACATGTCTTCTCCTGTTACTTCTGGTCAATGTAATAGTTGCCATGGTGTTTCAACGAACAAGATTTGGACAAAGTAGTAACTGTTGGTTTCGAGTTCCTCGACCAACATATTCAATTTTAATTATTTTAAATATAATTCAACGATGAGTAAATCACATTGAATTAATTAGATCATTACAAATAGTTGAGATCTTACAGTAGTAAAATTATTTGAATCGTCGAAAAAAGAATATTTTACATTTATATTTTGTGGTTATTTCCTTTAATAGGATAGGGTTTAAACCCTATCCTATTAAAGGAAATACATTATAATTACTACTCAAAAATTGAAACAACCGTTTTTATGCACGTCAATAATTAATTTATCGATATTCAATAAATACATTTTCAACTCCAGAACCCTGAATGGTAGGTGTTTGATCTACACCGTGTATACTTCTAGAATAATAAGGAACTCCTTCTGTTTTATCCGATACATATTCGTAAATTTCTTGGAAAGAAAGTTTATCATCGCCATTTTTATCACTTTTAGTTTTATCCTCTAATGATTTCAAAAAGAAATAAGTAAACATTCCGTGTTGTTTTTCATTAAACCAAGAAGAAACTTGAGAACCGCTACTTGATGAAAGAATGACACAGTTTTCAGTTACACCAATTGGATTAGTAACTTTAATTACAATTGGACTTATATTTTTAAATATATCTGCTCCTGAAAAACAAGCATCAGTAACAACAGTTAAACTTTTGGCGTTTAATTTTGCTAAATTAATATAAAACAAATCAAGAGAATATCCTCCTTGTTCAACATATTGAGGATCGCAATCAACTGGTACAAAATAACCTTTATTATCTTTTAATCCAGGCGCACCATGACCTGCATAATAAATAAATACATCCGAAATTCCAGGTTTTATGTTGTTAAACAATTTTCCTTCTGGATTTTCTTTTGTACCAAAATAAGTTTCAAATGTACCTTTATTTGCATTTTCTATGTAAAAAATATTCCCCTCTTTATATCCGAGAACTTTTACCAAATAATTCTTCATTTCTGCAGCATCATTCAATGCAAAATTTACTTTTTTAGTATTTACATACTCTTTATTACCTATCACAACTGCAAAAGCATTGGGGCTAGAATTTTTAGATTGAATTTTTGAAATATCTAAATTTGGCTCATTCGTCGAAGTTTCTTTTGTTGTTTTATTTGAAGTTAATTCTGTTGGCAATTCTATTTTTAAATCTTCGAAATTGAATGATATTGGTTTGTTTTCTGAAGAAATATAACCTGGTTGTGTTTTTATATCCCAATCTGAAAAAAGTACTACTGTAACAGTATTACCCGTTACTCTTGATTTTCTATTTGCTTTTTCTTTAGCAGTTTGAAAATCTTCAATTGTTTCAATAGTATTTAAATTAACAATTTTAAATAATTCAGAATTCCAATTACTTGCTACTGTAATCTCATTTTTTTCGTTTAATTGAACGGGAGAACCACCAAATACAATTTTCGCTTTTGTAATTTCCCATTTATCATTGATTATTTCATTTTCAAACGGTAAAATTTGAATATTTTCACCATGAAGATTATTCATATAATTCTCCTTTAAGTATTTAGCTAAATCATTTGAAACATTAAATGATATTTGTTGTGAATATCGTTTTCCTGAAACAAAATTTAGGCTTTGTAAATCACATAAATAAATGCTATTATCTGGATTATATTCTTTAAGAACGATATCTATATTCATTAAATAAACACTCTTGATTTTATTTACAACTTTGTTAGTTATTATTTGTAACTGTTCTTCTGATTTTTCTTTAATTCTTTTTTCATAGGCTGAATTAGATTCAAATTCATTTTTTATTGCCCATTTTGAAAATTCATCAGATATTTCTTCTTTTATTTCTTTAGTCGCTCCCTGTGTATAGCCATGAAACGAGATAAATATGATTAATCCAAATAGTATTTTTTTCATCTTTTTAAAAATTTATCAATTCAACATTTATATATAACTCATTAGAAAACTTGCAAAACAAATTGTAATAATATAAATCAGCAGAAATGTGATGATAATACCATATCCCCCGAGTTTATTTTTAAGTGGCATGTTATTCGCAAATTTTTCTGCTTCGTTATTTAACAAAGACCAATCGTCTTTGGATAAATCTTTAACAAGGTTTGCTTCATCAGATTTAGCTTGCTTCATTCTAAATTAATACCATTGTGAGTTTGAATAAAATGTAAGTAGCCAAAACACTGACAATATTACCCCAACGATTCCTGCAAACAAAATTAATTGAGTGTTTACTTTACAACTATCATTTTCTGTTAAAGAATTTACAACAAATCCAATAATTATAGAATTTGCAACAAAAAAAGCACTAAAAATTTGCCACAATATTGTCGCTTCGAATTTTAAAAAATCTAAAGTAATCTTATACTTTTCGATTAAATAATCTCTTTCCTCCATTAACTGTTCTTTAACCGACTTAAATCTTTTTTAGTATTGTATGTATCAACCAATCCTCCTAATAAGAATAAATCGATAATCCACCCTAAACCAAAAATTTGACCTGTAAATAAATACAATAAACCAGTAAAATATTTACCTACATAAAATCTATGGAACGATAACCATCCAAAGAAAAACCATAATATAAAAGCAACTGTTTTTGATTTCATAACTTCAAATTTTAAAAATTATTAATTCGTTTGTTTTCTTTAGACATTTCCAATTTTGTAATAAAAGTTTGTATGTTTTCTTCTTTCATTCCGGTCGTATTTATTCTAATTTTCATTGAATTAGACGCAACGATAATACCTTTTGAAAAAGAAAGAAAATATGCTATGACTAAAATAATTCCCAATGCTATAAAAAGTATAGCATTACCATTTGAATAATGACTTGAAGAAATCTCGATTCCGCCAAATATTATTCCTAAAATCCCTAAAATAAGTAAGATTGGTTTTGATGTTTTTTGGTACTCACAAGAGCTTATATGTTCTAATGATATACTTTTAATCTGTAAATGACTCCAAGATTTACCTTCTTGTCTAATTCTATGAGACGTAAGAATGATGGATGCTTTTTCTCCTCCGGCTTCCATTACAATAGTTTCGTTGTTTATTAAATTCATCTTTTAATTTGTTGGTGTTTGTATTTTATTTCTGTATTAATAAAGTGATATATTCCACTATTCGTTGATCAGGCATAATGGAATAAATCCAATTGAAAATCGCGTCGTGTGTTGTTACTTGATCTTTATCCATTTTTATAAAAGGGTAAATAGTCTTGGTGAAAACAAAAATCAATCTATTTGTTTCACTTGTTTTCATATCTGTATGAAGTGTATAATCAATGTTTGCTATCGGAAATGATTTTATTTCTATCGGAATTTGTTTTTCATACGCATTAGGATAAAGCATAAATGCTTCTTTATCAGTAATATTAAAAATAGTGAGGTAACTTTCTTTCGTTGCTTTTACGCTAAAAGTTAGATTTTCATCGTTATTGTACACACTTTTAATTCCTTCAATATGAGCGTCAAAAGTTAAATCTGGTTTAGAATCGTATTTGATTACGGTTGCATCTAAAACAATTTCATAAATAATTTCAAATTCATTTTTACAATAAACTCGCTCACTTTTAATATTGAATGATTGAACAGCCCCCTGAATTTCTGATTGAATAGATGAACTGAAAAATTGCTCGTAATCATTTTTCTGCTGACTCGTTAAAAGCAACTGGTTTGATTTGATTTGCTCACCAATACAAGCTGCTTTCAAAGCATTTATTTTCGCCTCATTCAATGCTTGCGCTTTTGCTTCATTTGGACTAATATCCCCAATTACAAAAGCAGTACCAATGATATGATTAACATTGGTGGTCTTTTGTGAAAAACCAAAGAATACACCATTGGAAATAAATAAAATAAAAGTAACTATTTTATTCATTTGCCATTTTTATCATTTCTGCATTGAAAATTTCTTCAAATTTCTTTTTATCATAATCTAATTGAAGTTTTTCATTTTTAGAAATTTTAGCATCTGTCTGACCTAAAAGTGATTCTTTAGACACCTCAATAACAGTCCAATACGTATAACCTCCATCCAATTCTTTGAAAGTTTTTTCACCCACAATAGTTATATTTGTTAGTGATTGTTCAACAATTTCTCTTGACAACTCTTCAAATTTATTTTCAAATTCTTGTTTGTTACCAACAGTTCTTTGGTTTGTGTATTGATCTGTAACTCTTTTCACTAAAGATTTAATATTTCCAGCTAATTCAGCTTTTGAATTTTGTAAAGAAATCTTTTTAGCAGTAGCTAAATCAGGACTTTTACCCATTTGTTTTGCTCTTAAAAAATCTTTATCAGAATTGTATTTATTTTCAGAAAATGGAATTGAAATTTCAACAGCACCAGTTGTTTTTTCTAATTTTTTAGGTGTCGAACAACTTGTAATAATAGTTGTTCCAATTAACACTCCTACAATAATTTTTTTAACTTTCATTTCGGCAATTATTTTATCTCTACTCATAAGGCTTTTCGATAACGCCTCGTTTATTTAAGTGGTTTCTGAACTCCACATTTTAAATTAAAAAAAAGAAATTTGACTCGATTTAAAGGTGAGTTAAATTCATAGCTTTTAAAACTTCCTCGCAAACATAAAAATAAATATACAATTATGAGTAATTATTGTAAGATATAATTCTCACTTCTGAACTGAAATTTGCCCTATGCAACACAGGGGAGAAATTATCAAAGAAGCTATATACCAAAGTGGATATAGTATTACCAAATTGGCAGAACGTTTGGGAAAAAGTAGAAGATGGATCTATCTTCAATTTGAAAACAGTAACGTTTCTTTGGATTTAATTATACAG
>CANCEQ010000191.1 GCA_947375085.1 Flavobacteriales bacterium
AAAAAAATCATGATGATTGGTGATGGATTGAACGATGCAGGAGCACTGGGAAAAGCAAACGTTGGTGTTGCCGTTTCTGAAGATATATTCAGATTTACCCCTTCTTCTGATGCCATTATTGAAGCTTCAAAATTACATTTACTTCCTTCTTTTATAACAATATCAAAATTTTCAAAAACAGTTTTAAAAAGCTGTTTAGGATTTTCTGTATCTTATAACATTATAGGTTTGACAATAGCAATTTCCGGACAAATGACTCCGTTAGTGGCTGCTATTTTAATGCCTATCAGCTCTATAACAGTTGTTTTCTTAAGTACTTTTTTAGTTCTTTGGAAAGGGAAAAAAAATAATTGATAATGGAAAATTGTCAATTGTTAATTATCAATTTTCAATTGCAACGATTTAGTTCCTTGGATTCCTCCGGTATGAATAAAAACGATAGTTTGATTATCTAGGTTCCCTTTTTGTACTTCACTGTATAACGCGTACATCACTTTTCCTGTATAAACCTGATCTAGAGGTATATGGTGCTTTTTATTAAACGATTGAATAAAATCTATTAATTCTGAATTATAGTTTGCATACCCGCCAAAATGATATTCGGAATGAAGGACTGTTTTTGCTAAAAGTTCTTCTGTTAATTCCTCATCAAAAATGGAATAATTTAACAAATCTCTCATTTCATGATAAGCATCAAACCCTTTTAAAACAGGAACAAGATGTAATTTTGCATTATCAGCTAGAGAAAGTAAAATTCCACAACTTGTTGTTGTTGTACCTTGAGCAACGAAAATGGAATCATATTGTACATCAATCTCATTTACAATCTCTTGACAACCAACCATACCATAAAAATTAGCTCCACCTTCAGGAACAATATAATGATTCTCAAACTCTTGACTTAAATCATTATGATAAAGTTTATCATTTCTCAATCTATACTCTTCTCTCGTAACAAATTTTAAAGTCATCCCTAATTCATGACAACGTTTTAAGGTTTCGTTTGAATTTTCAGTTAACTCATCACCTCTTACAATACCTACAGATTTTAAACCTGCTCTATTACAAGCGGAAGCAGTTGCTACCAAATGATTAGAAAAAGCACCTCCAAATGTTAAAACACCTTGTTTTTTTAGTGCTTTAACTTGCTCGATGTTAAACTTTAATTTTCTCCATTTATTACCAGAAACCTCTGTATCGATTAAATCATCTCTTTTTATAAAGAGTCGGATATTATGTGTCGTAAAAACCTCATCATCAATAAATTGTAAAACCGATTTTTCAATTGAATAAAGCTCCATTTAATGTTTGATTATGAATTTTGAATGTTTAATTGTAAAAATATGTAAATTTGACATTCTTTATTTTAAAATATTTTTTAAGCGAACACGATGGATGACATGTCTGGATTTTCTAAGAAGAAAAAATTGGAAGAGGATGAATATTATCTTAGTCTTGAAGGATACATCATTTTTACAGAAAAGTATTTATTAAAACGAGGATTTTGCTGTAAAAATGGATGCAAACACTGCCCATATGGGTTTGATAAAAAAACAGGTAAATTAAGTAAGGACAGATTATGACGTGTCCTACTAATTAACAATAATTCCTTGTTCTGGAAACTTCCCTTTGTACTTAGATAAAATATTCTTGATATCCTTTATATCTTTTTCTACATCACCTGTAGGTTCGAACAATCGATCAAATCCTCCCGTTTTTTTAGCATAATCAATATAAGCAACGTAAATTGGAACATTTGCTTTTTGAGCAATATAATAAAAGCCTTTTTTCCAGCGATCGTTATATTTTCTTGTCCCTTCAGGAGTAAACACTAAGTACAAAGTTTCATTTTCATCAAACAATTTCGCAGCAAAATCAGTTAAATTATTGTTGGTCTTTCTATCAACAGGAATCCCTCCCATTTTCCTCAGTAAATAGCCCATCGGAAAAAAGAATAACTCTTTCTTAATCAAGAACTTAGCATTAACCCCGTAGTTAGCAAAAGTGATTCGACCAATAATAAAATCCCAATTGGAAGTATGTGGTCCCATTACTACAACACATTTATCTATACCATTTGGAACGTACTCATCTATTTTCCAACCTCGTAACTTCAGTAAAAATTTTAAAAACTTTCTCATGTTACAAAGGTACATATTTAACAATAAAAGTTACTTTTATAGAATGAAATAGTAGTGTGAAATTTTCGCGCATGAACAAACAAAAGCTAGACAGCTTATTTCATAGGACAATTAAAAGACAAAATACTTCAAATGAAAATTAAAAACAACATTAAAACTCTCCTAACAGCCATAGTGTTGTTAGCATTTTTATGGGCTGCTTTTTTGATTACACAATTAATTTCTAAGGCTCCTGAGCATAAAAATGAGTATTTCATTCCTGAAACAGCATCATTTGCTGTAAAATTAGATAGTAGAAAACTAGTTAATAAAGCATTATTCACTTTGCTTTTTGAAGGAAGAGATGAAAAGATTGTTGCCAAAATAAGAGAATTACTTAGCAAACCTAGAGAAGCTAAAAAAGAGATTGGAGTAAATCTTTTATCAGATGCAATTGTTTTTGCTAGTCCTTTTAAAAATGGAAAGTTAGTTGTTGTTGCACTAAACCTTTCAAACCCTTCCGATTTCGAATCAAATATTTCAGAACAATTAAATGACAAACAAGTAGTAGAAGTAATTGATAATGTTGGGTTTATATTAACTTATCTTTCGTCAGAGGATATGAATTCAATTGACAAACGTGAACTAACTGCTTATTTTGAAAAAAATATTCGTCCTTTATCTGATAATTCTACATCTCGATTTATAGGAAAATTGAAGGATGGTAGTTTTTTACAATCCTATACTAAGGGCAATCTTTTTGGAAAAGATAGTTATTTCACAACTTCAACTTCTGAATTTTTCTTAGCTGAAAACGGAATAGACATAAATAGTGAATTAGAATTATCAAAAAAAACAAACAATCCTTCTAGTAAAATTTTAATTCCGCGTTATGGTAATTTTCACTTCTCAAGTGGAATTGTCCCTCCCTCCTTACATGATAGTTTAAGTGCTATTGCTGGTAGATTAGGTTTAAAATTACCTGCTTTGAAATCAGTTTCAATTAATTATGGAGGAATAAACATTCAAACGAACGATGATGGGATGACGCTACTTCCTGAAATTGATTTATTATTAGAATTTAAATCTACATTTTCAGTTGAAAGTATTTTCAAACAAGATACCATCTTGAAAAAGATTGGAGGAAAATTTGAAAATAATATTTTTAAAATAGGAGGAAAAAGATACTATTACGAACAAATAGACTCGAAAACAATATCTTTAAGTTCGTCTGAATCAACTGCTGTAATTAGAAACAAAAGTCAAGAATTATTTGCTGTAAAAGGTAATTTATCTTCACTATTAAAAATTGAAGGCGGTGGAATGATAGTCTCCCTTCTCGATATGATTCCAGCTTATAAAGCATCAAAAGAATTATTTACTAATATCGACGATGTAAATATTACATTAAAAAAATCAAAAGGTAATAAAGCTAAATTAAAGGGATCAATTACCTTCAAAAAAGATCATTTTGTAATGAACGAAATGTTGAAATTTGCTATAGAAATGCAAATGATCTTGAATTAGAATTTTAAATTCGTATTAAAAAAAGGTAGATTAAAATCTACCTTTTTTTATGCAAACTATTTATTAAGTCTGTAAAATAATAAGTTGACTTTAAGAGTCGAGATCCATACCACGAAAACATTTCACCATCAACTAATCGTATAGTTGAAGAAGGGTAAAGTGCTTGAATTTCTTTGATGTGTAATTCTTTAAAAGGATAAGGTTCTGAGCTTAAAAAAATATAATCAGGACAATTTTGTTGAGTCATTTTAACTTCAGGATACCGTTCTTCTTCTAAATAATTGACAAAACCACATCTCAATAATAGATCATCAATAAATGTATTTTTACCAGCTGCTAGATATGGATTTCTCCAAATCAAATAAAGAACAGTAGGACTATTTTTAAAAAATGAATTTGATTGTTTTTTGAATAATTCAAAATTAACCTGAATTGAATGAACTATTTTTTTTGTTTTATCCTCCACAT
Organism: Flavobacteriales bacterium; assembly: GCA_947375085.1. The sequence continues at coordinate 4,116 of CANCEQ010000191.1, forward strand.
TTAAAATTTCTCCCAACTGAATCATCATCTTCAGAGAATCATCCAAAGTAAAAATATCACTCATCCAAATGGGGGCAATTGTTTGTAAAGAATCTATATTATCCCGATCATTCTCTTCTTTGTTTCCGATAATTAAATCAGGTTGTAGAGCTTTTACTTTTTCAAAATCTACATCTTTGGTTCCTCCAACTCTATATTTAGCTCTAAACCATTCATCTGGATGAATACAAAACTTGGTAATTCCTACAACGTTTTCTCCTAATCCTAAATCAAATAATAATTCAGTTTGAGATGGCACTAACGAAACAATCCGCCTCGGTTTACCCGAAAGGCGGATTGTTCTATTCATTTGATCAACAAATTCTTTCACTTAAAAAAATTAAGAAAGTGAAGAAATGATATCATATCGTGTAATGATGTGATGTGCTCCATTTGGTAATTCAACCAAAACTGCATGTGTATTTTTATTTATTAATTTAGAAACTTCTTCTAAACTTGTTGAAGTTTTAACAACTGGAAATGCAGCTTGCATCACACTAGAAATTGGCGCATCTCTTAAACTAGGATTTTCAACCAACAATTGATACACATGACTATCATCTAAAGAACCAACAAAATGTCCATCTTTAGTAACTGGAATTTGAGATATACCAAATTTACGCATTTTAGCAATTGCATGAGAAACTAACTCTTCTGAATATAAAGAAACCAATGGTTCATCTTTATGATTTTGAATCATATCCCCAGCCGTTTTGATATTTTCATCTAAGAATCCTCTTTCACGCATCCAATCGTCGTTGAATATTTTTCCTATATATCGACTTCCATGATCATGAAACAAAACAACAACTACATCATCCTCAGTCAATTGATCTTTTAATTGTAACAAACCTGAAATTGCAGCACCCGCAGAATTACCAACAAAAATACCTTCTTCTCTAGCTATTCTTCTTGTCATAACAGCAGCATCTTTATCCGTTACCTTTTCGAATAAATCAATTGTGTCGAAATCAACATTTGCTGGTAAAATGTCTTCTCCAATTCCTTCTGTTATATATGGATAAATTTCATTTTCATCAAAAATCCCTGTTTCTTTGTATTTTTTAAAAACTGAACCATATGTATCAATCCCCCAAATTTTAACATTTGGATTTTTCTCTTTTAAATATTTTCCAACACCTGAAATAGTTCCTCCTGTACCAACACCAACAATAAAATGAGTTACTTTCCCGTCTGTTTGATCCCAAATCTCAGGAGCTGTTTGCTCGTAATGTGCTTGACGGTTCGATAAATTATCATACTGATTTACATACCAAGAATTAGGAATTTCATTCGCTAATCTTTTAGAAACAGAGTAATAAGAACGTGGGTCAGTTGGTTCAACAGCAGTAGGACAAACTACCACTTCAGCTCCAACAGCACGTAAAATATCCATTTTTTCTTTTGATTGTTTATCATTTAAAACACAAATTAACTTGTATCCTTTAATGATAGCAGTTAATGCTAAACCCATTCCTGTATTACCTGATGTACCTTCAATAATTGTTCCGCCTGGTTTTAATAGTCCATTTTTTTCAGCGTCTTCAATCATTTTTACTGCCATTCTATCCTTAACAGAATTTCCAGGATTTGTAGTCTCAACTTTCGCTAAAACTGTAGCTTTAATATCTTTTGTAATTGTATTTAAACGAACTAAAGGTGTGTTACCAATCGTCTCTAATATATTATCGTAAATCTTTTTCATCTTTCTGTATATTAATTCTTACTTAACAAAGATAATAGGAAAGTTTAAATTAAAAAGGCACCCCAGGTACTTCAAATTACATAAGAAAGATTTTAATTAATCAATTATAATAAATTTAAATTAATTTATAACTTTGTG
>CANCEQ010000192.1 GCA_947375085.1 Flavobacteriales bacterium
CCGTTTTGAGATTCAGTTCCAATACCAAAAGCCGTTGAATCAAATACGCAATTTACTGTTTCTCCTGTATTTCTATCAAACCATTCATTTCCAATGATTCCGTGATTATTTGGAGTTGTACCAGTATAAATCGAAGCATGTCCTGGTCCTGTAAATGTTGGGACATAATTGTATTGGGTGTTTCTACAATGCGTCCCATTATTCATTAATTTTTTAAATCCATTTTTAGAAAATTTTGATTCATAACGATATAAATATTCATAACACATTTGATCAATCACAATTCCAACTACTAACTTAGGTGTTTCAGCTTTTTTTTGAGCAATTGAAATCGATAGAAACCCGAAAAGAACAAACAAGATAGTAAAAAACTTAACCATAAGAATACAAATAAAATCTAATGTAAAACTACTAATTTAAATGGTCGAGAGTATCTCTTGGAATTCATTAATTTCACAAGATAAACTCCTGATGGTAAAAAACTTGAATCAAAAGTCAAATTTGTTTCATTTGATCCAATTAGCTTTTTTAATACACATTTTCCAGATTGATCGAAAACACCCAATTCACCAGTCTCTACTAAATTAGAAAAACTAAATATGGTGGAATTAGATGTTGGATTCGGAAAAGCATGTATTTGAAAATCAATTTCTTCAATTGATGCGTTTGGATCATAATTGTAATTCACTTTAAAATCATCAAAATAAAACCCATCTTTTTCAGATCCATTATCTGATTTCAACAAGAAACGAACATTAATTTCTTGATCCAAGTAATCGCTTAAGTCGATTTCTTCTCGAACCCAATCGTATTGATTACCATCGTAAACTGGTTGTCCATTCGGTTGATTTCCACCAGAACCACTTCCAACTCCTATCGATGTATAATTTCCACATTGAGCTTGCCACGATTTCCCATTATCCGTAGAAACTTGAAATTGACAGTAATCATAATTTGATTCTATTTGCCACTTCGCATAAAACGAAAGTATTGGTGAAGCAGCATACCGCAAATCAATTTTTTGATTCAATTTAAATTGAGAGGATGAGGCACCTTGATAATTCCCAAAAGGACTATCTGTAAAAGAACTAAAACCAGAATGATAATCAGTAACTGAAGTATTCCAATCACCCGACCAATTATTCAAGTTAGAACAATTATCTAAGAATTTTAATGTAATTGATCCATATTTTTTTACAATCGTATCTCTATTTGTCCAAGTCCCATAATCAGTTACGATGACATATTGAATAGTATCACCAAATTGCAAAAGTGGATTCAAAGAAAAAGAAATTGAATCGAGTAACCTCCCTTTTAAATTTAAGGTATGACTATTCAAACTCCCAACAGATTGAATTCCTTTTAGAGGTTCGATTGAAATTGAAAAGTTACCATCTTCAATCCCAAATCGTTTAACCGAATAATTAAAATAACCTGTCAAACTTTCAATGTATGATGGCATTTCATCTTTCACTATGCAATATTTATGTGTCAATTGCGAAACCAATAAATTGGGAATCAGCATATCTTTACATAAATCCTCAATTTCATTTGATGCAGGCCAAAAACCATGATTAGTTCCTCCTATTTCTGGCGTTATGGCAAAAATTTTAGGTTTATTTGTTAAATCATCTTTGTACATAAAATCATCCGATTCACCAGAAGCAGGGTACAAATCAGAACTTTTCATTTCGCCAAAGCCATTCTGATTTGCCATCTGATTTGTATAAAGTTTAAAATACTCATTGTCAACCGCAAATTCAGATGATGAGGAACTTATAGGATATAGAATATGATTTCCGTAAGCATGAGCATTTGAAGCAAATAGAAAATGTCTATTTTCACAAAACCATTTTATTGCTTGATTTTCTGGTTCAGAAAAAGCTGAAGATCCTGGATACGTATCATCATCTTGATTTGTACTGATTCCAGTTGTACCCCACTTATAAGAATAATTTCTATTTATATCTACACCTTTATTAGTTATCCCAACATTTCTTCTATTTTTACGATGCATCCCTCCTCCAGTTGGGTCATTTGTTTCATTATAAATATATCCATCTGGATTTACACAAGGGACAAAATAAAGTTCAGTTGAATTTAACAAATACTGAATTTCAAGATCGCTTGAATAATTTTCTAATAAATACCACATATAGAATACTAGCTCTGTTAAAGAAATAGGTTCTCTAGCATGATGAACTCCAGAATAAAAAACTTCAGTCTCATCTATTTCGTCAATCGATGGATTATCTGAAATTTTCAACCAATAAAGAGGCCGATTTTCACTTGTCAAAAAATTACCGATAGCTGATTTTGGAGTGATTAATTGTGGGTATGCAAGTACCATTTTATCCACTTCATCCAAATACTCTTGATAAGTATAAAATCCCCCCATTGAACCTAATTTAAAATGAGTAGGTGAAGTAATTTGAGATTTAAAATTTGAGCAAGTTGAGTTTTTTTCTTCAACTCTTACTAAATTTTGATTTTTGTAAAAAGATTGAACATCATCGATTATAACTTCAAAAATAAACTGGTTATCTTTTATCTTTTGAAATTCTATACTTGAAAAGTCGCTAATAAAAAAATATCCCTCCTTCTTAACTCCATGATCTATAGCAACTCCCAAGTTTGATAATTTTTCTAATCCCTTATCATCAGTATAAATTTTAACTCTTGAGTACTTTTGAGAAAAAATACAATTACTAAAAAAAAATATAAATAGGAATACCAAAAATCTCATTTCAATCTTTACTTAAATTCTTTTAAAATATCAATCGCTTTCGAAATATGTCCTTCAGAATTTAACTGTGAATTAAATTTCCAAACTACATCACCATTTTTATCAATTATATAGGTCACCCTACCTTTTATCAATCCAAATAAACTTGTAGGAACTCCAAATTTAGCTCGAACTTCATCATCAACATCTGATAAAATTTTAAAATTCAAATTATATTTAGTTGAAAACAACTTATGAGAAGCTACACTATCAGTAGAGATACCAATTACTTCACATCCTAAATCAACAAAATCTTGAAATGAATCTCTAAATGAACAAGCTTGTTTTGTACATCCCCAAGTATTATCTTTTGGATAAAAATAAATAACGATATTCTTTTCCCCTATGATTTCTTTAATAGAAACCATCTCTCCATTTTGATCCAACAATGAAAAGTCAGGACATTTATCTCCAATTTTAATCCCCATAATATTTCTAATTTAAGCTAATGCTTTTTTAAATACAGATAAAACTCTCTCTCTTGCAAATACATGATCTACAATTGGTTTTGGATATTCGCTCGTACCAAATTCCTTCACCCATTTTTTTATATAAATTAAATTTTTATCAAATTTTTCTTGTTGTAGTGTTGGATTAAAAACCCGAAAATAAGGAGCAGCATCACAACCTGAACTAGCGGCCCATTGCCATCCACCAACATTACTAGCTAATTCGAAATCCAATAATTTTTCAGCGAAATAAGCTTCACCCCATCTCCAATCGATCAATAAATGTTTGGTTAAAAAACTTGCCACAATCATTCTTACCCTGTTATGCATAAAACCAGTTTCGTTCAATTCACGCATACCAGCATCAACAATTGGATATCCCGTTTTACCTTCGCACCATTTTTTAAATTCATCTTCGTTGTTCACCCATTCAATTAAATCGTATTTCTTTTTAAATGAACCAGTTACAGAATTAGGGAAATGAAATAAAATCATTTGATAAAAATCTCTCCAAATTAATTCATTTAGGTATTTCTCGTTTGAAATTAATGCTTCTTTCGCTAGTTGACGCACACTAATAGTTCCAAATCGAAGGTGAATACTTAAACGCGATGTCCCTAAAACAGAAGGAATATCTCTCGTATATTCATACCCCTTTATAATATCATTTGGAAATTTCTTAACTGGAAATAACACTTTTAAATTAGATTCAAAACCTAACTCTTTCAATGAAATTAAATCTGAAGTTACTTTAACTTTTATTAAATTATCAGAGTATTTAACTGTTGGAAAAGGTTTTAAATAAAAATCAGTTAACTTCTCTTTCCATTTTTTCGAATAGGGTGTGAAAATAGTATAAGGCGAACTATCAGGTTTCATAACTTCTGATTTCTCAAATATAACGTGATCTTTTGCTCCTAAAAAAGAAATATTCAAAGATTCTAACTTTTTAAAAACTTGAATGTCACGTTCAAGAGCTAAAGGTTCATAATCCCTATTTGTATAAACAGAAGTTACATTTAATTCTTGCACTAATTGTGGAATCAGTTCAATTGGATTACCATAATAGACAAATAAATCAGAACCTAACTTTTGATATTCTTTTTTTAATACTTCAATTTCTTGATGAATAAAAATAACTCGTTGATCATCTTTTGGAAGTTTTGATAAAATAGTTGTATCAAATACAAATAGTGGAATAACAGAATTAGATTCTTTCAACGCTTTATAAAGCCCTGCATTATCGTCGATTCTTAAATCTCTTCTATGCCAAAAAATAGACTTCATAAAATGTTTCGTTTAATTATTCACCGCTGTATTCACAAATATTGTTTTCAGTTTCCCAAAGTTTAACCGTCAATTTCAATTTTGGATCTAATTTAGCTCGAAGTAAATTCCAAGAAACCAAGGCGATATTCTCAGCCGTGGGATTAAAGCCTTCAAATTCTTTACAATCTAAATTCAAGTTAGTATGATCAAATTTATCGGTAACTTCTTTTTGAATAATTTCTTTTAACAACTTTAAATCAATCACATAACCAGTTTCAGGATTGATTTCGCCTTCAACCCAAGTCTCTAACACATAATTATGTCCGTGATAATTTGGATTACTACATTTTCCAAAAACTTCTTCATTCTTAGCATCTGACCAATCTGCACGAAACAAACGATGAGCTGAATTAAAAGTCTCTCTTCTACAAACTTTCATAAGCAAGATTTAAAGCATTGACTAATTTATCATAATGTTCATTCAAAATAATCTTGAACCAACTTGTATAATTTTCTGGAAATAAATCCATATCATTTTTAATAGTATCAATTGTTTTCCAATCAAAATCAGAAGCTTCAGCTGGATTTAATACCGGATTCTCATCTGAAATTCCAATCACCACATGATCTAATTCATGTTCAATTAATTCATTATCTAGAGCCACGTCATAAATAAAAGAGAAAGTTTTAACAACTGAACAAGTATACCCCATCTCTTCTTGTAATCTTCTAACAGCAGCATCTTCAATAGTTTCATTCGGTGAAGGGTGACTACAACAAGTATTCGTCCATAAACCTTCTGAATGATATTTTCCAAGTGCTCTCTTTTGAAGCAAAAGCTCTTTTTTAGAATTAAAAACAAAAACAGAAAAAGCACGATGCAATAAACCTTTTTGATGGGCTTCTAATTTTTCCATCGTACCGATTTCTTCATCAAACTCATTTACAAGAATTACCATATTTATTACTTCTTCGTTCACGTTTTATATTTAAAGAATGTATTGGCTAAATTAATCAATTTATTAAAGGTAATTTAGAAGTATTCCAAACAATTAATGATTAAAACACAATTTTTAAAAAAAACAGCGATTAATTTCATAATTAAAAATAATTGAATATCTTTGCACACCATTAATCGTAATGGGTTTAAAATTCAAAAGATTTAATCTTAGAATTTTTGGGGATATGGTGGAATTGGTAGACATGCTAGACTTAGGATCTAGTGCCTCGCGGCGTGTGGGTTCGACTCCCTCTATCCTCACTTTACTCAATGGTATTAGTTCGCTAATACCATTTTTTGTTTCAACTAGTTTATAATTGAGATTCTTTCAATAGAATCCTTTCTTAATTTACAAATATGATCGTTACTAGAGAAAATGTAGATGCAGTAAATGCAATCCTTAAAGTAGAAGTTGTTCCTGCTGATTATCAAGAAAAAGTAAAAGCTGGCTTAAACAAACACAGAGCTAGTATGAAAATGAC
>CANCEQ010000193.1 GCA_947375085.1 Flavobacteriales bacterium
ATGGCAGTTAAAGAAGTAAACGCAGACAAATTAAAAGCTCTTCAATTAACAATGGAAAAGCTTGACAAAGCTTACGGTAAAGGAACCGTAATGAAATTAGGAGATGCTCCAATAGTTGACATTGATGTAATTCAAACAGGATCTATCACTTTAGACCTTGCATTAGGAATCAATGGATTTCCAAAAGGAAGAGTAGTTGAAATATATGGCCCTGAATCTTCAGGTAAAACAACATTGGCAATTCACGCTATTGCAGAATGTCAAAAAAATGGTGGAATTGCTGCCTTTATTGATGCTGAACATGCTTTCGATCAATTCTACGCTCAAAAATTAGGAGTAGATGTAGGTAACTTATTAATCTCTCAGCCAGACAATGGTGAACAAGCTTTAGAAATTGCCGATAATTTAATACGTTCAGGTGCAGTCGATTTGGTAGTTGTGGATTCAGTAGCAGCATTAACACCAAAAGCAGAAATTGAAGGTGAAATGGGTGATTCACAAATGGGATTACAAGCACGTTTAATGTCAAAAGCATTAAGAAAATTAACAGGATCAATTAACAAAGCAGGTACTTGTTGTATTTTCATCAACCAATTAAGAGATAAAATTGGTGTGATGTTCGGAAATCCAGAAACAACAACAGGAGGTAATGCATTAAAATTTTATGCTTCAGTTCGTGTAGATATCAGAAGAGCGAGTCAAATTAAAGACGGAGATGAAATCATCGGTAACCGCGTGAAAGTAAAAATTGTTAAAAATAAATTAGCTCCGCCATTCCGTAAAGCTGAATTTGATATTATGTATGGTGCAGGGATTTCTAAAGTTGGAGAAATTGTTGATTTAGGAGTTGAATTAAACATACTTAAGAAAAGTGGTTCTTGGTTCTCTTATGGAGAAACAAGATTAGGACAAGGAAGAGATTCCGTTAAACAATTGATATTAGATAATCCAGAGTTAATGTTAGAATTAGAACTTAAGATTAAAGATGCTCTTGCTACACCTGGGGTAGTAGTTCCAATGTTGGAGCAAGACTAACTGCATATCGTTAAGGACAGCGTTCAGAAATGAGCGCTGTTTTTTTATGCAATAAACTCAATATTAAATGACGAATTTAAAACAAATTTACCACTAACTGGATCATTAGAAGGGGGTAAAATCAAGCCTTTAATAACACCTGTTTTACCTTTCGTCACTAAATCAGCTAATTGATTTTCAGTCAGTTTTTTCCCCATTAATTCAAAAGGAATTTTAAATCCACAATTAGCGAAATTAGAACAGCCAACAGCTGCTTTTCCTTTCATTAATTTGGCAGATTTACATTTCGGACAATTGGTATCTTCTAATTTAATCTCTTCTTTAGGTTTTCGAGGTGCTCGTGGTTTTGGAGCTGCTTTTTCAGCAACAACAGGTGCTAATTGAATTACACGATGATGCGAATTAAAAATAACTTCTTCTGTTAAATCAACGACCATTTGAATCAACTCTTTTTTGAAAACGTCTGCCTCGTATTCACCTTTTTCAATCAAACGCAATTTTCGCTCCCAGTCACCTGTTAGTTCAGCACTTTTTAAAAGCTCATTTTGTATCGTATCAATTAATCCAATACCGGTAATTGTAGCAACAATGTTTTTACGTTTTCTTTCAATGTATTTTCTTCTAAATAAAGTCTCAAGAATATTCGCACGAGTAGAAGGACGACCAATCCCTTGATCTTTCATTAATTCCCTTAATTCTTCATCTTCCACATTTCGTCCGGCCGTTTCCATAGCACGAAGTATAGTACCTTCTGTAAAATATTTTGGAGGAGAAGTTTTTCCTTGATGAATTACAGGAGTATGTGGTCCATTTTCTCCTTCAACAAATGTTGGCATTAATCGTTCTTCAGCTGCCTCCTTAGGATCTTTAACAGGAGTTTCATCTGCATAAATGACTCTCCATCCTGGCTCAATAATTTGTTTACCAGTCGCTTTAAATTCTAATTTATCCACTTTACCTAGAACGGTGGTATTTGAAACTTTACATTCAGGATAAAATACAGCAATAAATCGTTTAGCAACTAAATCGTATATATGTTGTTCAGCAGGAGTGATTCCAGAAGGAACAACCCCAGTAGGAATAATAGCGTGGTGATCTGTCACTTTTTTATCATCAAAAACAGATTTTGATTTTGGTATCGGTTTATCTAATAATGGAGCAGTAAAACGTGAATAATACTTCATTCCATTTAAAATCCCTGGAATTTTTGGATGAATATCTTCAGATAAGTAGGTTGTATCAACACGAGGATACGTCGTTAATTTCTTTTCGTATAAATTTTGAATCAACTTTAAAGTGTCTTCAGCAGTATAGCCATGTTTTCTATTGGCTTCTACTTGTAATGAAGTTAAATCGTATAATCGTGGATTACCCTCTTTTCCTTCTTTTTGTTCAAAAGAGGTGATTTCAAAAGGATGTTGTTTTAAATATTCTAACCCTTTTTCGGCTTTTTCAGCAGATTGTAAACGATCGATTTGACACAAAAATTCCGTATCTCTGTATATCGTTTTTAACTCCCAATATTCTTCTGCTCTAAAAGCATCTATTTCTTTTTGACGTTGAACAATCATCGCTAAAGTAGGAGTCTGAACTCTTCCTATTGAAAATGTAGATTGACCTCTACCAAATTTAACAGTAAATAAACGTGTCGCATTGATACCTAATAACCAGTCTCCAATAGCTCTTGCACTTCCAGCGGCATATAAACGATCATATTCAGAAGAATCTTTTAATTTTTCAAAACCTTCACGAATTGCTTCTTCCGTTAAGGAAGAAATCCAAAGACGCTTAATAGGTACTTTGCATTTTGCTTTTAGAAGAACCCATCGTTGAATCAATTCTCCTTCTTGCCCAGCATCCCCACAATTTATAACTTCTGAACAGTTTTGAACTAATTTTTCGATAACAGCAAATTGCTTTTTAGTATGGGCTAGATCGATTAACTTAACTCCAAAATTTACTGGAATTACTGGCAATTCTTCTAAACGCCAATATTTCCATTTCATATCATAATCATGAGGTTCTTTCAAGGTACATAAGTGACCAACAGTCCAAGTAACTTGATAACCATTTCCTTCAAAATAACCATCCATACGCTGCTTTGCACCGAGTACTTCGGCAATATCTTTTGCAACACTTGGTTTTTCGGCTATACAGACTTTCATTAGAATTTATTGGGACGATAAAGGTAAGAAACTTTGACTGTTATTTTTAAGATAACTAGAAGCATTTATAAACAAAAAAAGCCCAATCGCTTGGGCTTTCAATTTTATAAAAATAAGATTAACGTTGCTCTTTGATATATATTTTAGAGAAATCTAATCCTTGTAATATGTTCGTTTTAAAATCTTTCACACGAATGTTTACCATTACAATAAAGTCATCCGTTAAGATTGGCATTGCTGCTGAATGATCAATTACTAATTGGTCACATTTCAACATAATTTCATTTCTTTTTTCATTGTTGATTTCTTTCAATCCTTGTTTGAATAAATCATCAAATTCTTTGTTTTTGAATTTAAAATCGTTAATAACTGAACCGCCTAAGTCAGAAATATTTCCTCCATAAAACAAGCATAAAAAGTTTTCAGGATCTGCATAATCTGCAATCCAACCAGCTCTCCATAATTTTGCTTTTCCTGAATAAATCGCATCATTACGTTCTTTAATTGTGCATAATTTGATTTTTAAAGAAACATTTAAATTCTTTTTAAGATCCGAAACAACTCCTTTGATCATTTTATGTACTGTTGATCCTTCTTTCGTGTTTACATAAATTTCAAGAGAAGGAAAACTTGAACCATCTTTATAGCCTGCTTCAGCTAATAATTTTTTGGCTAAAGCTGGGTTAAATTCATTTCCTTTTACACGATTATTTGGATATGTTTCCATTGGCGGTACGAAACCATTTAAAGCAGGATAACCTTCACCCTCTAATAAATTATCTATAATACCTTGTCTATCAACGGCTATATTGAAAGCTTTACGAACACGTTCATCGCTAAATTCTTTACTTTGACAAGCAAAAGCAATGTAAGCCATTTTTAAACTTGTCTCTGTTTCAACTTTATGCTTCACATTTTTACCGTTTTGAGCATCCTCCAATGATCCAAAAACATCTTGAATATCCTCTACTGGAATTTCAAAAACAACATCTATTGCTTTTTTTCTGAACGCTAACAACTCACTTTTCTTATTTTTAGTATAAGTCATTACAACCTTATCTAAGAAAGGAAGTTTATTTCCAAACTCATCTTTCCCCCAATAATTTGGATTTCTTTTTAAGATAATTTGTTCGTTATCAAATGTCTCTAATGCAAATGGACCTGTACCAACTGCATGATTTTTAACCTCTTTCCCATATTTTTCAACCGCTTCTTTAGGGAAAATACCTAAACTATTATGAGATAAAACTTTATCAAATCCAACAAAAGGTTCAGCTAATTGAATTTCAACAGTGTTATTATTGATCACTTTAATACCAGAAACACCCTCTTTCGGAAAAGTTAGTGACTTATTTTTCTGATTGAAGTCTTTAGCACCTTTGATTTTATCTACGAGCAAATAACTAATAGCATTCTCATCTATACCAGTACATGCTAAATCCAATGTGTATTTAACATCGTGGGCTGTTAATTCTCTTCCTTTACCTCCAAAACATTCGTCATCATGAAAGAAAACTCCTTTTCTAATTTTAAAAGTAAACACTTTTGCATCTTCACTAACAGTAAAAGACTCAGCAATTGAAGGTTCAACTTTTGTTGTAGCTACATCAATTTTTAAAAGTGGCTCAAAAATCTGTGCTAAAATTCGAGTAGAAAAAACATCTGAAACTGCTAATGGAAACAACGATTCAATTTTTTCAGAAGACATAAAGCTAAATTGTCCTCCATAATGCTTTCCACCAACAGCTTTCATACCGCTTGTGTCAGAGTCTCCACTACCACAAGAAAAAATCAACGTTGATAAACCAACTAATAATAAAAGAATACGATTACGCATATTTAATTTTTTTTGAATAACAAATATAAGAATATAAAATCAATTTTAAATCGTCATTTGTATTACTGTACAACTTCCGATTTTACACCATAACCAACCTTAGAACGAACTCTCTGTAAAACACCTTGAGCTACTACTCTTGCTTTTTCTGCTCCAACAGCTAAAACATCATCAATTTTAGTAGGGTTAGCCATTAATTCAAAATAGATTTCACGTTCTTTCGCAAATTTTAAAAGAATTAATTCAAATAATGCCAATTTTGCATGACCATATCCATATCCCCCATTAATATAGTTGATTCTCATTTCATTCACTTCATTTTCAGAAGCTAACAATTTGTATAAGGCAAAAATATTACACGTGTCTGGGTCTTTCGATTCTTCTAATCCTTTACTATCTGAAACAATTGCCATCACCTGTTTTTTTAATTCTTTTTCAGGAAGAAAAATATTGATGAAATTATCTCTTGATTTACTCATTTTATTTCCATCAGTCCCCGGAACTAATTGAGAATTTTCTTGTATCTTATCTTGAGGCAATACAAACGTCTCTCCCATTTTATGATTGAAACGGGCAGCTACATCTCTTGTCATTTCAAGATGTTGTAATTGATCTTTACCCACTGGAACTACTTCAGCATCATACAATAAAATATCGGCTGCCATTAAAATTGGATACGTAAATAATCCAGCATTTACGTCATCCAAACGATCACTTTTATCTTTAAATCCGTGTGCTAATGTTAAACGTTGGTATGGGAAATAGCACAATAAATGCCACATTAATTCTGTAACTTCTGGCACATCACTTTGTCTGTAAAATGTTGTTACAGTTGGGTCAATTCCACAAGCTAACCAAGTTGCAGCAGTAGAATAGGTGTTTTCACGCATCGTTGAATTGTCCTTGATTTGAGT
>CANCEQ010000194.1 GCA_947375085.1 Flavobacteriales bacterium
TCTAATGGTCTATATTCTAAACGATTCCACATTCCTGGTTGAGAATCTGGTTGCTCTTTGTAAATTTGAGTTAAATATTGAACATTGAATCTTAAAAAATCAATAAACTCACATGCTGCATCAATTTCAGCTTGAAACACATTTTTAGATTGACCTAACATAGTAGCTGCATTCATTTTTGATCTAAAAGGTCCAGCTAATAAATCAGCAGCTTTTAAAAAAATTGCAGCTCTCTGATTCCAATCTAAATTTGCCCATTGTTCTCTTGCTGCTAAAGCTGCTTCAATTGCTTGTTCAACATGCTTTGCTTCTCCATAATTAAAATGACCTAATACTTTTGAATGATCATGAGGAGGAGTAATTTTTCTTTTATCTTCTGTACGAACCTCTTTTCCACCGATATACATTGGCACATCAATAGGCGCTTGGTTATACATTTCTTTATATTTTGCTAATAATTCTTCTCTTTCCGGAGAACCCGGAGCATACCCTTTAACAGGTTCATTAATAGCAGTAGGAACTTTAAAAATTGCGTTTGACATAATCAATTATTTTTTTTGTAAATGTAAGGATTGTAGTTTATCTCACAATAAGAAATATGTTTAAATTATCACAATAAGTAAATATTTTTGTTGGTTAATAAATTATTCAAAAAGTTAAAATAATCGATTCTATTTTATTTCGTACATTTGAACTTGTAAAAAAATAAAAATGAAAAAAATATTTGTCTTTTCAATTCTCGCTCTAAGTTATTTAACATCTTGTAATAAAGCTCATTACTGTACATGCACGATTAATGGTACAGTGAATACTGAGACTTATGTCCTTTATAATACGAAAAGAAAAGCGAAAAAGAATTGCAATAAAACAACCAATTCTGAGCGAACATGCTATTTAGAAGCATATTAAAAATAATCTTCCAATAAAAAAGGCTTCGAAATTCGAAGCCTTTTTTTATGATCTCAATATTTCAATTAAGCCATTTTTTCTTGAATACCTTTATCTAAAGCTTCTAAAAATTCTTCTGTATAAACATAGTGTTCTCCATGGTTTACTTTATTTCCATGAACACAAACAGCTAAATCTTTCGTCATAATACCTTTTTCAACTGTTTCTACACAAACTTCTTCAAGTTTAAGACAGAAATCAATTAATTCTTGGTTATTATCTAATTTACCTCTAAATGCTAAACCTCTAGTCCATGCGAAAATTGAAGCGATTGGATTAGTAGAAGTCTTTCTTCCAGCTTGGTGCTCTCTGTAATGTCTTGTAACAGTTCCGTGAGCAGCTTCAGCTTCCATAATTTCTCCATCAGGAGTAACTAAAACAGACGTCATTAATCCTAATGAACCAAATCCTTGAGCAACTGTATCTGATTGAACATCTCCATCATAGTTTTTACAAGCCCAAACAAAATTTCCATTCCATTTTAAAGCAGAAGCAACCATATCATCAATTAATCTATGCTCATACGTAATACCAGCTTCTTCATAAAGAGCTTTGTATTCAGCATCATAAATTTCTTGAAAAATATCTTTAAAGAAACCATCGTATTTCTTTAAAATAGTATTTTTTGTAGATAAGAATAATGGCCATTTTTTACTTAAAGCCATATTGAAACATGACTTAGCAAATCCACGAATAGATTCTTCAGTATTATACATTGCCATTCCAACTCCATCACCTTTGAAATTGAAAACATCAAATGATTGAACTTCTCCACCATCTTCAGGAGTAAAAGTCATTGTTAATTTACCTTTTCCTCTAAAAACAGCATCAGTCGCTTTATATTGATCTCCGAAAGCATGACGTCCAACAATAATTGGCGCTGTCCAATTTGTTACTAAACGAGGAACATTTTGACAAACAATCGGTTCACGGAAAACTGTACCATCTAAAATGTTACGAATAGTTCCATTAGGAGATTTCCACATAGATTTCAAATTGAACTCTTTTACTCTTTCTTCATCTGGAGTAATCGTAGCACATTTGATACCTACTTTGTATTTTTTAATCGCCTCTGCTGCATCAACTGTAATTTGATCATTACTTGCATCACGAGATTCGATTCCTAAATCATAATATTTAATGTCTAAATCGATATAAGGTAAAACCAATTTATCTTTGATAAACTTCCAAATGATGCGTGTCATTTCGTCACCATCCAACTCTACAATAGGATTTGCTACTTTAATTTTTGACATAAGATTAATTTTAAAATTCGTTGTTTACAAATATAGATAAAAGACTTTTAGTTAAAAGACAAAAGCCTTATAATTTTGGTGAAATTACAATTTCATGAGTTCCAAATTTCCCAAGCTTTTAACGCTTGTTGATGAAGCATAGATTCTCCATTTAATGTAGTTGCTCCGAATTCTTTTGATTTTTTTAAAAATACAGTTTGAACCGGATTGTAAATTAAATCCACTACTAAATGATCTTGAGTTAAATATTCAAAAGGAAATGGTATGCAATCTTCTAAGTTTGGGTAAGTACCAACAGGAGTGCAATTTACAATAACTTTACATGCTCGAAGCATATGCTCGTTAATATCATTATATCCAAATTGATTTTCATTTTCAGGATTTCTTGAAATAAATATCACATCAATTCCAAGTGATTTAAAAACATATTCAACTGCCTTTGAAGCTCCACCTGTTCCAAGAATTAAAGCTCTCTCATGTAAATTCGTTAGAAAAGGTTTAATAGATTGATGAAATCCGAAAGCATCCGTATTGTGACCAATAATATTACCGTCTTTAAATTGAATTACATTGACAGCTCCAATTTTTAAAACCTCTTCAGAAAGTTTGTCTAAATAAGGTAGGACTTCTTGTTTGTAAGGTATTGTGACATTTAAACCTTTTAAATTTTCTTTCTTTACTATTTCAGATAGAAATTCAATTGAAGGAATTTCAAAATTTAAAAATTCACCATCAATATTGTTTTTCAGAAAAAAATCGGTGAAAAATGATTTTGAAAATGAATGTGACAACGATTTTCCTAGTAATCCAAATTTAAGCATTTTTAGAACCAAATTTAGATTTCAAGATACTCAGTAACATTGGAAATACAGAAATAAAAATGATTCCTAAACAAACTAAATCAATATGCTTGCGAATCCATTCAACCTCCCCTAACATATAACCAGCAAGAGTTAAGCTGAAAATCCATAAAAAACCACCAAGAATATCAAATGAAATAAACTTTTTATAATCCATTTTTCCAACTCCTGCTGCAAATGGAGCAAAAGTTCTAACAAAAGGAACAAAACGTGCCATGATTATGGCCTTTACGCCATTTTTATTAAAAAATTCTTCTGTCTTTTCTAAATGTTGAACTTTAACAATCGCTCGACCTCTAAATTTGATATTAAAAATTTTAAGTCCAATCGTTCTACCAATCCAATAATTACAATTATCCCCTAATACAGCGGCTACAAAAAGTAAACCTAACAAAGCTGATAAATTTAATTCACCAGAAGCAGCAAATAATCCAGCAGTAAACAACAATGAATCTCCTGGTAAAAAAGGCATAGCGACTAAACCTGTTTCAATGAAAATAACAAGAAACAAAATAACATAAATTGCAGTACCATAATTTGCAAAAATCCATTCAAAATCTAAATGTAAAACGTGTTGGAATAATTCAATCATAAATTCAATAATTAATAAGTTTCTAATGTATTATCTATATTTTCAATCCAAGCTAAAATACCTCCTTCAACAACATATAAATCCGAATGTCCTTTTTCACGTTCTAAATAATTAGCGACAACTTCTGCTCTTCTACCAGACTTACAAAGTAAAACTATTTTTTTAGAATTAGAGTTTGGAATATCACTAGTTCCAATTTCATTCATTGGTATATGTATTGAAGGGATAGCACATATTTCCCTTTCGTATAATTCCCTAATATCAACTACCAAACAATCAGGTTGATTAATAATTTTATTAAGCTCAACTACAGAAATAAAATTCATTCTTCACTTTTTCGACAAATATAGACAGAAACAATTGAAAACGATCAAAGAAGTCTAATCAAAATAAAGTCAGAATATTGTATATTTGTAAAAACAAATCATAAATAGAAAAATGTTAGAGAACATAGATATAAAGGAGAATTGGTTCGCAATTTATACTATGCCTAGAGCAGAAAAAAAAGTCTATGAAAGATTAGTTGAAATTGGAGTAACTTCCTATTTACCACTTATAACATCTATTAGAATTTGGAGCGATCGAAAGAAAAAGGTAACAACTCCATTAATTTCTTCTTATGTCTTTGTTAAGATAGAAGAAGAAAAATTGATTTCACTCTATCAGATACAAGGCGTTACGGGTGTCTTAAAATACCTGAAAAAACCAGCTATAATAAGAGATACTGAAATTGAAAATTTAAAAATATTGTTATCTGATTCTGATAATTTTTCAATTTTAGACAATCCTATTTTTGAAAAAGGAGAAACTGTACGGGTTTTAAAAGGTCCATTTCAAGGATTAATTGCACAATTCTATGAAAACAAGGGCAAACATAGAGTAATAGTAACAATAGATAGTATAACTACTGGTTTTGAAGTAAATGTTCCTTCATCATTTTTAGAGAAATTCAACAACTAACTAAAAGTTGCTTTTAAACTCATGTCAAGACTAGTAAAACTATGAGTTAGTGCACCTACTGAAATAAAATCAACACCCGTTTCAGCATATTCACGAATCGTTTCTAACGTAATACCACCAGAAGCTTCCGTTTCATATTTTGAAGGAATAGTAGGCAAAATAGCTTTGATTCTTTCAGGTGTAAAATTATCTAGCATTATTCTATCTACATTTCCAACTTCAAGAACTTGACGTAATTCTTCTTCATCACGAACCTCAACTTCGATTTTTAATTTTTTTCCGGTAGAAATAAGATATTCATTTGTTCTTTGGATTGCTTGAGGAATACCACCAGCATAATCAATATGATTGTCTTTCAACATAATCATGTCATATAAAGCAAAACGATGATTATGCCCCCCACCTATTCTTACAGCCCATTTCTCCATATAACGAATACCTGGAGTCGTTTTTCTAGTATCTAATAATTTAGTCGAACAACCACAACCATCCAATAATTTTACGATTTTATTTGTTTGAGTAGCTATTCCACTCATTCTCTGCATAAAATTTAAAACTAAACGTTCTGTAGCTAAAATTGATCTTGAGCTACCTTTCACTTCTAAAGCAATATCACCTACAGAAACCAAATTCCCATCTTTTATAAAAATAGTAACCTCTAAAGATGGGTCAAATCGATGAAAAATACGCTCTGCTAATTCTACACCAGCTAAAATACCATTATCCTTAATAATTAATTTAGCGTGACCAATTGCATCTATAGGAACACAAGATAAAGAAGAATGATCACCATCACCTATATCTTCAAGAAGCGCATTGTCAATTATTTCATCAATCATAACTAGAAAAATTATATACTATAAAGATATTAAATCTTTTTTAAATAAATTAGAGAATAAGGTTAAGATTGAAATTTAGGTTAAGGTTGAGGCTAAGATAAAGAATGATTAGCATTAGACATTTACTACAGCTAAATAAAATAAAACATATAAACACAAAAAAACCCGTTACAAGTTCATGTAACGGGTTTTTAAAAAGTGGCACCGTGACAGACATCTGGTAGTTCGACTTAATCTCCCATCCGCCAGCTGGCGGACACGCGTACCATCAGCCATTAAATCTTAACATCAGCAAAAAAAACTCATAAACACAAAAAACCCGTTACAAGTTCATGTAACGGGTTTTTAAAAAGTGGCATCGACTTACTCTCCCACCCTCAAAAGGGCAGTACCATCAGCGCTAGTAGGCTTAACTTCTCTGTTCGGAATGGGAAGAGGTGGACCTTACTGCTATAGACACCTAAAACTTTTAATTTC
>CANCEQ010000195.1 GCA_947375085.1 Flavobacteriales bacterium
AAAGGAAAAGGTAGTGACGGCGGACATAACGGATTAAAAGATATTCAAGCCGTATTAAAAACATCAGAATATCCTAGATTACGATTTGGGGTAGGGAATGATTTTCACCCTGGAAGACAAGCAGATTATGTTTTAGGAGAATGGGATAAGCCCGAAAAATTAGCATTACAAGAACGATTAGAGGTTTGTGCCGAATTCATAAAAAGTTTCACGACCATTGGAATCGGAATGACTATGACAAATTGGAATAATAAATAATATTTTAAAATATTGTGGATACGTAATTAATTACGTATCCACTGTATTTTAATAATTACGTTTTACCAAAATATAATTATTAAATAGGCATAAATGGGAAAATTATTAGCAATCGATTTTGGGTTAAAGAGAACAGGTTTAGCGATTACCGATGAAAATAAAATCATTGCAAGTGGTTTAACAACAGTGGATTCAAGAGATTTAATGACGTTTTTAGTTAGTTTAAATCAAAAAGAAAAATTAGAAACAATTGTTCTAGGTGAGCCAAAACGATTAAATAACGAACCAAGTCACATAACAGCCAATGTTCATTTGTTAAAAGAAGCATTAGAAAAACAATTTCCATTGATTCCAGTTGTTTTAATTGATGAACGTTTTACATCAAAAATGGCATTTCAATCAATGATTGATAATGGAATGTCGAAAAAACAACGTTCAAACAAAGGATTAATCGATGAAATCAGTGCCACAATTATATTACAATCCTATATGCAATCCCTGTAGAGACGTAATTTATTACGTCTCAGGAATGATTATTTATTACGTCTGTGAAATGATGGTTTAATTTATTAAACCAACGAAATGGTTTTGTAATCCCATAGTTTATAAAAAACCGCCCCAATATATTTTATAAATAAATAAATCATTCCAAGTAAATCGTTAATTTTGTATTTCAATAAATAATAAGAAATGATAATACCAATAGTTGCATACGGAGATCCAGTTTTAAAGAAAGAAGCAGGAGAAATTTCGAAAGAATACCCAGAATTGAATACATTGATAGAAAACATGTTTGAAACAATGTATGAAGCAGCTGGAGTAGGTTTAGCGGCGCCTCAAATTGGGAGGGATATTCGTTTGTTTATTACTGATGGAAGTCCTTTTGCTGAAGAATTAGAAGAAGGTGAAGAGCCAGATCCACGAGCAGAAGGTATTGAAAATTTCAAGCAAGTATTTATAAATCCAACTATTGTTGAGGAATCAGGAGAAGAATGGGCATTTAAAGAAGGATGTTTATCAATTCCTAAAGTAAGAGAGGATGTTTTCAGAAAAGAAAAAATCAGAATTACGTATTATGATGCAAATTGGGAATTTAAAGATGAATATTACGATGGATATGCAGCTCGTATTATTCAACACGAATATGATCATATTGAAGGAATTCTATTTACAGATCATTTATCTTCAATTAAAAAGAAATTAATTTCATCTAAATTGGTGAACATTTCAAAAGGTCAGGTAAAAGTTGATTACAGAATGAAATTTCCTGCTGTTAAAAAAGGGAGAAAATAAATTTTTTATATAGTTAGAACTATGAGAATCCTATTTTTTATTGGTGTTTTATTTTTTTCTCTTTTGATTTCTTGTACAGGAAGTAAATCTTCTAAAAATGAAGCTGAAATTGAAAATTTAAAAGAAATAATTGTTCAGAAAGAAGATTCTTTATCGCAATTACAAAAAGAAAATAAACCAATTCCAAGAGATAAACACTTTGAATTAATTCAAGCGTTGAACGACTTTTATTTAGCTTTTCCAAAAGATAAATATGCACCAGTTTGTTTAGATAAAATTCAGATGTCTTATTCAGGATTGGGTGTATATCATAGAGCAATTGAATATGCTGATATATTGATTAAAAAGTATCCTAAATACATCAATAGACCGATGATTTTGGAAAGTCAAGCATCTAATTATGATATTTTTCAACAACCGAGAGATACTGTAAAAGTGAAATTTTACTATGAGTTGTTATTGAAAGAAAATCCAAATTTAGATAAAGACAAAAAAGAGGGGATTGAGATGAGGTTGCAACATTTGAATTTAACTTTTGATGAGTATATCGATTTTATAGCAAATTCAGCGACGAAAGTTCAATCTCATCCCTAACTTTTTAGTTGATAAAAATCGTGTTAAGATTCTGTTAAAGATGATGAACATACTGAAATAAATTTTTATATTTGACATTATTAAAATTCTAAAATTTAAAACACACATACAATGAAAAAAATCTTATTTTCTTTAATGGTAATGTTTGGAGCATCAGTTGTTTCTAATCAAGTTGCTGCTCAAGTTGAAAATGGAGCAAAAATTTCTTTTACTAAAGAAACGCACGATTACGGTACAATTAAAAATGGAGCAAACGGAATTTGTACTTTCGAATTCAAAAATACGGGAAATGCACCTTTGATTATTTCTAATGCGAAAGGATCTTGTGGATGTACTGTGCCAACTTGGCCTCACGAACCAATCGCACCAGGAGCGAAAGGTACGATCGAAGTAAAATACGATACTAAACGTGCAGGAGCGATTAACAAAATGGTGACGATTACTTCAAATGCAGTAAATGAACCAAATCAAATTATTCGTATCAAAGGTAATGTATTACCAGCTCCAGAAGATGGGACTCCAGTAAACAATGCTGGTCCAGCAAACTAATAAACATTCGGTAAAATTGAAAAGCTTTTTTACCTTTCTAATATTGATAAATTCCGCCCTTGGCTTAACCCAAGAGGCGGAATTTTTTTTGAAAGAAAACACGTTTAAATTTCCTAAAACAAAGGAAGGGGAAGTTGTTGAACATGTTTTTATAGCAACTAATAGTGGTGATGCTCCTTTGGTGATTGAAGATTTTGCTGTCGCTTGTCATTGTACAAAAGTAGAATACCCAACTGAGCCAATTATGCCAGGAAAAAGTTTTGAGGTCAAAATCATTTTTGATACTGAAGGAAAGTACTATCATCAAGATCGTTATGTTTTTCTTTATACCAATTCAAAGAAGAAAAAAGAAAAATTACGGTTTAAAATATTTGTCATCCCTAGAGAGGAGTAATCTAATTTCCACTTTCAACCTTAATCGATTCTTGAAAAAATAATATCTTTGTCGAATGATTTCAGAAAACACAAACATTAAACCTTTCAATACATTTGGGATAAATGTAAATGCATCTTATTTCGGTACGTTTTCAAATGTTGAGGAACTATCTCCAATCTTAAAAAAATACGCTGAAAATGAATTGTTGGTTCTTGGTGGAGGAAGTAATGTATTATTTACAAAGAATCAGTTTGATGGTTTGGTTTTAGTAAATGAAATCAAAGGTTTTGAAGTCGTAGAAGAGTCTGATTCGTATGCTGTGGTTCGAGTTGGTGCAGGAGAAGTTTGGCACGAATTCGTTCTAAAATGCATTGAGAATGGATTTGGAGGTGTTGAGAATTTATCATTAATTCCTGGAAGTGTAGGAGCAAGTCCAATGCAAAATATTGGCGCATATGGCGTAGAGATTAAAGATGTTTTCGAGAAATTAGAAGCATATCAAATTTCAACTGGAGAAATTCACACTTTCACTAAAGAACAATGTAAATTCGGTTATAGAGAAAGTGTTTTTAAACGTGGTTTAAGAAATCAATACATAATTACATCTGTATATTATCGTTTGACTAAAAATGCTGCTGTAAACACTTCTTATGGTGTTATAGAAGCTGAATTAGCTAAAATGGGAGTTTCTACTCCTACGATAAAAGACGTGAGTAATGCTGTAATTGCTATTCGAAGCAGCAAATTACCGAATCCTAAAGAAATAGGAAATGCAGGTAGTTTCTTTAAAAATCCAGTCGTTCCTAATTCTTTATTAGAAAATATTCAAAAAGAATATCCAACTGTTCCAAATTATCCTGCTGAAGTTGGCTTTGTCAAATTGGCTGCTGGTTGGTTAATTGAACAAGCGGGATGGAAGGGGAAGACTTTTGGTCATTTCGGAGTACATAAATTACAAGCATTAGTTTTGGTTAACTATGGTGGTGCAACTGGACCAGAAATTTATGATTTATCAACGAATTTAATCGCTGATGTAAAGGCGAAATTTGGGGTTGAATTAGAACGTGAGGTAAATATTATTTAATCGTTTTTTATATTTTATAATTCCATTTCCATATTTTTATTGTAGGGACATGGCATGCCATGTCCCTACAATAAAAATATGGGAAAAATAATCACCATTCATCCTCAGTGCCATCTTCTTTGTTGGCATCACGGATTAATTTTTTCCAATCATACGA
Source organism: Flavobacteriales bacterium (assembly GCA_947375085.1). The sequence continues at coordinate 4,312 of CANCEQ010000195.1, forward strand.
ACCATCATCTGTATCTCTTAAGATATCTCTGTAATCATCCTTGTCGATAAATTGATGTTCAATTTCTTCGCCTGTATACTCTTCTATTTCAGCCAATAATGGTTTTTCCTCTTCGCTACAAAATGAGATAGCGCTTCCACGGTTATTTCCTCTACCACATCTACCACATCGGTGAACATAGTTTTCAGGATTATCTGGAACATCGTAATTGATAACATATTCAACGGTTGGAATATCAATTCCTCTTGCAGCGACATCAGTAGTTATTAAAACTCTATTTTCACCTGATCTGAAGCGGTCTAAAATGGCAAAACGATCTTTCTGTTCAACGCCTCCGTGAAGTGCTTCACTACTAATCCCAACGCGTTTCATAGCTTCTACAACTCTTCCGGCTCTGACTTGCGTTCTTACAAAAACAATGAATTTACTTTCTTCATACTCTTTTAAGATGTTTTCAAGAAAGAAACGTTTATCGTCCATTTCAACAAAAGTGACAGTATGGTCAATGTTTCCAGCTACTGGATTGTGAGGAGCTATTTGAATACGTATTGCATTTCGAACTACCGAATAGGCTACTTTTTTAATTTCAGGCGTTATTGTCGCTGAAAAGAATAAAGTTTGACGATGAGTAGGTATGTGTTTAGATACATCTTTAATGTCTTTTAAAAAGCCCATATCTAACATTAAGTCAGCTTCATCTAATACTAAGAATTCAAGTTTTGAAATATCGATATGACCTTGAGAAATTAAGTCAAACATTCTACCTGGTGTGGAAACTAATATGTCGATTCCATTATTTAACGTTCTGATTTGTTGTTCTTGCTCAACTCCTCCGAAAAGACCAAAAGTTTTAACGCTTGTATTTCTTCCAATGTCTTGAAAAACAAGTGAAATTTGTTTAGCAAGTTCACGGGTAGGAACCATTACTAAACATCGAACTCCTTTGTAATTCTTTTTTCGTTTTGTTTCTAGTACGTGTAAAACAGGAATTGCAAATGCTCCCGTTTTTCCAGTTCCCGTTTGAGCAATAGCTAAAACATCTTCACCTTCTAAAATAGGTTTAATTGCTTTGAATTGAATATCTGTAGGTCGGTTAAAACCCAAAACTTCCAATTGAGATTTAATTAAAGAAGATATATTGTAATCACTAAATTTCATAAGAAAGGTATTTGTTAATGCAGTGCAAAGGTAGTTGATTAAAAGCAAAAACCGCTCTGATTTTCAGAACGGTTTTTAATGTATTTAGAATGGTAGCTGAGTAAATTTTCATTTGCCTTTGGCAAATGAAAATTGTACCGAAGCTACGCTTCTTCTGTTTCTGTCTCTGGAACTAAAATACGTCCACAGTGTTCACAAACAATAATTTTTCTTTTTAAAGTAATTTCTAACTGACGTTGAGGTGGGATTTTATTGAAACATCCACCACAAGAATCACGGTTAATTGGAACTACCGCTAAACCATTTTTAGAGTTTCCTCTTAAACGATTGTAAGCAATAATTAAACGCTCATCAATTTTTTTAGATGCAGCTTCAGATGCTTTCAAAAGTTTATCCTCATCTTTTTGAGTTTCACCAACGATTTCATCTAATTCTTTTTGTTT
>CANCEQ010000196.1 GCA_947375085.1 Flavobacteriales bacterium
CCCTTTCAGATGGTAAAACAATTGTTAAATGACTTAAGTTTAAGTCATTTTCCTTGATGTATTCGGCAATTTGATCTGTGAATTTCATTGAGTGTTTATTAGAATCTAACGGATATAAATAATAAATCTAACACGAATATAGTTTTAAAACAATCGTTTTTATTAACTAATTTATTTCAACTGTTGAATATTTCTATTTCGTACCAAAGAAATCATTTGAGAAATTGCTACTTTGTTCAATTGAATAATTCGTTCATTTTGAGATAAATTTTGTTGAATTAATAAGGAATTTATACTTTCAAGATTACTTAAAACTACTAATTGTTCTATTGTTGCTTCATCTCTAATATTTCCCTCTTTTTCATTTGTCTCTTCTTTCCATTCTTTAGCAGTTTTACCAAAAATGGCTACATTTAAAATATCGGCTTCACTCGCATACACAAAAGAAGCTTGAGTTTTAGAAATTTTCTTTGGTATTAGATTTTCTTTGATTGCATCCGTGTGAATTTTGTAATTAATTTTCGAAATAGTACGTTGTAGGTTCCAATCTAATTTTTCTTTGTTATTTTCTTCTTCTTTTAAGCGTTGAAATTCTTTGATTACATAGAGTTTAAATTCAATAGAAATCCAAGAAGCAAATTCTAATGCAATATCTTTGTGAGCAAAAGTACCTCCGTATCTTCCAGATTTAGATACAATTCCAATAGCATTGGTGCTTTCAATCCATTTTTTAGGTGTCATTACAAAGCTGTTTAGTCCTGCTTGTTTTCTAAACCCGTCGAATTCGACGGGTTTAAAATTTGGATTATAAATTGTTTCCCAAAACCCTAATAATTCTATAGTATTTCTATTTCTTAACCAATTTTTAATAATATCATCAGTACTTGAAATATCCTTATATCTCGCAATGTCTGTTAATGATATATAATCTTCTAAATCAGATTTATATACAACTATACTAATTCCTTTAACGTCTATTTTATTGTTTTTTCCTTTCATCTTATTTCTCATATTCTATCTAATTTAGTCAAATAGTTTAGATGTGACAATAGGAAAACTCTTAATTTGAGATAATATGTCAACTTATAATAGGACTAAAACAAAATCTTGATTGAGGTTCTCGAAGTCACCTCTCAACAAAATACCTACAATCAATACATTTATCAGAATCATTATAAAACTCTTTTTCAAGTTTCATGAACTTCTCTAATATTTTAACTGATTTTAAATTGGTCTTTGTAACGTCAGCGGTTATTTTAGTAAACTTTAATTGAATAAATCCATAATCTAAAAGTCCTTTGGCAATTTCTGTTCCGTAACCTAAACCCCAGAATTTTTCATTGAAACAATAACCTATTTCTGGTTCATTTTTTTCATTCTCTTTAAAACCACAAAGTCCAATAAAATTGTCAGTTGATTTTTTTGTAATACACCACCATTTAGTAGAAGTTGTTTTTTCCAGTCGAATGAATTGTTCTAATGTTATTTCAATTTCACTTTTTGTTTTTACTGGACGAGGTAAAGCATCCATTACAATAGGATTACTCATCATTTCAAAAAGTAAATCTAAATCTGTTTCTTTAAAAGGTCTTACTATTAAACGTTCGGTTTGGAAAATCATAGGTTCATTATATTTTTATAAAAATACAATAATTTAACACAGTCATTAAACGAAGTACCTGTTTATGATTATTAAAATTTCTACCTTTACAAAAAATTAAAAGTATGTCAAAAGTTATTATTCCTATAGGAGCAGATCACGCTGGTTTTGAATTAAAAGAAGCATTAAAAGTGTATTTAACAGAAAAAGGATTCGAATTAAAAGATTTCGGATGTTATTCTGACAGCAGTGTAGATTATCCTGATTTCGCTCATCCTGTAGCTTCTATGGTTGAAACAGATGGCATTAAAGGAATTTTAATTTGCGGTTCCGGTAACGGAATCAATATGACTGCCAACAAACACCAAGGAGTAAGAAGCGCACTTTGTTGGAAAACTGAAATTGCTGAATTAGCACGTTTACATAACAACGCAAATATTGTAGTTTTACCAGCGCGCTTTATTTCAACAGAAGAAGCAATTGAAATAGTTGATATTTTCTTCAATACCGCTTTTGAAGGTGGAAGACACCAAAACCGAGTTGACAAAATTAGTTGCTAATTAGTCGATAGATAGTAGACTTTAAAAATAGAATTATGAGTAAACAAATTTATGCTTGTTTGTGGTCGGACGGGAAAGCTAAAGAAATGGCCGATTATTATTGTTCTATTTTTAAAAATTCTAAAATTACTTCAGCTAATCCCATGGTAGTCAATTTTGAAATAAATGACACGCCGTTCATGGTTTTAAATGGTGGACCAAAATATAAATTTTCGCCTGCTAACTCGTATGTAATTCAATGTGAAACTCAAGATGAAATAGATCATTATTGGGAGAAATTGGGTGCAGAAGGAGTTTATAATCAATGTGGTTGGTTGGATGATAAATTTGGTGTAACGTGGCAAATTGTACCTACTATTTTAGGGAAATTAATGTCAGACCAAGAAAAAGCTCCAAGAGTAATTCAAACGTTTATGAAAATGAAAAAGTTTAATATTGATGAATTAATAAACGCATAAAACTCTTACAAATAAAAACATTATTACCAATACCTATAACTTAGCTTTCACTTAAATCAATTTTATGTTTAAAATACCTGTTTCAGACGAAATTATTCGTCATTGTAAAGAACAAATTACGGAATACAACTTTGGAAAAAGATGTGAGGCTAATGGAAATCCAGAGCAACAACTAACTGGAATTATCGGACAATCTGTTGTTATGAATTTGTTTGGTTTAGGTAACATTAATGGAGAAGATGGTTTTGACGATGGAATTGACATCGTTTACAACAGTAAAAAAATTGATGTTAAAACAATGGGGCGTACAACTGATGTACAAAAAAATTACACAAATAACTTTTTAAAATTACAGGATTATTTTCAAACTGAAATCTATATTTTTTGTAGTTACAACAAATTGAAACAAGAAATAACTGTTTGTGGCTGGATTGAAAAACAAGAGTTTAAATCAAAAAGAAAATATTATCCGAAAGGAACTTTGAGAACACGAACAAATGGTACTACATTTGAAACTTTTTCTGATTTATATGAAATCGACATGACTGATATTCACGATGTGAAAAATGAAGATGACCTCAAAAAACAATTAAATACTTTCAAATAAACTAACTGAAATTACTTCTCTTTTTATTTGAAGTTTTTTGAGTTACCATTCTCTAAAATGTCTTTTATTTTATCAGCAACAGCTTTTGCCATCAATGGTGGAACGGCATTGCCAATTTGTTGATATTGACTCAAACCTATTTCCCAACTCATTTTAGTTCGCATACCTTCAAAAATAAAATCATCTGGAAAAGATTGAAATCTTGCACCTTCTCTAGCTGTGAAATTTCTATTTAAATAAGGATGTATAAAATTGCTTTGAAAAGAAGCAGCAACTGTTGGAGCGGGTTTATTTCCAAATAACCTTAAATTATTTTGACTAAACTTTACTTTCGATTTTTCTGATGGATCTCCCCTTTTCACAGCGCCATGTGTTTCCCAAACATCTAACAAGTTTTTCCCAGGTTTTATGGCATTAAAACGATCTATTAATCGTTGAGTATGTTTCATTGCAATGTGATTATGAACTTTTTTAGAGTGTAATCGCATTAATTTTTGATAATCATTTGCTGGCTTTGTTAAATAATCTTGATTTTCAGATCCTTCACCTGCATTTATAGTTGGTAAATCTGAAATGGCTTCATCTACTGTGATTTTAATTTCTTCATTCTTTTCTGGAAATTCTGGAAATAATCCTAAATCTTTACGAATACCAATTAATATAACTCGTTCTCTATTTTGTGGTACTCCATAATCAGAAGCTTTCAATATTCTATAATCAACATTATATCCCGTTCCAGCATTCTCAAATTCTTCGACTATCGTTTTAATAACCTGACCGCTTTGCATCGATAATAACCCCTTCACGTTTTCCATGACAAAAGCCTTTGGATTATACCATTTTATAACTTTAACATAATCATAGAATAACTTATTTCTAGGATCATCTTCAATTTTATTTCTGTTTTTATTAGCAAGACTAAACCCTTGACATGGTGGACCTCCAGTTATTACATCTACCGTTTGGTTATTTAAAATACTATCAAATGATTGCTTTCCTAATTCAGAAATATCACCTAATAAGAAATTAGTTTCTGGGAAATTTTTAGTAATTGTTTTACCACAGTTAATATCAATATCAGAAGCAATAATTGAATTAAAACCTGCCCATTTAAATCCCAGGGTCATTCCTCCGCATCCACAGAATAAATCAATTGCTTTCATATTTTTACTAGCCTTTAAAAGTCTGCGATATTACTAATTTTATTTTGAATTGATTCTACCTTTTGAAAATAAGTTTCTACCCTTAATCTTTACTAAAATCAACTAATTTTAAAGTTAATTTATATGAAATTACAAGTGATTTTACTTCAACATCCCCTCAATCACCTTATATGTCTCCTCTACGTATTTCTCATAATAAATCCCTGTACCCGGACCATTAAAACCGGTATAAATCTTTTGAATCGTTCCATCTTTTCCTATGTAAAAAGAAGTAGGAAATGATTTTACACCATCTACCATTGGGAATAAATCGGAAGCTGCTTTTTTATTGGAAGCACCACCTAAAACAAAGGTAAAATCGACTCCATTTCTTGTTTTAAACTTTTGAAGTTTGGCTCTGCTTACTGCTACATCATCTCCTGCTTCAAAACCGATTGCAATAATTTCCAATCCTTTATCGTGGTATTTTTCGTATAATTCTTTGTAGAAGCGCGTTTCGTCCAAGCAATTCGGACACCAAGTACCCATTATTTGAAGAATAGTCACCTTGTTTTTGTAGGCTTCTGAAGGAAAATGGAAGTCAGAACCATCTAAATTTTTGGCTGTAAATTGGACAGGTTGCGTTGAAATTACTTTCGTTAAGGCATACGGGTCAGAAAGTTCAAACGCATCGTCTTTTTTTCCTTTCCAAGTCCCCTCGTAAGTTTTACCACTTAAGAATCGTCCGAAAATAGAATCGTTTTCAATCGACGCTTTGAATAAATAAGCGTGCGAACCATCAAAACAAGAAAGCATTAATTCTTTCCCAAATTGATTTCCTTCTAAAAATCTAAAATCGCCCGTTTCGGTTAAAAATGTGCCAGTTACAGTTTCGTCTTTTTGGTGAAAAAATCCCATTGCAATGAATTCCGATTTCGAATTTGGATTGAAAAATACTTTCCATTTTCCATCCACTTTAAATGGCTTTTCGGTTGACTTTTTTTCGAAACGAGAAGTATATCCATAAGTTGCAGTGAAAGGAATGCGTGCATTTTTCTTGTTCATATTTACCCAAGAACCAATAAGTTCGGTCGGGTTGATTTTAAAAATCAACTTCGAATTGTATTCAGAAAAAGTAGCCGAAACAGAATCGTTCGCAAACTCAATCTCTTTTAAAACGATTTTTTCTTCCGCATTATAAATTGAAAAAACATATTGTTTTTTCAATTTTTCTACCGATAATTTAAAGGGAATTTGATCGTTTTCATTTAGTGAAAGTTTCCCTGTCCAATCTCCTGTTTTTAATTGAAAAGAATTTTTCTGTGCAAAAATGCAATTAGAAATAAAGAAGAGCGAAAAGAATATAAATTTCATTGTTATCTTTGGTTTACAAATTCTAAAAATAATTCTTTTTTATGTGTTTTGAACAGTATGCAACTTTATTAACAAAAGATACGTCTTTCTAACGTTGTGTGTACTATGGATGATTCTACACTTGTAAAAGAATGTATTAAAGGAAA
>CANCEQ010000197.1 GCA_947375085.1 Flavobacteriales bacterium
TAGCTAAGATTGAAGTTTACAAAACTCTTTTTCATAAAGATCAGAAAATCAATCAACTATTAAACAATATTTTTCCTGAAAAAGTATTAGAAGACTTAAATAATCACGGTAAATTTTCTCCAAAAAGAGTTGAAAACGGTGTAGTATTGTTTACTGATTTTATACGTTTTTCACAAAAAGCAAGTAAAATCAAACCTTTACAGCTGCTAAAAAAACTAGAACACTATTTCACTCAATTTGATGAAATTATTGGGAGATATAAACTAGAAAAAATCAAGACTATTGGTGATTCCTACATGGTCATTGGAGGCGTGACAGAAGAAAATAAGGAACCTGCAATGCGCGCCTGTTTGGCAGCTTTAGAAATTAGAAACTTCATGCTAAATGAAAAATCTATAGCAGAAGCAATGAATCTTGATTTTTGGGAAATTCGAATTGGTATTCACATGGGACCTCTTGTTGCCGGGATAATTGGAACTAAAAAATATAGCTTTGATGTATGGGGAGATACCGTTAATATCGCTTCTAGAGCTGAACAAAATTCAACTTCAAACTCGATAACAATTACAGAAAAGGTTCAAAGTTCTATTTTAGACTATTTTGATTTCACTCAACTTGGTAAAGTAAATATTAAAACAAGGGGTGGACAAATCGAAATGTTCACTTTAAATAAGTTGAAAAATGAGTTCAGTCTATACAAAGAAGGAAAAATTGCAAACGGACAAATTAGAGGTTTATGTGAACTTTCAAATGTAGATTTCGATCACATGCGTAAAGATTTATTAAATAAATTAAAATCTTCACTTCCTGAAGAAGTTGTGTATCATGATTTAGCTCACACATTAAATGTAGAAAAATCTGCTTTACGTTTAGCCAAATTAGAAGGTTTAGATGAAGAAGAGACAATGTTACTTCAAACAGCAGTTTTATATCATGATGCAGGATATATCGTCAGCAACATTGATAACGAAAAATTTGCAATCAATCTTGCCAAAACAAATCTTTCAAAATTTGGATATACTGAATCTCAAATTGATGAAATAATTGAAATAATTGATGCTACAAAACAAATAACTCATTACACTCCAAATTTATTAGCTAAAATTATGTGCGATGCTGATCATGATTATTTTGGCCGTGCTGATTATTATGCCGTATCTCAAAAATTAAGAGAGGAAAATGAAAATTATGGCAAAATAATGACGGATAAAGAATGGATAATCTATCAATTAAACTATTTAGAAAACGTTCATGAATATAAAACAGAAACAGCTAAAAATATTCGTCATCATGGTAAAACCATACGTATCAATGAATTAAAAAAGGCTTTAAAAAATATTGAATAATCAAAAAAACGCAATGAAAATATACACTAAAAAAGGAGATACTGGTACAACTCAATTAATTGGAGGTACTCGAGTTTCAAAAGGTTCTTTAAGAATAGAATCTTACGGGACAATTGACGAATTAAACTCATATATCGGATTAATTAGAGATCAGGACATCAATGAAAAATATAAATTACAATTAATTGAAATTCAAGATCGACTTTTCACAATTGGGTCTAGTCTTGCTTCTGACCCTGAAAAATCAAGTATGAAAATTCCTGATTTAAATGATTCAGACGTTAAATTTCTTGAAGATTCAATGGATGAAATGGATCAAGAATTACCAGAAATGAAATTTTTTGTATTACCAGGCGGACATACTACTGTTTCTTATTGCCATTTAGCTAGATGTGTATGTAGAAGAGGTGAAAGAATTATTGCAGCCTTACATGAACATGATTTTGTTGCAGAATTAGTTTCTCAATACATCAATCGATTGAGTGATTATTTATTTGTACTATCAAGAAAGTTATCCCAAGATTTAAATGCAATTGAACAACCCTGGAAACCAAGATATAATTAATAGTTTGTAACTAAATTATTAATAACACTAAAGTTTTCAACTAATTACTTGTATTATTTGAAAAAAAAGTTACTTTTGCGCAAATAATTAAAATAAAAGGAAATGTACTGGACATTAGAATTAGCATCATACCTAGAAGACGCGCCTTGGCCTGCTACCAAAGATGAGTTGATCGATTTCGCAATTCGTGCGGGAGCTCCTTTGGAAGTAGTAGAAAACCTTCAAGCTTTAGAAGATGAAGGAGATGTTTACGAAAGCATAGAAGATATTTGGCCGGATTACCCTTCAAAAGATGATTTTCTCTTTAACGAAGATGAATATTAAAAAAAAAGATGCAGCAATTGCATCTTTTTTTTGCTTTGTATTTAAAACTTTTCTGAAGTATAAGCTTTATAAAATGCTTCTTCGTGACTTTTACCTATTGGGATCTCTGTAATACCTAGATTAATTACCTTTCCTCGTACCGATTCTATTCTGTTAATTGGAACAATGTAGGAACGATGAACTCTAATAAAATCTTTTTCAGGTAATTTTTCTAATGCCTTTTTGATACTCATTAAGGTCAACACCGGTTTTTTACCTTGAATGTGTATTTTGATATAATCGTCTAACGTTTCGATGTATACAATTTCCACTAAAGCGATTTTAACCAAGCTATATTCAGAACGTACTTGTAAAAATTGTTCTTCGCTATTGGAATTTTTATTTCTTATTTGATAGATTTCGTTTGCCTTATTTAATGTCTGACTAAACCTTTTTAAATCGAAAGGCAATAACAAATAATCCACCGCATTCAAATCAAAAGCTTCTACAGCAAACTCTTTCGAATTACTTACAAAAACTACTAATAAATTCTTATTGAGATTCTTATAAAATTCAATTCCTGAAATCGATGGGAAATCGGTGTTGACAAACAATAAATCAATTGTATTTCTGCTTATATAACGGAAAGCTTCAATTGTATTTGTAAATGTTTTTTGAACTGAAATGTATTGGACACCCTCACAAAACTGACTTATCAGCTTTGAATTTTCTTCGGTATCTACTACAATGCTGTTTATCATTTTTTTATTTGAAACTAGTCCCGATAGTTATCGGGATACATATTAGACAATAGACTCTAAACCACTATTCTATTCAAATATAATAAAATGAATGATTTAGAAAAGAAGGAGTTAAAAAAATAACATAATATAAGGTTGTGGTTAAGATTAAGGATAAGATATTTACCTCAAAGGACAAAACTTATAAAAACTTAATTTCCATTCATTATTTACTTTTTTGAAAGAAAAATAATTATCCCAATATTCAAGACTTTCCTTTTTTACAAAGCCTATTTCTTCACCGTTTTCGTAACATATATAGAATTCACCATTTATCAATTCTGAAAAATTATATGGATAACTTTGACCAATAGTTATTTCTTTTGGAATAAATAATTGAGGTTTTAAGTTTGACATTTGACTTCCAACATATAATGTCAATGTATCATTCTTTAAAATTTTCATTCGATGTCCTAATGAAGGAATTTGATAAGGAAATCCAGTTCCCCAACTATGGTATTTTGGCGAAAAATTTAAATTTGAAGAAGAATCTGAAAAATAACCATCTTCACTTTGTTGTAAAAAATAACTCCAAAATTCAGTATCCTTTTTTTCGAGTGAAAATTTATTTTTAAATATTTGCCAATTAGATATCTCTATTGAATTAGTTACTGAATCTGTGACACAAAAAACTAAAGTAAAATCGTCTCCAATTAAATCGTGAAATTTAGATGAATCTTTTTGATTACAAGCTTCTCGTATTTTGAAAAAATATTCTTTAAAATCTGAACTATTTAATTGAGAAAAAGAATAATTCAATAAAAAAAGAAAAATTAACGTGGCTATTATTTTAATCATTTCATCTTCCAATTTAACTTTCTTACCTTAAACTCAATCTAAACTATCACACCGCCGATTGCTTTTTAATAATCTTCCAAAAAAGCGCTGGTAAAAATCGTTTCAATGTCACCGCTTTTATTTCTTTGTTTCCGATTAAAATTTCCTTCTTATTCGTTTCAACTGCTCTCAACAAAATAGAAACACATTCTTCCACCGACATTCCAGTTGCTTGATTGTGATCCATAATACCGTGTTGTTCCCCTTTTTCGTTTAAAGCGTGAACAGAAATATTCGTATTTATTTTACCTGGATAAGCAATCGTAACATTGATATTGTTTTTTTCTTCTTCTAGTAAAACACTTTCATAAAATCCTTGAAGAGCATGTTTAGAAGCACTATATGCAGAGCGAAGAAAAAAACCAAATTTTCCAGCAATACTTGAAATTACAATGATATGTCCCGATTGATTTTTCTGCATATACGGCAATACTGCTTTTGTCAAGGCAATATTTCCAAAATAATTGATTTCCATTATTCTTCGATCCACTTCCATCGGAGTATCACTTGCTTCAGAACGTTGACTCAAACCACCATTATTGAATAAAAAGTCAATTTTACCCATTTTGGCAACTACCTCTTTTGCTAATTCAGGGAAGTTTTGAGAATGCTCTAAATCCAAAGAAATACAATAATGATTATCAGAATTTGGTAATGATTTTCTAATTTCTTCTAAAGCTTCCAATTTTCGAGCAGAAAGTACAACTTTAACTCCTTTAGAAGCCAAATTTCTCACTATCCCCTCTCCTATTCCAGAAGATGCACCTGTAACCCAAGCAACTTTTCCTTGAAAATGATTCATTCTCTAAATTTTAGTCAAAGGAAAGAAAAAAAGACAAAATAAAGAGTTAATAACCTTTTATTTTTGCTATCAAAAAATAATTGCAGACCTTTGTACAACGTATGAAAAAGAAAATTGAAATTCTCGCACCTGCCAAAAATTTAAACCAAGGAATGTTGGCTATAAATTCGGGTGCTGATGCTGTATATATTGGAGCACCTCAATATGGTGCAAGATCAAATGCTACTAATTCGATTGAAGACATTGAAGAATTAGTGAAATATGCACATTTATTCAAAGCGCAAGTTTTTGTTGTTATCAATACTATCCTGTATGATAATGAATTAAAAGATTGCGAAAAACTTATTCATACATTATACAATATTGGTGTAGATGCATTGATTGTTCAAGATATGGCAATCATGGAAATGGATCTTCCTCCTATTGTTATTCATGCAAGTACGCAAGCAAATAATAGAGATCCAAAACACGTTAAATTTCTTAAAGCTGCTGGAATGCAACGCGTTGTTTTGGCGAGAGAATTGAATTTAGATCAAATCAAAGAAATACACGAAGCGACCGATGTTGAATTAGAATTCTTTGTTTCAGGTGCACTTTGCGTTGCTTTTAGTGGAAACTGCTATATGAGTATTGCTGGTGGTGAACGTAGTGCCAATAGAGGTTCTTGTGCTCAAAACTGTCGACTACCTTATCAATTAACAGATGGAACCGGTAAAACATTAATATCAAATAGTCACTTACTTTCTATCAAAGATTTAGATTTAAGTGATCAATTACCTAATCTAATTGAAGCTGGGGTTACTTCTTTCAAAATTGAAGGAAGATTAAAAGACATCGTTTATGTAAAAAATAACGTTTCTTTTTTAAGACAAAAACTAGACTCATTTTTAGAAAACAACGATAAATATCAAAAAGCTTCTTCTGGAAGAACAACTTTCAATTTTGACGCAAAAATGGATCGTAGTTTTAATAGAGGATATACCGATTATTTCTTAAACAAACGTACAGCTAAAATTGGTTCTTGGGAGACTCCAAAGTCTCAAGGTCAGTATATTGGTAAAGTTCTTGAAACAAAAGAAAAAGGTTACATCATTGAAAACGGTGAAATCTTAAACAATGGTGATGGATTGTATTTCTTAAATGAAAACAATGAAGCAGATGGTTTACAAATCAATGTTGTATTAAATAATTTCATCATACCTAACACGTTTAAATCAATC
>CANCEQ010000198.1 GCA_947375085.1 Flavobacteriales bacterium
GCTGCAATGCTACGATTAACCCCACAACCATACCTGTAATCCCCCAAATAACGGTGGCGTAGGCAAAATTCTTTACGATCTTATTGTCGTAACTAAACTTCTGAACTTCCATTTTTGTCTGTGTTATTGTTAATTAGTTCATCTTCAAAGAGAATTCTAACAGAAGGCGTGTAGTCGTCATCGTATTGCCCAGTCTTTATAGCCCATAAAAATGAAACTAAAAAGAAGAGTGCAATAATCAGACTCACTACTAGCATTATGTATATTATTCCCATGCAACAAAGGAATACATATAATCAAAGGTTATGAATGATTGGAGTTATAGGTAAAACTGATATTTATCAGTTTTTATGAATTATTGTTATATAATAAATAGGAATAGTAGTATAATTTTATATTCTGAATTTGATTAAACTAAATAATTCAGATTTAAATTAATAGCACAGGGTGTATTTTTTTGATTCAAAAAGAAGGGGCATAAATTATAATTACGATTTTATGTAATTTATAAGCTTTCGATTATTTATGAAATAGGTAGTTTTTAATTTAAATTAGGTTGTTGAGCAGTTAAGTGTATTGTGAAAATGAATGTAAATCAAATAATTACTTTTTTAATTCAACTAGTTCATTTTTAAGTTCTACATATGCTTTTTCCAATTCCTTTTCAAACAAATATAAAAGAGCTGGAATTTGATCTAAGTTGGTACAGTTTTTTGAATATTCATTTATTTTCAATAAAGCGTCAACAATTTCTCCAGAAAATCCCAACATTGATATCGATGGTTTGATTTTGTGAGCTATTGAATAAACTTCTACCCAATTAGAGACCTCAAGAGCCTCTTTTAAATTAATTATTGATTTAGGTACATCTGAAAGAAATAATTCAATAATTTGAATTGAGAAATTATTACTTCCTGGAGTAACACTTTTTAAATATTCTAGGTTGCAGATTGACATTTGTATAGTATTATTTTCGTAACATATCCTTTAAAGAAATTTCTAGATCTCTATAAATTTCTGGAATTCTTTTAGAAAATTGTTCAAATAAACCTTTAATCTCCTCAGTGTTAGTTTCAGTTTGTGTGTTTTTCAATAAAGCTAAAAGAGCATCTGTAGTCTCACTTGGGAAACCTAGCATCAGTACAGAAGGTTTAATTTTATGAGCTTCTTCATAAGCTTTATACCACTCTTTGTTATTAATTGCATTTTTTAAAGCATCTAAAGTTACAGGAGTATCCTTTAAAAAAAGTTGAATTACTTTAATTGGAAAAGAAGTACTTCCGGGAGTAATATTTTTTATAAAATCAAGATTACAAATAGCCATTTTATTTTTTTTAATTTTCCATTTCTTCTATTGCATCTTCAAGTTCAAGATAAACTTTTGACATTCCTTCTTCAAAATTAAATAAATGTCTTGCAATTTTATGTGTTTCAGTTTCAGTTTTAGCGTGTTCAATAATTGCTAATAAACTATCAATTAATCGTTGAGGAACCCCTAACATAATGACCGATGGTTTAATTTTATGAGCATTTTTATGAACTTCAAGCCAATTCTGATTTTTTAACGCTTCATTAATATTCTTAACAGCTACAGGAGTATCTTGTAAAAATAATTTGATCATTTGAATAGCAAACGCATTACTTTTTGGAGTAACACTTTTCAAATAATCCAGATTACATAATTTCATGGCCTAAGTTTTATAGGGTAAAGATAAATTAATTATTTTTAGTTTTGTTGAGTAATATAGTAATTTTTTTTAATAATTCGTCAGGAGTAAATGGTTTTGATAAATAATCATTCATTCCTACCGATTTACATTTTTCTACATCAGTTATTGTTACGTCTGCTGTTAAAGCAATAATTGGAATTTCTTTTTTCATTTTACTTTCTAAGTTTCTAATTTCTTGAGTAGCAATGTAACCATCCATTACAGGCATCATTAAATCCATTAGAACGAGATCGTATTCATTTTGTTTAATCTCTTCAACCGCTTTTAAGCCATTTTCTACAGTTGTTATCTGAAAACCAAATTGTCCTAGTACTGTTTGTGCAAGCAATTGATTAATTAGATTATCTTCAGCTAACAATATTTTTATTTCACTATAGTTTATTGTTTTACTTACTGTTGAAATTTCAGGAGCTACCACTTCTGAATTAATTTTACTGTTTTTTAATTGAAATTCAATTGTAAATTGTGTTCCTTTTTCAAACTCACTTTCAACTTTTATTGTGCCCTTCATTAAATTAATGATTTTTTTGACAATGCTTAGTCCTAAACCGGTACCGCCGTATTTTCTTGCTGTATCGTCACTTGTTTGAACAAATGGATCAAAGATGATATTTATTTTATCTTTTGGAATTCCAATTCCGGTGTCTTTAATTTTAAAAATTAATCGAGTAGCATCCTCTGATACTGCTTCACAATTTATATCAATTTTTATTTTCCCTTTTTCAGGAGTGAATTTTACAGCATTACTAATGATATTTAATAATATTTGAGAAATTCTTACTGAATCACCTAATAATAATTTGGGTATAGACTGATTATTTGAGAATTCAATTTCAATATTTTTTTCATCAATTTTTACTTCAAAAGTGTCAATTGCTTGTTTAGTTATAGAGACAATATCAATTTCTGAAGACTCAAGATGCATTTTTCCTGCTTCAATTTTAGATAAATCTAGAATGTCATTAATGATTACAAGTAAAATATCGCCAGAACTTTTTACAGCATTCAATTGTTTTAATTGGTCGGGAGTTAAATTTTTACCTTGCAATAAGAGTTTTGTAAATCCTAAAATCCCATTAAGAGGTGTTCTAATTTCATGACTCATACTAGCCAAAAAGTGTTCTTTTGTACTGGCTAAATTTTCAGCTAAATTTTTAGCTTTAATCAATTCCGCTTCGTAGTTTTTTTCATTTGTAATATCATTACCAAAAACTGTTACACCTATGACTTTGGTGAATTCTACTTTAATTGGACTTAATGAAAATGAATATATACGTTCTTCATTGTTTATTTTTATTAGCTGCTCAAAACGCAATGTTTCACCTTTAAATACTTTCGCATAATTTTCCTTGAATACATTCGATAATTCAGAATATACTTGAATTGCCATTACGGACTTTCCAATTTCAGGAATTTTGTTGGTTATTGCATACACAAAATATTGAAATGATTTATTAAAAGCGATGTAGTTAAATTGATTGTCTATTGACCAAATAATTCCTTCAGCATTTTCGATTAATGCATTAATATTCGCCTCGCTTCCCATTAATTTTTTTTGGGATTTTTTTTGAAGTTGTAAAGCAAAATAAATAATTAAACAGGCTGTAAAAATGAAAAATAGAGCTGTTAATTTATCAATTTGATTTTCAGGTGATATAATAGAAGTTAAAACATTTAATATAGAAGTATATAAAAGATAATATTTTAAATGATTTAACTTTTTGTAAACCAAAGAAGTACCCACTAAAACAATAATTATCCCTAGTAAATGACTGAAACTATACCCGTTGATTGCAGCAATATAAGTTAAATGAGAAATCCCTATGTATGTACAACTGGTAATTACGAGGTAAAAATTAGTTTGTATTTTATCTATTTTATAAGATAATAATAGAAAAACACCAATCAATAAAGAGAATGTAAAACGTTGAATAAGGATGTTAAAGTCTTCCGATTTTTGTAAATAAGTATTTATTACCCCAATGATAGGATAGGCAAAAAATGTAACCAAAAGTAGAATTCGAAAGGTTTTTAATTCTTTTGCTTCGTGTTCTTCTTTTGTATTTTCTTTAAGCGCAATTTTTACAGATTCGTTTTTTATAATCATATTTTATCCTAAAATTTGTGTCATAATTTCTAACAATTCAGCAGTAATAATCGGTTTAGAAATGAAATAATTCATTCCTGCATTAATGCATTTTTCTTTATCTTCTAGAATGGCACCTGCTGTTAAAGCGATTATTGGTGTATTTTTATTGTCTTCTAATTTTCTAATTTGTTTAGTTGCATCATAGCCATTTAAGTTTGGCATTTGAACATCCATTAAAATTATATCAGGTGAGTATTTTGAAAATAATTTAATTGCATCTAAACCATCATTTGCTTCAAAAATAGAAGCATTTGGATACTGTTTATTAATGATTGTTTTAGCTAATAAGGTATTTATTTCATTATCATCTACAATTAAAATTTTAAACATTTTGTTTGATGTTTTAACTGTTTGGTTACCATTATTTTGATGTTCTTTTACCTTCTCTTTTTCATTAATGTATTCTAGATCTAAATCAAAAAAGAAAGTACTTCCAACTCCAATTTGACTTGTTAATTGAAGTTTACTTTCTCCCATTAAATTTAACAGTTTATTAGAAATGGTTAAACCTAATCCTGTTCCTCCAAATTTTCGAGTAGTTGAAGTATCAGCTTGAGAAAATGCTTCAAAAATTTTCTGCTGATTTTCTTTTTCTATACCAACGCCAGTATCAGTAATTGAAAAACGAATTTTTGAAGATGAATTTAAAGTAGCAATTAATTCTGTTTTTAATTCAACTTTTCCTTTTGTTGTAAATTTAATAGCATTACCTAATAAGTTGATAATGATTTGTTTAACTCTTAATTCGTCAGTAAGGTAATTTGTATGTAAATTTGGATCTAACGTTAAAATCAAACCAAGATTTTTAGATTGAGCTTGAAATGAAACGGTGTCTAACGCTTTTTGAAGAAGTTCTTTCAAGTTTGTTTTTTGAATGTCTAAATCTAATTTTCCAGCCTCAATTTTTGAAAAATCCAATATATCATTAATAATGGCTAGCAAAGAATGAGAAGATTGAATTATCGTTTTTGAATATATTTCTTGAGTCGGGTCTAATTTTGTTGTTTTTAATAACTCTGAAAATCCAATAATTCCATTTAAAGGTGTTCTAATTTCG
Source organism: Flavobacteriales bacterium (assembly GCA_947375085.1). Next base: position 4,937 of record CANCEQ010000198.1, read on the forward strand.
TGACTCATATTTGCTAAGAAATCAGATTTAGCTACGTTAGCAAGTTCTGCTTTTTCTTTGGCTGAAATCAATTCTTGTTCAGCTAAGTATTTCTCAGTAATATCTTCTGTAATTCCCATTAAACGTACCACTTTGCCTGATTCATTTTGAATGGGTACAAAATTTGAATTAAAAATATTTCCTCCTGTCGATTGAAATTGAAATTTAGAAAATTGATTTTGTAATGCATTATTTAAAAGTTCTTCAATTCTAGGTTTATCTACCGAACAAACAGCATTTAAATATAATGATTGATTGATTTCCTCAAAATTTTCTACTCCCATCATTTTTAAACCTGCGGAGTTCATTGAAATCAATTTTCCTTCTAAATTAATTTCATGGATGCAAAATGGGGAATTATTTACTAATGCTTGAAAATGATTTTTACTGTTTAAAATTTCAATTTCGTTATTTTTTTGCTGTGTAATATCTTGATAAGCTCCATATAATCGTTTAAATTTACCATCGATAAATTCTGCTTCGCCCTTACATTTTACCCATTTTAAATTGTTCTTAAATGTTTTAATATTTAAAATAATTTCAAAAGGTTCTCCCGTTTCAATTGTTTTTCTAGAATTAGTTAAAAGTAAATCTAAATTTTCTTCGGGATAGAATTGTTTTAAATCATCAAAATTGGTAAAGAAATCAATTGGCAATTCGAATATCTCTCTTGTCACCTCAGACCAAAAAACACTTTGATCTAATTTGTATTCCCACGCACCAACTTGTGCAATTTTATTTGTCTGGTAGAGCATTTCTTCATTTCGTTTAATGATTTGCTCTATTTTTTTTCGTTCAGTAATATCATTTAAACTACAAACAACACCTAAATCATTGGGAATAACTACCGCATTTACATTCATCCA
>CANCEQ010000199.1 GCA_947375085.1 Flavobacteriales bacterium
TCAAAATAAACACCATTAATAGCTTTACTTTTTTTACCCGTTGGAGCCACTATTGCTGAAACTTGTGTTTTATAAGGTTGTTTATCTTTTGAAAATCGAACATCACGATTGATTCTAAAAATACAATCTTTAGCTTCTACTTCGCTAAACGATGAATCAATTTCAGCTAGTTTGGATATGATATGAGTGACAAAATTTTTAAACGGTTCTTTTACCGAATTTTCATATCGTTTACGATTTGCGTCGAACCAATCCTTGTGGTTGTTTGGTGCTAATTCTATGAAGAAATCAAGAAAATCTTTTTGGAAGAATGCCATGCTTTTTTGTGTAATTGAAAAAATAAAATATAATTGCTAAATTTGAAAATCAAATATAAACCAAACAAACATTTAATAAATCATTAAAAATGAAATTCTTTTATTTTGCATTTTTATTTTTATTTTCCTCTAATTTGATTTTTTCTCAAAATGTAGATTATTTATGGGGAAAATCGTGGGGCGTTGATGTCTCGGCTAATTTAATGGCGTTGGATAGTAAAGGGAACGTTTATACTACTTGTACAATAAATGGAAATGGGAGTACAGATCTTGATCCAGGGACAGACTATAGAGAAACATTTTATAGGGGAGACACACAAAATAACAATTACCTTATCAAAATGGATTCAAAAGGAAAATTTGTTTGGGCAAAATTATTAGCCGGAAATACAAATTCAATTTATATCGATTCTAGCGATAATATTTTTATGACTGGTTATTTGGACGGAATTGAAACTGTTTTTGATTTTGATCCTGGAGTTGGTATTTATAACTTAACTAGAGATGCCAACAATTATTCATTAGGTAATGTATTTGTATTAAAATTAAATTCTCAGGCAGAGTTTGTTTGGGCAAAACTTTTAGGTAATCAAAATACAGATCGTGGTAATTTTATTGATGTTGGCAGAGATGGTTCTATATTAATATGTGGTAATAATTTTGTTTCTAAACTAACATCTATAGGTGATTTAGTTTGGAGTAAGTCTTTTGCCAGTGTCGGACAAGATTTATGTAGTATCAAATCATTAAAGGTAGACAAATTTGGGGCTATTTACTTATTAGGTGAATTTGATTTTGATCTAAAATTTAACTCTACGCTAATGCATTTTAATTCAAAAGGTAGAACCGATGTTTTTATTTTAAAATTAAATTCGGATGGTAATTGTGTATGGGCAAAATCAATAGGGTCAAATGATTATGATCATGCGAAATCTTTAACTAATGATAATTTTGGGAATATTTATGCTTTAACTCAAATCAAAAGAAAGGGGTATTATTCTATAAATCAATCTACTAATTTAAATTCAGTTTGCATTGATTCATCTTACACTTGTTTAATGAAAATAGATTCTCTAGGATCATTAAAATGGTATAGAAATATTGTAGGTTCATTTGGTGATAATATATGTTCTGATGAATTTGGATCTTTATATATAAGCGGAACATTTTCTAACAACATTGATTTTGATCCAGGTTTAGGTGTTTATAATTTAATGGGTACGGATAAAGTGTTTTATTTAAAATTAGGAAATGATGGAGAATTTATTTGGGCTAAAAAATCAAATACTGCTTCTTGGGATAGTGATTATTCTAATCTAGCTTTAAAAACTGATATTTCTAACAATATTTATTCACTAATAAAATCAACCAAAATGGGGAACCTTGGTTTTCAATATAATTCAATAATGAAAATGAGTCAATGTAGTCCTCTTAATACACCTTTAAATGTTTCAATTTCAGCTTCAAAAGATAGTATTTGTTTAGGTGATTCAATCACTTTGAAAGCTAATGGTGGGCTAAAATATGAATGGGATAAAAATATTAAGGATGGTGTTTCATTTTTTCCGTCACATACTAATAATTATACAGTTATAGGAAGAGATCTGAATGGGTGTAAAGACACTGCATCAGTAATAATTGTTGTAGATTCTTTACATAACAAACCACAAGTTTTCGCTTTATCATCAAAATCTTCTATTTGCATTGGAGATTCGATTTCTTTAACAGGATATGGTGCATTAACATATAAATGGGATAATGGTGTTAAAAATGGAGTGTCTTTTGTTCCTCCTTTAGGATTTGGATCATATTTGGTTACTGGTATAGATAGCTTTGGTTGTAAAAGCACGTATAAAAAAGATATTTATGTTCAATCTTTACCAAATATTTATGCAGGAATAGATAAAAGCATCTGTTTTGGAAATTCAATTATGTTAAACGGATCAGGTGCTAACACTTATAGTTGGAGTAATGGAGCTCAAAATGGAGTTTCTTTTATACCTCCTATTGGTATAAATACATTTATTTTGAGTGGAGTAAATAATAATGGTTGTAAAAATTCAGACACAATAATTGTTACTGTAAATAATTTACCTACAGTTGAAGCGGGCATAGATAAAGAACTTTGCTTTGGGGACTCTATTAACTTGAGTGCATTGAATGTTTTAAATTCTGTTGTGTATAGTTGGAGTAATGGGAAAGTTGATGGTCGTTATTTTACCCCACCTATTGGTTCTACAATTTATATATTGACAGGAAGAGATAATAATGGATGTGATAATATTGATTCTGTTCAAGTTGTTGTCCACAGTTTGCCAACTGTTAGTGCAGGTTTAGATAAAGAAATTTGTCAAGGTGATTCGGTAATTCTAATAGCTGAAAATGCATTAACTTATCATTGGGATAGAAATATTATAAATGGAAAATCATTTATCCCAAATTTAGGCGAAAATTTATATTCTGTTATAGGAATAGACTCTTTTGGTTGTCAAAATTTCGATCAAGTTTTAGTTAAGGTTAAACCTCTCCCGAATGTTAGTGCTGGACTAGATACTTCAATTTGTAAAGGGTCATCTTTAATTTTATCAGGGAAAGGCGCTTTAACCTATAAATGGAATAATAACATAGTAAATAATCAACAATTTTATCCCTCTTATGATTATCAGTATTTCGTAAAAGGTACAGATATTAATGGATGTATTAATTTTGACACAATATCTGTGACAGTGAAATCTGTTAATATTTCAGTGAGTTTTTTATCAGATACAATTTTCTCAAACCAAAATAACGGAATGTTTAAGTGGATAAATTGTGATAACAACTCAATTATTATTGGCGCTGACAAGAATCATTATATACCTTTTGAAAACGGTAATTACTCTGTTGTAATAAATCAAGATGGATGTATTGATACATCTATTTGTTTAAATGTTAATTCTTTAAGTTTGGGAGAATTGACAAATGACTTACGATTTTTAATTTATCCTAATCCAAATAACGGTGTTTTCAATGTCGAAATTGAGCAAGAAGCTTTTATTGAAATCATGAATGTATTAGGCGAGTTAATATCTTTTCAAAAACTTCAAAAAGGTAAAAACAAGATTGACTTATCGAATAGATCAAGTGGAATATATTTATTAAAACATGAAAATTCTATTTATAGAATTATGAAAGAATAATTTTTTTAAAGGGTGGAGAATTTAATAAATTGTTTTATTTCTTTTTGGAAGAATGCCATACTTTATGCTTTTAAATTTTATTGAACTTTACACGTAGGATTGTGTTTCACTTTGAAGTTGACAGAATTTGCTATAAAACAAAATTGATTTGCTTTTTCGTGCAGTTGATTTGCTTTTTCTATCATCGAATTATCGCTCACAATCACTTTCGGGTTTAATGTTACTTCTGAAAATGAACCACTTCCAGTTTCATTTTGTACTAAAATCCCAGTTGGGTTGTCAATGTAATCAGTTACAATTATTCCTGCATCAGCACATAAATGAAAATACCAAAGCATATGACACGAAGAGAGAGAAGCTAAAAGTAAATCTTCAGGATTGTATTTTGTAATATCGCCTCTAAATGGAGCATCAGCAGAACCTAAAATATCCACTTTATTTTCTCCTGAAATAATATAACTTCTATCGTAAGCATCATATCGAGTTGTGCCTTCTCCTTTATTTCCAGTCCATTTAATATTCAGACTGTAATTGTGTTGTTTTACCATTTTGAATCAACTTTTGTTAAAGTTAAATCAAAAATTTAAATTACAGTTATTTTGAAATTTTAGCTGTTGTTTTAGATATAAATATCACTTCAACCCGTCTATTTATTACGTTATTTTTTTCTGTATTATCCGGGACTAAATTTTTTGTATTACTAAATCCTTCACAGGATATTCTTTTTTCATTTATTTTATTCTGAACTAGATATTTTTTAACTTGTTGAGCTCTTTTTAAAGATAAATTTTGTTCTGGACCACAACAAACATGGCCTAGTAGTTTAATTGAAATTGTGGAATCCATTTGTAACGAAAGTTTTAATTTCAATAAAGATGCATAAGATGATTTTAATAAAATATCGGTTCCACCTTCAAAATTTATTTTTAAATCAATAGGTGTATTGACTTTATAATTTGGAGTTGTTTTATAGACTAAAATATCAACTCTCCTGTAAAGACTATCATTTGTGAAAGAAGAGTTTCTTTTTTCATTGAGATTTAAGGTGTCTATTGTAAAAAGTTTAAGTTTAGATTTTTTGAATATTAAATCAGTTTCTTTTAATCGATTAGAAGCTAATCTGTTATTATATAATTCGTTTCCAACTGTATCTGTATAAGCATTCATTTTCACTAAACCAATTTCATTGATTTGAAGTTTATTTAGACGCTCGATAATTTGTGCTTTCTTGTCAATTTTAGCACTTCCAAATTTGAAAATAATCGAAATTGAATCTATTCGTTCTATCTTAATTAATTTTTGTGAATATGAATTTAGATGAAGAATAAATAACAAACAGATGATTGGAAGTGTCTTATACATAGTGATTTATTTAGTTGGATAACGGTTTTTTATAATTCAGTTACATGATAAAGTTAAATTTTCCCAAATTAAGTTATAAATAAAAAAGAGCGAATTAGTAAAATAACCAATCCGCTCTTTATAAATAGTTTACTGTTTTAACACATTTCAATAACACCAGCAGCACCTTGACCTGTACCTACACACATCGTTACTACTCCGTATTTTTTATTGCGTTTTTTCAATTCGTTCATTATTTGAACTGTTAATTTAGCTCCTGAACAACCAAGTGGGTGACCTAAAGCTAAAGCTCCTCCATTTACGTTTACGATATCTGGATTTAATCCTGCTTCACGAATTACGGCAATTGATTGAGAGGCAAATGCTTCATTTAATTCAATTAAATCAATATCCTCTAATTTTAATCCGGCCATTTTAATTGCTTTCGGAATTGCTTCGATTGGTCCCACTCCCATATATTTAGGTTCTAATCCTACTACAGTGTATGAAACTAATCTCGCCATCGGTTTTAAACCTAATTCTTCAATCATTTTTTCAGACATAACCAAAACAAATGCAGCTCCATCTGAAGTTTGAGATGAAGTCGCAGCTGTAACAGAACCACCTTGAGCGAAAACTGGTTTCAATGCACCTAAAGATTCTAATGTACCTCCAGCTCTTGGTCCTTCGTCGGTATCAACAACGTATGATTTTACTTGTCTTTTTTCGTTTTCATCTAAATAAACGTGTTCAACTGTAATTGGAACGATGTCATCTTTAAATCGTCCTGCTTGTATAGCGGCAATTGCTTTTTCGTGCGATTTAATTGCAAATGCATCTTGTTCCTCTCTTGAAACGTTGTATTTTTTTGCAACTGCTTCTGCTGTTAAGCCCATTCCCCAATACCAATCAGGGTGTTCTTTACCAACTTTAGAATTTGGAACAATTCTCCAACCTCCCATTGCCATAACTGACATTGATTCAACTCCTCCTGC
>CANCEQ010000200.1 GCA_947375085.1 Flavobacteriales bacterium
AAATGTCAAATCCCCTACTCGCTTCACAGCCGCCCCATCCACAAATTTATCGATATGATCCAATGTCGTATTCACTCCATTTTTAATTGAAGTCAACATTGAAGGAGCACCTTCCGGTTCAATACCAATAATTTTCGTATTCGGACTAAGTGCTTTAAATACAGTACAAACACCTGCTGCTAAACCTCCTCCTCCAATTGGAACAAAAAGATAATCAATTGGTTCTGTTGCTGTTTCTAAAATCTCTAATGCAACAGTACCTTGACCTGCAATAACTAATGGATCGTCAAAAGGATGAATAAAAGTCAAGTTATTTTCTTGACCATATTTCACAGCATCTTTAAAAGCATCGTCAAATGTATCTCCAGCTAAAACAATCTTCACTTTTGATTTACCAAAAAGTTCAACCTGCTTTATTTTTTGTTTCGGAGTTGTTGAAGGCATATAAATTGTCCCTTGAATTCCAAGAACCATACAAGAATAAGCGACACCTTGAGCATGATTTCCAGCACTAGCACATACAATTCCGTTTGCCTTTTGTTCATCTGATAAATGATACATCTTATTATACGCTCCCCTTAATTTATAAGAACGAACCAACTGTAAATCTTCTCTTTTTAAAAGAATTTTAGCTTCGTATTTATCAGATAAATTTAAGCTTTTCATTAGTGGAGTTTTATAGGCTACTCCATCTAATTTAACTTTTGCTTCTTCGACGTTTTGTAGTGAAATCATTTAATTATTCTTTATCAAATTACAAATTAATTTCGTAATCAATTCTTTATCATTTGGGTTACTTTGAGCTACTAATAAAGCCAAAGCAGTCAATGCATTATCATTTATTTTTACTTCACCTGAATTTTTAAATAAATGTTTATTTTTCTCTAAAAACCAAACAAACATAAAAGCCCCAATTCGCTTGTTACCATCACTAAATGAATGATTTTTAATGATGAAATAAAGTAAATGCGATGCTTGTTCTTCAATCGTTGGATACAAATACGCCCCATCGAAAGATTGAACTACATTTTGAAGAGTTCCTTTAAAACTATCATCTTTTTCATTCCCAAATAGTTCGGTAGCTTCTTTTTTATCAATTTGCTGTCTTTTTAATTCAGTAATTGCTAAAATTGCTTCCTCATATTCAATCTCATAAGTGATGTTTTCATTTAAACTATTTGTATCTAATCGATTTGAATCGAATTGATTTAATAGAATAAAACTTTTAGTATAATTGCTTAAAATATTTAAAAGTCCTTTAGATTCTGAAAGTAAAAGTCCATCTTCTTTTGTAGATTTCTCAATGATTTTTACAATCTGATTTAATTCTTCTAATCTCTTTTGATTCAAAGAATATCCCCTCACTAAATGATCTTTCAAACATTTAGTAGCCCATTGTCGAAATTTAGTTCCTTGAATTGAATTAACTCTATAACCTACAGAAATAATAGCATCTAGATTATAAAACTCTACCAAATAACTTTTCGAGTCTAAAGCAGTTGTTGCATTTTTTGCAACAACTTGACTTTTGACTAATTCTTCATTAATGAAAATATTTTTTAAATGTCTAGAAATGACAGACTTATCCCTTCCGAATAAAACTGCAATCTGATTAAGAGATAACCATACGGATTCATTTTCAAATTTTACATCAATTTGAACCCCTTGATCAGCATTATAGATTACAATTTCACTCATTAAGAAATTATTTTACCGTATTGATAACTTTCATATCGGTCATTGCTGCACGTAATACATCTCCTACTTTTTCGATTGTATGAGAACGTAATACATTATTTACAGCAATAATTTCTTTGTTATCAACACCATTGTCTTTTCCATCATTGAAATTTTTACCGATGATATCAGTATCGACTTTTTTCATAAAATCAGCTAATAATGGTTTACAAGCGTGATCAAATAAATAACATCCGTATTCAGCAGTATCAGAAATTACTCTGTTCATTTCGAATAATTTTTTACGAGCAATTGTGTTAGCAATCAATGGTGTTTCGTGTAAAGACTCATAATAAGCTGACTCTTCTTTAATTCCACTTTCAACCATTACTTCGAAAGCTAATTCTACACCCGCTCTTACCAAAGCAACCATCAATAATCCATTATCAAAAAATTCTTGCTCAGTTAATTTAGCTGTTGCTTCTGATTTTTCGAATGCTGTATTTCCTGTAGCTTCTCTCCAAGTCAACAAGTTTTTATCATTGTTAGCCCAATCCTCCATCATTGTTTTAGAGAAATGTCCGCTCATAATATCGTCTTGGTGTTTCTCAAAAAGAGGACGCATAATCGCTTTTAACTCATTTGATAATTCAAATGCTTTAATTTTAGCCGGATTAGATAAACGATCCATCATTGCAGTAATACCACCTTGCTTTAAAGCTTCCGTAATTACTTCCCATCCATATTGAATCAATGTTGAAGCATATCCTGTATCAATTCCTTTTTCAATCATTTTATCGAAACAAAGAATAGAGCCTGTTTGAAGAACACCACATAAAATAGTTTGTTCTCCCATTAAATCAGATTTTACTTCTGCTACAAATGATGATTTTAAAACTCCTGCTTTATGTCCACCTGTTCCAACTGCATATGCTTTTGCTTGAGCCCATCCTTTTCCTTCTGGATCATTTTCTGGGTGAACAGCGATTAATGTTGGTACACCAAAACCTCTTTTGTATTCTTCACGAACTTCAGTACCTGGACATTTTGGAGCAACCATAATAACCGTAATATCTTTACGGATTTCCATTCCTTCCTCAACGATATTAAAACCATGAGAATAAGATAATGTTGAGCCCTTTTTCATCATCGGCATAATCGCAGAAACAACTGCAGTATGCTGTTTATCAGGAGTTAAATTAATAACTAAATCAGCAGTTGGGATTAATTCTTCATAAGAACCAACAGTAAACCCATTATCCGTAGCATTTTTCCATGAAGCACGTTTAGTTTCAATTGCTTCTTTTCTTAATGTGTAAGATACATCTAAACCAGAATCTCTTAAATTTAATCCTTGATTCAAACCTTGCGCTCCACAACCAACGATTACTAATTTCTTTCCTTTTAATGCTTCTATACCATCAGCAAAGTTGCTGCTGTCCATAAATTCACAAACTCCTAATTGGTTTAATTGTTCTCTTAATGATAATGTGTTGAAATAATTTGCCATTTTTTTGTTTTTTTTAATTTTTTTATATTGAACGGGGAGACGCCATAAATGGCGTTTCTACGGATTTTATTATGATTTTAAATCTCTGATGTGTTCTTCTAATGTTTTCATTGGTTTCGAAATCGCTACTCTTCCTGAACCAACGAACTCTAATAAACCGTATGGTTTTAACTCATCAAATAATTTTTTGATTTCGTCTTGTTGTCCTGTTTGTTCAATAATTGTAAACTCTTCTTCAATTGCTAAAATTCGAGCATAATGAGATCTTAAGATTCTTTCTGCTCCACCTTTAATTGCTAATTGTTGTGTAGGAATTTTATAAAGTGCAATTTCCTGATAAACAACCTCATCATCCGAATGATAAAACGCTTTTAAAACATCTACTTGTTTTTCAATTTGTCCTACTACTTTTTTAACTTGTTCTAACGTTTCGTTTACAACAATTGTATATCTGTGAATTCCTTCTAATTCTGAAGGAGATGCTGTTATACTCTCAATATTGATGTGTCTTCTTGTGAAAATTAAAGAGATACGAGATAACATCCCGATACTATTTTCTGTGAAAACTGATATATTAAATGTTTTAATCATCTTTTTTATTTTTTATTTAAATAGACTTAAAGATTCAAGACCACAAGATATAAGACTTAAATCCAAACTCTAAATCTACTTTATGATAATCTTATTTCTGATACTGCTGCTCCTGTTTCAATCATTGGGAAAACATTTTCTTCTTGTTCCACAACAATTTCTAATAAATAAGAACCTTTGTGTGCCAATAATTTATCTAACGCGTCACTTAATTCAGTTCTTTCTGTAATTTTTGTCGCTTCGATGCTGTATCCTTTTGCAATAGCTACAAAATCAGGGTTTTCTATTTCAGTTCCAGAGTAACGTTTATCGAAAAACAATTGTTGCCATTGACGAACCATTCCTAAGAAATTGTTATTCAAAATAATGATTTTAACACCTACTTTCGATTGTAAAATAGTCCCCAACTCTTGAATTGTCATTTGAAAACCACCATCACCGATAATTGCAATTACCTCTTGTTCAGGACTTCCTAATTTCGCTCCAATTGCAGCTGGTAAAGCAAATCCCATTGTTCCTAAACCTCCAGAAGTAATGTTTCCATTTTTCTGATTGTATTTGTAATAACGTGATGTAATCATCTGATGTTGACCAACATCCGTTACAACAATTGCATTTCCATTTGTTTTTTCAGAAAGTGTATTGATTACCTCTGCCATTTTCAATTGGTCATTTGAAGGATGAATTGCTTCATTAATTACACTATCAAACTCAATTTTATCGGCATCTTTAAATTCTTGTAACCAAGCATCATGACTTTTAGCATCTACCCATTTCGTTAATTCAACCAATGCTTCTTTTGCATCTGAATGAATTGCTATTTCTGCTGGAATATTTTTATTTAATTCAGAAGCATCGATATCGATATGGATTACTTTCGCTTGTTTCGCATAACGAGATACATCGCCAGTTACACGATCATCGAAACGCATACCAACCGCTAATAAAACATCACATTCGTTAGTTTTAATATTCGGTGCATAATTACCGTGCATTCCTAAATAACCTGCGTACAAATTATGATCTTGAGGAAAAGCACCTAATCCTAACAAAGTAGACGCAACTGGAATTCCTGATTTTTCAATAAATGCTAACAATTCTTTTTCAGCATTTGACAACAAGATTCCTTGACCAATAACAACATATGGTTTTTTAGCTGAATTCAATAAAGCTGCTGCCTCTTTTAAAGCGTCCACTTTTAAAGTTGGTTTCGGATTGTAACTTCTAAACTCTTCGCAAGGTTTGTACTCATATGAAGTCATTCCAAATTGAGCATCTTTTGTGATGTCAATTAAAACTGGACCTGGCCTTCCTGTTCTTGCAATATAAAATGCTCTTGCAATTGCAGGTTGAATATCTTCCGCTTTTGTAATCTGAACACTCCATTTTGTTACTGGCATTGTAATACCAATTACATCTGTCTCTTGGAAAGCATCTGTTCCTAACAAATGAGATGCTACCTGACCTGTAATACAAACTAATGGAGTAGAATCAATCATTGCATCCGCTAAACCTGTTACTAGATTCGTTGCACCTGGACCTGATGTTGCAAAACAAACTCCTACAGTTCTTCCTGCTCTAGCTAAACCTTGCGCTGCGTGAATACCTCCTTGTTCGTGTCTTACTAATACGTGCTTTACAGTATCTTTATAATCATATAATGCATCATAAATTGGCATAATAGCTCCTCCAGGATACCCGAAAATGGTATGTGTACCTTCAGCAATTAAACTTTTGATAACTGATTCTGCTCCTCTTATTTCTTTACTCATTTTTTAAAAGATTTAAAGACTTACAGACTCAAGATTTAAAGACTAAATAATTGTTGTCTTACTATCTTGAATCATTCCATCTTGACTCTAAATTATTTATCCGTTATACACCCTTCTGAAGCATTTGCAACGCATTTTGCATATTTATACAAAACACCTTGTGTAACTTTTAAGTCAGGTTGTTTCCAATTCTTTCTTCTTTCAGCTAATTCTTCTTCGCTTACTTTCA
>CANCEQ010000201.1 GCA_947375085.1 Flavobacteriales bacterium
AACCACCAATATAAGGGAGGAAGTAAAATAGGAGCAAATATCAATGTACTTGTTAATCCGCCGATTATAACAGTAGCGAGAGGTCGTTGGACATCTGAACCTATTCCGCTTGAAATAGCCGCAGGAACAAGTCCTAAAATGGCTAAAATCAAAATGGAAAGCAATGCTGTTAATTGTTCTCGCGATATTTTAGCAATTAATGGTTGTGAAATGGGTTGATTGAATGTTCCACGGTTGAGAGCAGATACGAGTAAAACTCCTGCCATTACTGAAATACCGAAGATACTTACAAATCCAACTCCTGCCGAAACGTTGAAATAGAAACCTCTTAATAACAAAGCAATAATTCCACCTGCCAACGCAAACAAAATACAACTTACTGTTAACAAGGTATTTCGTAAATTTTTGTACAACATAAATAAGAAAACAAACACCAAAACAATCGTCAATGGAATTGTTAAAGCTAATTGTTTTCCCGCTCTTTCAAGGTTTTCGTATTGACCGCCGTAAACAATTTCATACCCTTTTGGAATCTTCACTTCGTTTTCGATTCTTTTTTTCAATTCCTTTACAAATCCACCTTGGTCTCTTCCACGAATATTCGTTCGAACGGTTACCATTCGTTTGTTATTGTAGCGGTAAATATTGGTTTGACCTTCCATAAAATGAATATCAGCTAACTGACTCATTGGAATTAAAGAACCATTTGCAGATGGAACTAAAAGGTTTTTAATTTCATCTATATTGTTTCGAAATTGAGGTAAGTAACGAATGACAACATCGTAACGTTTCGTTCCATCATAAAGCGTTGAAATGTTTTTTCCTCCAATTGCCGCTTCAATCATATTTTGAATATCTGCCACATTGATTCCGTAACGTGCTGTATTTTCACGATTTATAGTAATGGCAAGTTGTTCTTGCGTACCTTCTTGTTCGATGTTTACCGATTCATTTCCTTCCATTGATTTTACAATAGCGGAAATACTATCCGCTTTTTGACGCATCATAATTAAATCATCACCAACAATGGAAACCGCTAAATCGGCAGCACTACCGGTAACAATTTCCATTACTTGGTCAATAATCGGTTGACCAGAAGAAAAACGTACGGATGGTAATTCAAGTTCTAACTCGCTTCTAACCAGTTTTACCAATTCTTTTTTAGTAATCGTATCGCTCCATAAATGGTAATCTTTAAGTCCAACTAAAATTTCATTTCTATTCGTTGGAAAAGGGTCGGTTCCATCATCATTTCTTCCTGATTGCGTAATAACAAATGAAATTTGAGGATATTTAGCGATAATCTTTCTGATTTTAGGAGCATATTTCGCATTCTCTTGAATCGTAATACCTGCTGGGAAATTCCCTCTTAAAAAGATAGAACCTTCGTCTAGTTCAGGCAAAAATTCTGTTCCTAGTTTTCCTCCAAAAGAAACCAAAATGATAACCACCGTAAAACCGATGATGACTGCTTTTTTGTAATGTTTCATTAATCCATTCAAGAGCTTTCCATAGGCTTTTTCAAGAAAAGAGAGCACAAAGTTTTTATGCGCTTTCATTGGTATTTCAGGATTTGAAATCGCTTTGTTGTATACAAATGAAATCAAAACAGGAATAAGAGTTAAGGCAGCTAACATTGAACCAATAACTGCAAATGCAAGGGTTAGAGCCATTGGAGAAAATAATTTCCCTTCCACTCTTGTCATCATTAAAATCGGCATATAAGCCAAAATGATAATCGTTACCGAAAAGAAAATTTCTCTTCCTACTTCTTGAGCAGAATTCAAAGTGATTTTTACAATTCCTTTCTTTTTTTCTTCAACGGTTGCCGTTCGATAATTTCGAATAAGATGCTCGACCATTACGACGGCTCCATCCACAATAATACCAAAATCAATTGCACCTAAAGAAAGTAAGTTAGCAGGAATACCTGTCAAGCGCATAATGATAAAAGCAAAAAGCAATGAAAATGGAATGGTTAAAGCCACAACCAATGCGCTTCGAGCACTACCTAAAAAGAAAATTAAAATGATGATAACGATGCTAATTCCTTCAAATAAGGTTTTACCTACTGTCTCTAAAGAACTATCAATCAAGAAACTACGGTCGTATAGTTTTCTCAATTTTATACCTTCAGGAAGTTCATTTTCTTGTAGGTCTTTCATTCGTTGTTTTAAGTCCTTTAAAACTTCACTTGGATTTTCATAGCGACGTAAAAGTATAATACCCTCAACACCGTTGTTGATATTTACATGGTCTTCAGCAATCGTATACCCCATCACTCCACTTGGTGGAGGAGGAGCAATTTCAATACTTGCAATATCCTTGATGAAAATAGGTACTCCGTTATCGGCTTTCAAAACAATGTTTTCAATGTCTTTTTCAGTTTTGATTGCTCCTAAACCACGAATTGAAAATCCTTGTCCACCTCTTGAGATAGTACCACCACCAGTATTTAAATTGTTTGTTCTTACAGCTTCTTCGACTTCCGCTAGTGTAATATTGAATTTTCTTAATTTTTCAGGGTCAGAAAGAATGTGAAATTGTTTTAATGGTCCACCAAAAGTGATGATGTCAGCAATTCCTGAAGTTTGTAAAAGGTATGGCTTAATCACCCAATCTTGTAAATCTCTTACTTGAGTTGGGGTATAAGATGGGGGAGCTTCAACAACATATCTAAAAATTTCTCCAACGGCTGTAGAAAGTGGGGCTAATTCAGGAGCGACATCATTTGGTAATTTTGCAGCAGCCAATCGTTCCATAACTTGTTGACGGGCAAAATAATCATCGGTTCCGTCTTTAAAAGTTAATTGAACAACAGATAATCCAAAAATAGTTCTACTTCTTCTATCAAGAACATTAGGGGTATTTTGAAGTGCTCGTTCGATTGGAACTGTTACTTGTTGTTCTACTTCTTCTGCAGCTCTGCCTTGGTATTGAGAAATTACGATGACATTTGTATCAGCAATATCAGGATAAGCTTCAATTTTTAATTGCGTAAAACAAAAGTATCCGATTGCCATTAAAACAACACTCGCTGCAACTACAACCCACCTGTTTTTAAGTGAGAAAATAAGGAGATTTTTAATCATATTTTTACCACTTTTCTACAGAATGAGTTACAATCAACCCACCATCGAATTTTTTTCTAATTTCAGTTATAGCATGTTTTACCTTATCGTCTTCGTCTATAAACGTTATAAGGATTGGAGCATCGTCAAATGAAAATTGTTGATTTGGTTGTTGTAAGTTGTGATTTTTACCAAAACCTGACTGACCTCTGAAAGAAGTTGCTCCTGCTATTCCCTCGTTGATAAGCAATTTCATTATGTATTTATGCATTGGGACAGTTTCTCTGAAATCATCCTCGTCTAAAAATATTTGTGCTTGTAACATTGTTATAATTTTTAATAACCGAATGACAATCCTTTAAGTTGAATTACACCATCAACTACGATTTTTTCATTTGTATTAATTCCACTGAAAATGATAATATTATCTCCGATTTGTTGTCCAATTTGTACTTCTTTTCGAATAAATGTTTTGTCTCCATGTTTCACAAAAACGTAATTTCTACCTTGAATTGTAATCAATGAATTTTTGTTGATGTTAATGAAATCACCTTCACTTAAACCGAAAGAAACATTGGCAAACATTCCTGCTTTTAATTTACTCGAACTATTGTTTACATTGATACGAAGTTTAACCATACGCGTACTATTGTCTACAATATCAGCTACTGCATCTATTTTTCCTGTAAAATCTTCGTTTGGAAAAGCTGTGAAATTTATCTTACAAGCTCCTCCTATTTTAATTTTACTGATTTGATTTTCAGGTATATCGCAAATTAAAAAAGCAGTACCTGCATTTGATTTTTTTAAAACACTTGGATTTAAACCAGCAGAAATAAGTTTTGATTCGTGTTCAATTAAAGCTGCTTTTTCGTTCGCCAAATTGGTTTGTTCCATACTTAAAGCCGACTGAATATTTAGTAAATCTTGTCCAGTAGCTGCACCATGAGCAACTAAATCTTTGATTCTATCTAATTCAATTTGTTTTTGCTTAATGTTTATGTTTCTAATTTGAGACATATTCATTTGATGTTGAGATAATTGAGAAAAATTCCCTGCCAATTCCGGATTCTCAAAAAGGACCATATTGGATAATCCTCCTTCACCACTTCCGATTATAGTTGCGGCAATATTTGCAGGTGCTGTAAATTCAGCCTTGATAACACTGCTATGCACATTACCAATCTTAAAGAATTTACTTGATTTTGCATCTTTGAATTTTATTTCTTCTCCATTTTGACTAACAATTGGAGTACTATTATCTTCTTTTGGTTTTACTCCATCTTTGCACGCAGCAATGAAAAATAGAAGTGAAAAACAGTAAATTAAATTTTTTATCATTGTGCTAACTTATTGATTAAACCAGTTGTATATAATAATTGGATGTACCCTTTTTTGTATTCAAAAAGGGTATTGTAGTAATTTTGTTGCGTTTCCAACCAACTTCTTTGTGCTTCTAAAAAGTCGATAATTGTTGTCCCTCCTTTTAGATAAGCATATTTAACATTGTCTAATATTAATTGAGATTGTTCGATTACAGGTTTGTAATTTTCTACGTTTTGTTCATTGGTTCTATAATTCGAAAAAGCAACTTGAATCTCTGTTTTTAATTGATTTTCAGCCGTTGTAAGTCGAATTTCAGCTTGTTCTTTTTGGGCATATGCTTTTTTAATTTCCCCTTGATTTCTGCTAAAAACTGGTAATTCAACGGTAGCAAAAACACCAAAATAGGGGATAGTATTTTGTGGATTCCAAATAAAACCAAGTTCAGGTTGAGGAAAAACCATCGCTTTTTGAAGTCCTATGTTACTATTTGAAACTTCAATTATTGATTTAGAAACTTGAATATCAGTTCTTTCTTTAATGGATTCACTTAATAAACTATCTAAATTTTTTGGTATCGAAAAAAGGAAATTGTCTTCTTTATCAATAGAGATACTATCTTGAACACCAATTAAAAAACGTAATTCTTTCAAACGATTACTAACTTCTTGTTTAGCTGTTTTTAGTTGAAGGTCGTATTGTTTGGCTAATAATTCAGTTCTAAATAGTTCCGTTTGGGTAATAACTTGGTTCTTAAATTTTAGTTGGTTGATTTTTGTCAACGTATCTATATTTGCATTTGCAATTTGCAAGATGTCTAATTTTTTTTGAGCATTCCAAATTTCTAGCCATTTAGAAGCAACTTCTACAAAAACAGTTCGTTCATTTTCTTTGTATTGTTTCTCTGCTAAACTAATTCGTTGATTTGCAACATCTATTTTATATTGCATTTGAGATGGTAATTGAAAAACCTTTGTTACTTGCCACCAAACCTGTCTATTTTTCGCACTTGACCAATTTGTAGAAACAGGATAAAGATTTGTATTCATCAACTGCAAAGATTGGTTATTCAATTTTGGATTTGGACGAAGTTTAGCTGTAATCAAATCAGACTGAATAATACCTATGTTTAAAATTTCAGTTTTTAAAACTGGATTGTTTTCACGTGCAACTTGTAAAGTTTTTTGTAAACTAAAAATGTTTTGTGAAAACCCTAAAAATGAGTTGATTAGTATCGAAAGGAAAAGAAACAGTTGTTTTTGCATTTATTTTCTTTAAATGTTTACAATTGAAAATAATACAATTATTTCAACTTGGCGGGTGCAAAAGTACTCATATAAACTAGTTACGCAATTTTATAATTTCATAATTAATTG
>CANCEQ010000202.1 GCA_947375085.1 Flavobacteriales bacterium
AAATTACTTAATTGGACTTTGTTTCCATTTCCATAATAATTGAGATTACCATTTAAATCTTCATAAACAATAAAGCCTCTCCCCGCTTTATATTTCCCCATGTAAAAGGATTCAACATCTAAAAATTCACCTTTATCAAAAATTGCAAATGTTCGATTAATAGGGTCGTTAAATGTCATTATATCTGTCCCTCCTTGAAATGTAACAGATCCATTCCAAACTCCTAAGTCATAAATTTGTCCATTCCAAAAAATCTTGTAAAAATTACCATTATCTCTAAAAGCAACAATGTTTTCACCAATAAATTCTGGCATGTAAATCGAATCAACAACTGTGTAAAGTGGGTAAATATTTCCTTTCCAATAGGCGTTTACAGAATTGTAACGTGTATCATCATAGACAATTAAACTATCTCTAACTTCATAATTTCTACCGTTATAGGTGAGAGTTCGCATTTTTCCAGCATCCCACATATTAACAGTATTCATGACTTTCCAAGCCAATAAATGATCAGAAACTTTATATTCTAAATTAAGATTTGTAATGTCTTTTGGTGTTGTCCCATCAAAAACCCGGAGATTTCCTTTATTATCAATATAAGCAACAAATTCATCTCCTCCTTTGTAATCAATGATTTTTTGAAACTCCACAACTCTAAAATTATCGTCTTGAAAACTTCTGAAATAGTTATTGAAATCTACAAAAGGAATTACATTTTGAGTAAAACTTAAAAACGGCAAGAATAGAAATACCAATAATTTATACATAACTCAAATGTAAACAAAATTTAGACCAATTAAAATGATTTAGATTGAGAATAAGTTTGAGTTTGAGGATTCTTTTAACATTAATCGAAACCTACATCTTATTCAAATTCCCCTTTTGAGTAATACCAACTTCCATTTTCAAAAACGAAAGTTGATTTCTCGTGATGAATTTGTTGTTGATTTGAATCATCTAAAAAATAAGCTTTGAATTCAACTGTATTATCTGTAGCATTCAGTATTTCAAGCTTTTGCCAACGATTTTCTTTCGACCACTGTTCAATATCTTTATAAGATTGGTCTTTTCGAAGTGTTTTATAAGTCGTATCTATTAAATATTGAATTGCTGAAACAGCATAAGCTGAATAACGTGATCGCATTAATTCTTCAGCTGTTTTTGCTTTTACCTTCCCTTCAATTTTCGATTGACAACAATCTGAAAATAAATCTGTTGAACCACAAGGACAAAATCCAGCTTTTCTTGAAATAAAACTCGATAATCTATTTTTTTTCAATGTCTCAATATTGATTTTAGAAGCTCCTTCAATCCTACCTAAACAATTATCAGAATTACAAAAACAATCAAAAGGTTGAACCATTTTCCATTCTGTGGATGGGTAGAAAAATGTCAACTCCTCTCCTATTTGAATATCTTTTAATGCAACTAAATTCATTGAATCTACATCAAAGAATGCATTCGGATTACAACTATGATTAATATATTGTAAATATTCAGGACGTAAAATAACATGCTCATTTTCTGACACTTGAACAGTTAAATAGGTAATCTCTTTTCCACGAATACTTTCTGAAAAAGAACTTAAAACATCTCCTTTCTTAAACGCTTTTTTTGAGCGCAATAACTGCTGATTTAAATCTTCAATTTGATTTATTTCAGCAAAATCAGTCGTATAGTTCATTTTATATTTACTTAAAGCTTATTTATTTCAATTTGAATAATTCCAAATTCAATTAATAACTCAATAAATTAGCAATTATTGTCCCTTCTTTTTTAATTCTTTCGCTAACCAATTTTGAAAAATAGTTGCGTTTTGTGTATGTTCAGAACCAGAAACAGCAAAGTTGTGTTTTCCTGTATAGTCAGGCTTTGCACACATGTAAATATAATCTACATCAGCTCTATTCAAACAAGCATCAACAACTGCAGTAGATGGAATATAAATTGGACCTGGAGGTAATCCATTGATTTTATATGTGTTATAAGGACAATCAATTTCTCTATGAACCGCTAATAAACGTTGAACTCCGTCTAATTCTTCTCCCCAACAAAATTTAAAAGTTGGATCTGATTGCATTTTAATTCCTTGATTGATTCTATTTAAATACAAACCTGCGATAATTGGCCACTCTTCTGGATTTTGAGATTGTTCAGAATAAACAATACTTGCTAATGTTACTACTTGTGAAGGAGATTTTAAACCGATTTTTTCAATTTTAGCTGTTCTTTCTGGTGTCCAAAAGTTTTTAAACTCCGAAGCCATTCTTGTTACAAACTGTTCTTCGTCTGTATCATAATACATTTTATACGTATTCGGTAAAAATAAAGCCGGAATTTGCTCAATTGTAAAACCGTATTTCTCCAAAGTCGCTCCATTTTCAATATAAGAAACCAATTTTGTACTATCCACCAATAAACAATGTGATACTTTACCTGCTAATTGATAAATATCTTTACAATTATTGAAAGTTACGTCTACTTCAACTTCCGCATTTCCGTTGCCGTTTCCATTTAAAGTAAAACCATTTAATAAATTACGGTAGGAAGTACCTTCTTCTATTAAATATTTACCTGAAGCTAATTTGTTTGCATCCAATCCTTTGTATTCAGCTACAGCTAATAATGCTTCTTTATCATCGATTAAATGCTCGCTTTCTAATTTATCGGCTAATCCTTTAGCTCCCAACTTTGAATCGAAGAAAAATTCTTGACTTTTTTCATTCAATGTTGATTTTCTTCCATCTAAAAACAAACCAATTTTATCATACGTTAAAGCAATTCCAACTACTCCTACAACGCTAGCTCCAATTATTATTTTTTTTAAATTACTCATTATTAATTATTTATTTTATTTTAAATTCAGGGTGATTACGATCACCCCCTACAATATTGTTTGAAACAATATTTCGTCTATTCTATTTCCTTTTTCTAAATACCAATCTTGGCGTACTCCTATTTTTTCGAAACCACATTTCTCAAACAAACGTATACTACTTGGATTGTCTGCGTGAATTGAACAATGTAATGAATGAAAACACAATACTTTACTAGCATATTCTTTTAATAGCTCAACAGATTCTGCTGCATACCCATTAGAACGTTGCTCTACTTCACCAATTAAAACTCCAACACCTGCTCTTAAATGTTTGAAATTTGCATCAAATAAGTCAATCAATCCAATTGGGTCGTCCGTTTTATTTACACAAATCATAAATCGTAATTGTCCCGTTGAACGTATATTGTGCGCGTGGTCAATTAAATATAAAATATCTTGCATTGAAAAAGGCACCTCTGTATCAGAAACTTTCCAGTGAGCTGGATTATTTTCCCACAATAAAATTTTTGTAGCGTCAGATGGCTCAACAAGTCTTAAATATACATTTGGTCCTCTAAACATTTCTTTGACAAAGTTTTATTTTAACGCTTTTAAACGTGCCTCAATTTCTTCTTTTCCATATAAAGGAATCCCTCCGAAATCAGAAATCAAATTTAATCCAAAAACTTTCCCGATTTGATTCTTCTCTTTAAAAGAATTCAACAAATCTGCTAACATATGCACATTTTGATTTGAATCGAAAATTTCAGCTATTGGTGTTAAACAAGAAAATTTATAGGCTTCAGCATTGGAATACTTCGAAAAAACATCCATAATACGCGACTTAACTACCTCACTTTGAACCTCAACAAATAAAGTACATATTCCTTTTCGGTTAATAATTTTTACAATTTCGTTAACAGGAATAGAAGTATCCTTTCCTTTCACTTTCAAACTAAAATAGAACCCATCAATTAAAATTCCGATATGTGGTGGGATTTTATTTGCATGCCAAATACATAAATAACAACCTTTATTTAAAGTTGATTCATTATTTAACATATTGATAGTATCAAACTGAAAACTATACATTTATCTCTCCTGAAAAAACAAATTCACCTGGACCAATCAAATGAATATTATGAAATTCTCCTAACTTTTCTTGATTAAAAGATACCGATAGATTTCCGCCTTTCACCTTTACAGAAACTTTGTGTTCTCCAATCAATTTAGTTTGATATGCAAATGCTAAAACACAAGCTGTTACACCAGTACCACATGAAAGAGTTTCATCTTCCACTCCTCTTTCATACGTATTGACAATCAAATTGTTAGAGTCAATTATTTCAACTAAATTGACATTAATTCCGTCTTTTTTGAATTCGTCAGAGTAACGTATTTCTTTTCCAAATTGAACGATATCTAGATCATTGACAGCATTGATAAAACGAATATAATGAGGTGAACCAGTGTGAATTACAAAATCATTTTCAATTTTTCTAACTTCAGTGACATTTCCCATCTCCAAAGATATAACATCTTTATTTTTAGAAGCTTTATGCATCCCATCTATCCCTAAAAATGAAGTGTCTGAAACATTTACACCTAAAGTTTCAGCAAATGCAACTGAACACCTAGCTCCATTACCACAAAAACTTTTGGAGCCATCTGAATTGAAATACTCAACTTCAAAATCGCTTGAATTATGCGAATTAATTTTAATTAAACCGTCTGAACCAACACCAAATCTTCTATCACAAATTAGTTGAATTTGAGGAATTGTTAAAGAATCATACTGTCCTTTTAGATTATCCAACATCACAAAATCATTGCCTGTTCCTTGATATTTGGAGAAAGAAATTTTCATTTTATGTTTTGATTAAATGTATCACAAAAGTATTTAATTTATTTTGATTTGAGATTGAGATTAAGATTGAGGTTGAGATGTAGCACAACCTTAACCTTTTTTAACATCCAATCTGTACCAAATCAATATCTTCTTTCGTTATCTTCGCAAATGGAATAATAAACTAACTGTAAAATAATAATTATGAAACACAACATTAAGTTTTTAGGATTAGGACTTTTAGGTGGAATGTTACCACTTGGTGCATTTTTAATGTTAAGCGGAAGTCCAACAATGGATTTGTCCGACAAAGTATTGGATGGTAATAACAATCCATACGCTCACAGAACAAGTCTTGGGGATGGCACGTCAGGATTATCAGGAGATTTTGTAGCTGCATCCGAAAATTCAATTAATTCTGTAGTACACGTTACGACTAAAGTTGTAAAAACAAATTTTCAACGTGATTTATTTTCTGAAATGTTTTACGGTCCAGGTGCTGGAGGAAAAGAGTTTAAACAATATGGTTCGGGTTCTGGATCAGGAGTAATTGTTTCTTCAGAAGGGTATATTGTTACAAATAATCACGTAATTGAGGATGCAAGTGAAATTGAAGTTATTTTAAATGACAATTCTAAATACACTGCTAAACTAATAGGTACTGACCCGTCAACTGATATTGCAGTCTTAAAAATCGAAGGTGGTAAATTTACCCCAATTGCACTTGGAAATAGTGATGATTTAAGAGTTGGCGAATGGGTATTAGCTGTTGGGAATCCTTTCAACTTAACATCAACAGTAACGGCTGGAATTGTTTCTGCAAAAGCTAGAAACATTAATTTATTATCTGATAGAACACAGCAAAACATTGTTCCAATTGAATCATTCATACAAACAGATGCAGCGGTTAATCCTGGGAACAGTGGTGGTGCATTAGTTAACACTAAAGGGGAATTAGTTGGAATTAATACTGCTATTCAATCTCAAACAGGATCTTATGCGGGATATTCATTTGCCGTACCTGTCAATTTAGTTCAAAAGGTAATTAGTGATTTAATTGATTTCGGAATTGTTCAAAGAGCATTTTT
>CANCEQ010000203.1 GCA_947375085.1 Flavobacteriales bacterium
GCGGTTGTTTCCTTGACTTACAAGTTAACAGACCATAAAACAGGAGAAACTATCGAAGAAACAACAGCGGAAAATCCGATGTTATTTTTATACGGTGTTGGTTCTATCATCCCTGAATTTGAACAAAATTTAAATGGTAAAGTTGCTGGCGATATGTTTAAATTCGCTATTGATTCTGAAAATGCGTATGGTAACCGTTCTGAAGAACAAATTGCTATGTTACCAGCAAATATTTTCCATGACGAAGCTGGAAAATTCAATGAAGAAATCGTTGTTGGAGCAATGGTTCCAATGTCTGATAACGAAGGAAACCATTTAAGAGGTATCGTTCTTGAAATTAAAGACGAATTGGTAAAAATGGATTTCAATCACCCATTAGCAGGAACTGATTTACATTTTGAAGGTACAATTTTAGAAGTTAGACCTGCAACTCAAGAAGAGTTAGACCACGGTCATGCTCACGGTGTTCACGGTCACCAACACTAATTGTAAATAGATTTTATTAAAAGGAGTGATTTTCACTCCTTTTTTTATGTTTTATAATATGATACGATTTTTACTATTCGTTCCTATTTTAATTGTACTTTGTTCTTGCTCAGAAGTTCCTCGACAAAAAACAAAAGCTTCAAAAAAAGAAGAAACTTTAAATAAAACTAACGAATTAATTCATACCTCATTATTTTCCAATCAATTAAATCGAAAATGGAATGTAATGATTTATTTACCTCCTAATTATTATACTGACTCACAAAAGCATTTTGATGTATTGTATCTTCTTCATGGACATGGAGGAAATGAAACCAGTTGGATGGGGTCAGGTGAAATAAAAACAATGATTGATAATCTAATTTTATCGGATTCTATTAAAGATTTCATCATCGTAATGCCGGAGGGAGGAAATAGTTGGTTTGTTGACGGAGTAGAAAAAATGGAATCGGCAATTATAAAAGATTTACTACCAACTATAAACAAAAATTATAGAATTAATCAAGATTTTGAAGCTACTAGTATTGGTGGAATGTCTGCTGGTGGTTATGGTAGTCTTCGTTTCATTTTAAAATATCCCGAACTCTTTCAAAATGCCATTTTAATGAGTCCTGCCTCCTATTTACCATTTCCTGACGCTACCTCATTTGCTCGTTCTGATGTAGCTTCTTTTAGAGATATAGATGGAAATTTTTCAAATTCAAAGTGGACAGAATACAATTATCCAAATTATTGGAAATCGTTTGATAAATCGAAAAAATCACCCCATCATTTCTATTTAAGTGTTGGAACAAGTGATGGATTTACAGGAATCATAAAATCTGTAAATGAACGTTTACCAATTGAATTAAATAAAAGAAAGGATAAGCTAACGTATGAAATTCAAAACTACGAAGGTGGACATGAAATGAATGTCTGGAAACAAGCTTTTAAAAGAGCTATTTTAAAAATTTACAAAAAATAAGTTTGTTTAACATTTATTAATTTTTATTAAACAATAATTAGTAGTACATTTATAGAAACAATAAATCTCTAAAAATGTCTACACTAGAAAATGTAAGTTCAGAAAATAGTTTTGATGAAAATTCAATCATCACAATTTATATGGAAGATGTTCTAGAAAGCGAAATAGAACCGAAAAATGTCTTCTCATTTTGTAAAAAACATTCAATTGAAGAAGCAACATTCTATGCTTATTTCGGATCGTTTAAAGCCCTAAAACAAAGGATTTGGATTAAGTTTTCAGAAAATGTAAACACAGTAATTGAAAACAACACTGAATTCGAAAACTATTCTGAAAAGGATAAACTATTAACTTATTTTTTCTCTTTATTTGAAGTTTTCACTTTAAATCGAAGCTACATTGTTTATTCACTTGAAGCTGAAAGCAATCCTTTAAAAAACTGTTTTCAATTAAAAGATTTCAGAAAACATTTCAAGCAATTTATTGAAACAAATATTGAGTCTCCAATTAAGAATGATAAAATTGCCAATTATACTACCCCCGTTATGAGTGAAGGAGTCTGGCTACAATTTTTATTTATTTTAAAATTTTGGATGGATGATACTTCTCCCAATTTCGAAAAAACAGATGTTTTGATTGAGAAATCAATTACAACCTCTTCCTTATTTCTAGATACTAAACCATTAGAAAGCTTGTTTGATTTAGCTAAATTTTTATTCAAAGAAAAAATGTAATCTATTATGAAAACGATCGACAAAATTCCAACGAGTAAGATTGAACGTGCAAGTCAATTGGTGAAAACAGGTTTAAAAGTGGGTGGAAATTATATTTCTTATTACGGTGAGAAATTAATTCATCCAAATTTAACAAAAGAAAAACTGAACGAAAATAATGCCGAGGACATTTATGACGGTCTTAAAAACATGAAAGGTAGCGCTTTAAAAGTTGCACAAATGTTGAGTATGGACAAAAACATTATGCCTAAAGCTTATGTGGATAAATTCTCATTATCCCAATTTTCTGTCCCTCCCCTTTCTGCTCCTCTTGTTCGTAAAACGTTTAAAAAATATTTAGGCAAGTTTCCGGAAGAAATCTTTGATACTTTTAGTCCTGATGCTATTAATGCTGCGAGTATTGGGCAAGTTCATTTAGCAACAAAGGATGACATTAAACTGGCTGTTAAAATTCAATATCCAGGTGTAGCTGACAGCATTAGTTCTGATTTAGCTTTAGTTAAACCTTTTGCTATTAGAATGTTTAATTTGAAAGGAAATGATTCTGACAAATATTTTGAAGAGGTTGAAAGCAAATTAATTGAAGAGACGGACTACGAATTAGAATTAAAGCAAAGCATCGAAGTTTCAGAAGCTTGTGGTCATATCTCAAATTTAAAATTCCCTGTTTATTATCCAGAATTATCTTCTTCTAAAATTTTAACGATGAGTTGGATGACAGGAGAACATTTATCTGAATTTACCTCACATAATACGGATAGAGAGAAAGGTGATAAAATAGGTCAAGCACTTTGGGATTTTTATATGTATCAAATTCATGCATTAAAGCAAGTACACGCTGATCCTCATCCTGGTAACTTTCTAATCGACGAAAATTCAAACTTGATTGCAATTGACTTCGGTTGTATGAAAGCCATTCCGAATGATTTTTACGTTCCTTATTTTGAACTTGCAACGCTTGAAAATTTAAATAATCCTGTTTTATTTGAAGAAAAATTATATGCACTTGAAATCTTAAGACCAGATGACAACGAAGCTACGATTTCGCTATTCAAAAAAATATTTCATGAACTTTTAAGCTTATTTTCACTTCCACTTCAGAGCGATTCTTTTGATTTTTCGGACACAGCCTTCTTTGCGAAAATGGCTCAAATGGGAGAAAACTTTGCGAAAGATACCGAGATTCGTAAAATGAATGGGAATAGAGGTTCTAAGCATTTTTTATACATCAACAGAACTTTCTTTGGATTATACAATTTACTTCATGATTTAAAAGCTAATGTAGATACCAATAATTATAAAAAATACATTTCGAAATAACTTTTCTCAATTACTAATTCTTTTTGTTTAGTTTTAGAAATTAAAGTTTAATTAAGAAATGAAAGTACAATATTGTTCTGATTTACATCTAGAATTCCCTCATAATCTTGAGTTTATAAAGAGAAACCCAATCATTCCAACAGGAGAGATTCTAGTATTAGCAGGAGATATTTTACCATTTCAATTAATTGATAATCATGCTGAATTTCTTGATTATTTAGCTGATAATTTCGAGGAAACGTATTGGATTCCAGGGAATCACGAATATTATAGTTCAGATATAAACATTCGAAGTGGTTCGTTTTGTGAATCTATTCGTTCGAATGTGTATTTAATTAATAACCAAGAAGTTAAATTTAAAGATGTAAATTTCTTATTTTCAACACTTTGGAGTAATATCAAAGAAGAAAACAGATTCGTTATAGAAAATACTTTATACGATTTCAAATACATTTTAGATGGGGAATCAAAATTAAACACTTTAAAATTCAATGAATTACATCAAATCGATTTGAATTTTATTGAGGAGACTTTACTAAAAAATAAGAATCAAAAAAATGTAGTTGTGAGTCATCATGTACCAACTTTTTTAAATTACCCTGAAGAGCATAAACAAAGCAAAGTAAATCAAGGATTTGCAACAGAACTTTACGACCTCATCCACGATTCTTCAATTGATTATTGGATTTATGGGCATCATCACTCGAATATTCCCGAATTTGAAATAAACGGTACCAAACTGATTACAAATCAATTAGGCTATGTAAAGTATAAAAAGAATAAAACCTATCGAAACGATATTTGTTTTGAGATTTGATTCTTTGATAAAAAAATAGACCTTTGTTCCAATGTTAGAAATCGTTCAGAATATAAAATCAGGTATAATCAATACGTCTCTTGTAGAGTGGTTGGGAGTTTTATCAGGTATTATCTATGTAATTCTAATCTCTTTCAAAAAAATTGCTGCTTGGCTATTCGCATTGATTAGTTCAACCATTTATGTTTACCTATGCTATATTTCTAATTTATTTTTAGAAACTGGACTTCAATTCTTCTACGTTGCTATGGCCATTTATGGTTGGTTAAAATGGAAAAAAGACCTAAATAAAAATGAGGGTATATTGATTCAATGGAAATTAAAACATCACCTGATAAATGTATTTTTTAGTGGGGTTTTAACATTAACTGTGGGATTTATTTTTGACAAATACACAGCACAAGCAAATCCTTACACGGATGCATTTTCAACCATTTTTAGTTTAGTAGCCACTTTTATGGTGACAAAAAAGGTTGTAGAAAACTGGATTTATTGGATCATCATCGATGCCGTTTGTATCTATTTATTTGCTTCTAGAGGACTATACTTAACATCACTCCTTTTTGTACTTTATACCACAATCGCCATTATTGGATATTTTCAATGGAGAAAAATCTATAAATTACAAAGTTCGATATGAAAATTGCGATTACAGGTCCGGAGTCTTCAGGTAAAACAACTTTGACTGAAAAATTAGCAATTAAATACAATGCTAGTTCTGTTCCTGAATTTGCTAGAAATTATTTATTGGAAAGAAATGGAATTTACAATCAACAAGATTTAGATACAATTGCGATTGGTCAAGTTAAATCTTGGGAAGCTATACAAACTAATTTCTTGATTTGTGATACCGAAATGACTGTCATTAAAATTTGGTCTGAATTCAAATACAAATCGTGTAGTAAAACCATTCTAAATCTTTACAATCAACAAAAATTTGATCATTACTTTCTTTGCTTTCCAGATATTCCTTGGGAAGAAGACCCATTAAGAGAAAATCCTAACGATAGAGAAATACTTTTTGAAATCTATCTTAACGAATTAAAAAAGAACAACTTACCATTCACCATAATTTCAGGAAATTTAGAAACTCGCTTAAAAACTTGCGAGGAGGTAATTGAAAGACTATCTTTGCCCCATCTCTAAGGGGTGCCAAACGAAAGAATGGCTGAGATTATACCCATTGAACCTGTCAGGATAATGCCTGCGAAGGGAAGATGATACTTTTATTTACAAACGCTAATTATTTATTAATAAGAATTAGCCCCTTGTTCTTGTTCAAATTTTATTTAAAAATGAAAACAAGAATTTCTAAAGCGCTTTTGATGTTTGCACTTGCAACATCGTTCGGAGCAAATGCACAACATTCCATCAAAGGAAAAGTCACAAACCAAGAAGGTTCTCC
>CANCEQ010000204.1 GCA_947375085.1 Flavobacteriales bacterium
TTTACAGTTGCATCGATCAAAATATGTTTGTTAGCAACAAATTTCATACTTGCTGGATTCGGAGTCATCTCCGCATATATAGTAACTGGTACGTTCATCGTTTTATTTTTTTACAAAATTACGTTAAAGTTTGAAGAGTGGTTGTATAATTAAAGTTAAATATTTTAATGTGTCAATTAATTTATTTAATAAACAGAAACTATAATTTATAGTTATTATATTTGAGAAAACTGTTTTAAGTGAAAAGAACTATACTATTAATGTTAATTGCATTTTATATTCTGATTATTTCAGGTATTTGTGTCAATTTACATTTTTGCTGTGGGGACTTAAAAACTGTTTCTTTTTCAACTGTTTCAAATGAGAATAGTTGTTGCAAATCTAAAAAATCAACGAAAGGTTGTTGTCACGATTCGACCGCTTTTATAAAAGTCAAAGAAAAACATTTTGGTGGTGAAACTATTAAAGTGAGATTGGCTCAATTTGATACGATTGATTTAGTATCAAATCAGTATTTTAAGTCCGCTTTGAATCTTGTTAATTTGGATGAGTTTGTTGTGTATTTCCATTCCCCTCCGCCCAACTATAAAACACCTATTTATCTTAAAAACAGAGAGTTTATAATTTGATTTTTAGTCATTATTAAATGGTTGAGTGTGAACGTATGTTCAAAAATAAATTAAATTATAAGAGATGAATAAAATACTATTTTCAAGCATAACAATGGTTATGCTATCAATTTCTGTCTTAGGACAAATTCCAAATTTTAGTTTTGAAAACTGGACAAATAATGGGACTTATGATACACCAGATAATTGGAGTACATTAAATTCTACCACTTCAGTAAATAGCATTTATACAGCAACTAAAGGTACTCCAGGAAATCCAGGATCAAGCTATCTTAAATTAACTTCTAAAATGATTAATGGTTCGGTTGTGAATGCTGTTGCAACATCTGCTTTTCAGTTTACTGATCAGCCTAAAAGTTTTGTAGGTAATTATCAGTATATGTCAGTTTATCCCGGTTCAATTAATATTACACTGACTAATTGGAATGCTTTATTAAATAAACGAGACACGATTGGCTATATAAAACAACTTTTAACAGGTATGGAAATGAGTTGGAAAGCGTTTAGTTTAAATGTCACGTATTTAAACACTACTATTCCGGATAGCTGCTTTATTTCATTTATAGCAAGTGGAAGCACGCCACACACAAATGATTATATTTGGGTAGATAATTTATCTTTTTCAGGAAATGTCACTGGATTATTAGAATTAAGTGAAGCGAAATCTGTTTTTACAATATCACCAAATCCAACTGCTGATTTTATTGAAATAAAACTAAATGAATTAAAGTCAACTACTTCAAAAATCGAATTAATAGATTTGAAAGGAACTATTTTAATGTCAAAAGAAATTGATCCGTTTATTTTTAATCATACTATTGATGTAAGAAGTCTTTCAAAAGGAAATTATATCGTTCGATTAATTTCAGATACTTATTCAGAAGAAAAGAAACTTTGCATAGAATAATTGAAGTAGTTACCTATTTCTATATCTAAAATGTATGAAAACAAAATTGTTTTATTGTTTCCTGCTGCTTAACTTTTTAGCAGTAGCACAAACGCAATTATTTGTTCCAGATACGCTAATCGGACCAAATTTTAATTTGAATATGCACATAGACAGTGTGCAGTTTTTTTCTACTGGTAAAATCTCACATACCTACGCTTTTAATAATAACAAGTATTTAGGTCCTACCTTGATTTTTGAAAGGGGAAAAGATGTTTCAATCAATGTAACGAATCAAATTGATGATACAACTACAGTCCATTGGCACGGGATTCATTTGCCTGCAATGTGGGATGGCGGGCCGCATACTCCAATTTTAAAAGGAGAATCATGGAATCCACAATTTAAAGTGTTGGATCATGCGGCTACGTATTGGTATCACCCTCATATGCACAAGAAAACAGCTGCTCAGGCAATAAAAGGGGCTGCGGGTTTAATTATTGTGCGTGATTCGATTGAAAAAAGTTTAGATCTTCCAAGAAAATATGGTGTAGATGATTTTCCAATCATTGTTCAAAGTCAGCAGTATGATTTGAACAATCAAGCGATGCCATTAGGGATGGAAGATTCTACTTTATTGGTAAATGGTGGAAGAGCGAATCAAGGTCACTCGGTTTATGTAAATTGTCCTGCTCAAGTTGTGCGATTTAGATTGTTAAACGCTTCTGGTGAAAGAGCGTTCAATTTTGGATTAAGTGGCAAAAAACAGTTCTATCAAATTGGAACAGATGGAGGTTTATTAAATTCGCCACGACTAACAACTCGAGTACGTTTAGCACCAGGTGAAAG
Organism: Flavobacteriales bacterium; assembly: GCA_947375085.1. Next base: position 2,365 of record CANCEQ010000204.1, read on the forward strand.
AGCTGAGATTCTTGTTGATCTTACTGGTTTAAATGGTCAAATCTTACATTTATTAAGCTATGCCTCTGAGTTTGCGTATGGTATTCAAGGTGGACCAACAATGCCAATGCCACCTGGAAGCCCTCCGATGGACAGTCCTTTAAATGGAATTGATTTCAATGTCTTAACAATTCAGGTTGTGGGACAAACATTAAATCCAATAACTACTATTCCAACAGCTTTAGACAATAATGTTCCCTATTTAAAGAGTCAAGCAAATACGACTAGAACGATTAAAATGACGGCTGATAATATGATGGTGATGGATGGACCATTTTATTTTAATAATCAGTTATATGATATGATGCGTATTGATTACGAAATACCTTTAAATAATATTGAAATTTGGAAATTGGTGAATAAGAACATGGTGGCTCATCCGTTTCATATTCATGATGTTCAATTTTATATTATTGAAAGAAACGGTCAACCAGCTGGCATTGAAGATCAAGGGAGAAAAGATGTAGTATTTATTCCCCCAGGAGATTCGGTACTATTCATCACGAAATTTGAAGATTATGCAGATCCGATGATGCCATATATGTTTCACTGCCATATTTTAATGCATGAAGATGCAGGTATGATGGGACAATTTGTAGTAACCGAAAATCACATGGGACTAATCAAAAATGGAGATTTAGAAAATCAATTTGAAGTCTATCCAAATCCAGTTTTGAACACATTTAGTATAAACTCTAAAAACAAAGATGATCTATCTTCAATTCAAATAAAAGTGTATTCAGTTTCAGGAGTTAAAATACTGGATTCAGAATTAAATCTTATCGATAATAGAGTCGATGTTTCAAATTGGGATGCAGGAATATATACAATTGAAATAACTCAAAATCAATTGAGTACATACAAGAAATTACTCGTGAGATAATCGTAAGACGTGAATTTTATTGAAATAGGTTATGATGCAGATGAGGTTAAAGCAAGTAAAGCAGGATTTGATAAACTTCCAGCTTGTTGTCAATCGAAAAAGTAGGTGATTATAAATTTTTGATGTTGAATGCTTGATTAAACATTCAACATCAAAAATTAAAAATTAATTTATTAAATCAAACCCAGTATATTTTCTCAATGCCTCAGGAATAACAATTCCATCAGGAGTTTGGTGATTTTCCATTAAAGAAGCCACAATTCTAGGTAAAGCTAAAGCACTACCGTTCAAAGTATGACATAATTGTGTTTTCTTATCGTTTGTTTTGAAACGTAATTTCAAACGAGTTGATTGGAATGTATCGAAACGAGAAACTGAACTAACCTCTAACCATTTTTCTTGCGCTGCTGAATACACTTCAAAATCGTATGTTAAAGCAGATGCAAAACCTGTATCACCACCACATAAACGTAAGATTCTGTAGTGTAATCCTAATTTTTCAAGTAAACCTTTTACGTGGTCAATCATCTCATTTAATGCTTTCTCAGAATTAGATGGGTGTTCGATACGAACGATTTCTACTTTATCGAATTGGTGTAAACGATTCAATCCTCTTACATCTTTACCATAAGATCCAGCCTCACGACGGAAACAAGGAGTATATCCAGTCATTTTAATAGAGAAATCTTCTGTTGGAAGAATAACATCTCTGTAAATATTTGTCAACGGAACTTCTGCAGTAGGAATTAAATATAAATCATCTTCATTGATGTAATACATTTGTCCCTCTTTATCAGGAAGTTGACCAGTACCGTATCCACTTGCTTCATTTACAACCAATGGTGGAATAAACTCTTGATAACCAGCATTTTCAGCCTCTTCTAAGAAAAAAGAAATCAAGGCACGTTGTAATTTAGCTCCTTTTCCTTTGTAAACTGGGAAACCAGCACCGGTAATTTTAACACCTAATTCGAAATCAATTAGATCGTATTTTTTTGCTAAATCCCAATGTGGGACAGCCGTGAAATCAAAATTTCTTTTTGTACCAACTTCTTCAACAGTGATATTATCCAATTCATTTTTACCTGCTGGAACAACATCATTCGGTACGTTTGGTAATTGATATAATAACTGAATAATTTCAGTATCAAAACCATCTACTTCAGCTTTTAGGGCAGCTTCTTTTTCTTTTAAAGTAGCCGTTTTCGCTTTAGAAGCATTTGCTTCCTCTTGTTTACCTTGTTTGAATAAATCACCAATTTCTTTCGCTAACTGATTCAATTCAGCAGAAATCGACTCTAATTCAGTTTTAGAATTTCTCCATTTTTGATCAATTGACAATAAAGATTCTACCGTTTCAGTAGCGTCAATATTTCTTTTTTTCAATCCTGCAATTACAGCATCTTTCTCATTACGAATACGTTGGATCTCTAACATTGGTATTTATTTTTTAAGATATGCGAATTTACATTTTTTTAGTGAAAAGTAGGTTATTTTAACTACTGAGTTTGTATTTAACCACAGAGTACTCAGAGTTTTTCACGGAGTATCACAAAGTTTTTTATTGAGAAAATGCCATATTAAAAAACTCTGTGTTCCATTGTGCCAAACTCCATTAACTCCGTGGTAAAAAAAACTGTGGTTAAATAAATGCCACAAAAAAAGGGTAAACATTTCTGCTTACCCTTTTACTTAATCTCGTATTCAACTATGCTTCTGCAGTTTCGAAAGGAACTACTGATACAAATGAACGATTTTCTTTTTTCTTACGGAATTCTACTAATCCATCAGTTAAAGCATATAATGTGTGATCTTTTCCAATCCCAACATTAGCTCCAGCATGATGATGTGTTCCTCTTTGACGAACGATAATGTTACCTGCGATAGCAACTTGTCCTCCAAAGATTTTCACTCCTAATCGTTTGCTTTCAGACTCACGACCATTTTTCGAACTACCAACTCCTTTTTTATGTGCCATTGTGTTTCAATTTAACCCCCAAATCATTTCTTCATTGGAAGTAGTTCAAATTTAAGCTTTAATGTCTGTAATAGTTATCGCCGTAAAGCTTTGACGGTGACCATTTCTCTTTTTGTAACCTTTACGTCTCTTTTTACGGAAAACGATTACTTTATCACCTTTAACGTGATCATTTACTTCTGCAGAAACCGAAGCTCCTGATATAGCTGGGGCGCCAACGTTGATTTTGCCACCATTGTCTACTAAAAGTACTCTGTCGAAACTAATTTTAGCTCCTACGTCTTCTTTCAAACGGTGTACAAAAATCTTTTGATCTTTTTGCACTTTAAACTGCTGCCCTGCTATCTCTACAATTGCGTACATATAGCTGTTATTAAATTACTAATTAATCCGAAAATCGGAAGACAAAGATAGAATTTTTATTTATAAAACAAAAGTTGTTAACAATTATTTTTTCATTT
>CANCEQ010000205.1 GCA_947375085.1 Flavobacteriales bacterium
TTTCCTTTAATACATTCTTTTACAAGTGTAGAATCATCCATAGTACACACAACGTTAGAAAGACGTATCTTTTGTTAATAAAGTTGCATACTGTTCAAAACACATAAAAAAGAATTATTTTTAGAATTTGTAAACCAAAGATAACAATGGAATTTATATTCTTTTCGCTCTTCTTCATTTCTAATTGCATTTTTGCACAGAAAAATTCTTTTCAATTAAAAACAGGAGATTGGACAGGGAAACTTTCACTAAATGAAAACGACCAAATTCCCTTTAAATTTTCAGTAGAAAAAGAGAAAAAACAATATGTCTTTTCAATTTATAATGCGGAAGAAAAAATCGTGTTAAAAGAGATTGAATTTGCGAACGATTCTGTTTCGGCTACTTTTTCTGAATACAATTCGAAGTTGATTTTTAAAATCACCCCGACCGAACTGATTGGTTCTTGGGTAAATATGAACAAGAAAAATGCACGCATTCCTTTCACTGCGACTTATGGTTATGCTTCTCGTTTTGAAAAACAGTCAACCGAAAAGCCACATAATGTGGATGGGAAATGGAAAATCTTTTTCAATCCAAATTTGAAATCGGAATTCATTGCAATGGGCTTTTTTCACCAAAAAGACGAAGCTGTAACAGGTACATTTTTAACCGAAACGGGCGATTTTCGATTTTTAGAAGGAAATCAATTTGGGAAAGAATTAATGCTTTCTTGTTTTGATGGTTCGCACGCTTATTTATTCAAAGCAACGATTGAAAACGATTCTATTTTCGGACGTTTCTTAAGTGGAAAAACCTACGAAGGGACTTGGAAAGGAAAGAAAGACGATGCCTTTGAACTTACTGATCCGTATGCCTTAACGAAAGTAATTTCAACACAACCTGTCGAATTTACAGCCAAAAATTTAGATGGTTCTGATTTCCATTTTCCATCTGAAACTTACAAAAACAAGGTGACGATTCTACAAATAATGGGTACTTGGTGTCCGAATTGTTTGGATGAAACGCGCTTTTACAAAGAATTATACGAAAAATACCACGATAAAGGATTGGATATCATTGCGATCGGTTTTGAAGCAGGAGATGATGTAGCAATTAGCACAGCCAAACTACAGAAGTTCAAAACAAGAAATGGAGTCGATTTTACCTTTGTGTTAGGTGGTTCTTCCAATAAAAAAGCAGCCTCCGATTTATTCCCAATGGTGGATGGTGTAAAATCTTTCCCCACTTCTTTCTACATCGGAAAAGATGGAACGATTCAAAAGATTTATACAGGATTTAATGGTCCGGGTACAGGGATTTATTACGAGAAATACGTGGAGGAGACGTATAAGGTGATTGAGGGGATGTTGAAGTAATTTTTTAGTTCGCTACTCTATCACTTCCCAGAATTCAACTCTTCCATAATCTCAGAAAAAACAGCAACCGATTTTATTCGGTTTTTCAAATCAAATACGTGTGTTGCAACCATCAATTCATCAACACCCGTATTTTCAATAAATGCTTTGACTTTCATTTTGACAGTTTCCTTGCTGCCGATAAAAGCATATTTCGTCATTTGTTGCACGGCGTATTGTTGGATAATTCTTCTAAATTCATCGGTTACCTCAAAAGGCGCTTCTAATGGACTTCTATTCCCTGTCAAAATTCCGATAACCCTTGAATAATAAGATGTTGAAAGAAATTCAGCTTCTTCATCGGTATCTGCTATAATGATTGAAAGTCCGGCGATGGTATATGGTTGAGTTAAAGCTTCAGAAGGTTTAAATTGACTTTTATAAATTGCCAATGCTTCCATTAATTGTGCACTCGCAAAATGACTCGCAAAAGCATACGGCAATCCTTTCTCTGCTGCTAAATAGGCACTTGTCGTACTTGACCCTAAAATATACAACGGTACATCAACACCTTCAGCTACATTTGCTCGAACGTGTTGCTGTGCATTTTCTTTCGAAAAATACGTTTGAATTTTTTGAACTTCATTTGGAAAAGCCATCGCCGCTTCGTAAAAATCTGAACGTATAGCGCTAGCAGTTGCTTGATCCGTTCCAGGTGCGCGCCCTAATCCTAAATCAATTCTGTTAGGATACAATGTCCCCAACGTTCCAAATTGTTCAGCGACAATAAGTGGTGAGTGATTGGGTAGCATTATACCTCCCGAACCTACTCGAATACGATTTGTTTCTTCAGCAATTTTACCGATCAAAATAGAAGTCGCACTACTCCCAATCGCATCCGAATTATGATGTTCCGCTAACCAATAACGTTTATAACCACTACGATCAGCAAGTTGAGCAATCGCCACAGAATCATCAAACGTTTGACGAAACGATTTCCCTTCAGAAACAACAGCAAGATCTAAAACGGAATAAGCAATTTCTTTGTGTAACATACTTCAGAACTATCTAACTGTAAAAGTAATATAATTGTTTGACTGTATTTTTTAAATTAAAAAACCGCTTCCTCAAATGAGCGAAGCGGTTTTAAATATACTATCTAATCAGTAAGAACTAATAGCTAATTTCTAAACTAGCAACTAATCTTATCTACTCTATTTTGGTGTCTTCCTCCTTCAAAAGCAGTATTGAAGAAAATATCTACAATCTCGATTGCTTCTTCTGTTGAGATGAAACGAGCCGGTAAAACCACAATATTTGCATTGTTATGTAAACGAGCTAATTCTGCGATTTCAGCTTTCCAACAAAGGGCACTTCTTACTCCTTGGTGTTTGTTGGCTGTCATATTGATTCCGTTTCCTGAACCACAAATTAAAATTCCTTTGATACCTTCTGTTTCAACCATAGAAGCAACAGGGTGAGCAAAATCTGGATAATCTACACTACTTTCTGAATGACATCCGAAATCTTTTAATTCGAATCCTTTCTCTGTTAAATACACTTTTAATGCTTCTTTTAACTCAAATCCAGCGTGATCTGCTCCAATTGGAATAATAACTTTTGACATACTTTTAATTTTTTGTAAAGGTAGAAATTAATCTTCTACCCTACTCTTAAAATCTTCTCCATTTTCTTTCCTTTTGCTAATTCATCGACCAATTTATCTAGGTAGCGAACTTGTTTCGTTAAAAGGTTTTCGATCTCTTCTATTCGGTAGCCACAAATAACTCCAGTAATTAAATGGGCTTGGGGAGGTAATTTCGCTTCTTGAAAAAATATTTCAAACGTCACTTTTCGATCTATTAATTCTTGCAATTTTTGATCGTTAAAATGGGTCAACCAAGTGATCACTTGATGCAATTCTTCTTTTGTTCTGCCTTTCTTTTCTACCTTAGCTAAGTAATGTGGATAAACTGAAGCAAAAGTTAATTTAGCGATTTTTTCATTGTGCTCGGGAGTTGTTTTCATACGCTAATATCGGTATGTGAAAATTACTTTTTGAAATTGGATTTATCAATACTTACTCCTAAAATAAACCTTCATCGCCTCTCTTTTTAAAATTGCTTCAGCAATCGAAACTAAAAAATCAGGTTCTGTAATAAGACTTAAAAATTGCTTTTCTGGAATGTCGATAGTATAGAGTAATTGGAGTAATCGTGTTTCTCCGAAAGGCATGATTTCTTTTAATTTCTCTTGTATAATTTCTTCTATCTTTTCTTTCGGCCAAGGGTCAAAAATGAAGTTTTCTGGAAATTCTAAATTAAATTTTGCGAAATCTTTGTGAATTTGTTGCTGTGTCTTTAAAACGAATTCTTCATTTGAGAAATAAGATATTAATGATTCATCGTTCATAATTTGGAGTTAAATTGTAGTGGATCTAACCACGGAGTGCTCAGAGTTAATTCACGGAGTAACACAGAGTTTTTCTTTTTTTTGAACTCTGTGGTACACTGTGTAAACTCATTTTCCCTCTGTGGTTAAACAAAAAATTATCGGATTGATCCCCCAGCTGAAAATTCTTTTTCTGGCGACATGAAACTCAATTTTCCTTCTTCGTTTTCGGCCATTAAAATCATTCCTTGCGATTCAATTCCTTTGATCATTCTTGGAGCTAAATTCAACAATACGCTTACTGTTTTACCAACCACTTCTACTGGTGAATAATGTTCAGCGATTCCTGAAACAATGACTCTTTGATCAATTCCTGTATCAACTAAAAGCTTCAACAATTTATCTGCTTTCTTTACTTTTTCAGCTTCCAAAATCGTTCCTAATCGAATGTCTAATTTCGTGAAGTCTTCAAAATTAACGGTCTCTTTTTGCGGTTCAAGGGCTACTTCTACTTTCGCTTGCTCTTGTGCTACACTTTTTAATTTTTCCACTTCTGCTTCTACTATTGCATCTTCAATTTTGGCAAATAAGATACTTGGTGTTCCAATTGTTGCCCCTTCTTTTACTAAATTATCTTCTCCAGCTTTTGTCCAATCAGTTGAATTGAAATTTAAAAACTGTGACAATTTTGCTGCTGTTGCTGGTAAAAAAGGTTGTAAAACAATACTTAAATTGGCTGTTATTTGCAACGCAATATTCATAATTGTTTTTACTCTTTCCACATCCGTTTTAACTAATTTCCACGGTTCTGTTTCAGCTAAATATTTATTTCCAAGTCGAGCTAAATTCATTGCTTCGGCTTGCGCATCTCTTAATTTGTAAGCATACACCAATTTCGAAATTCGAGCTGGTATTGCCTTCATTTCTTCTAATACTTTTGTATCTTCTTCCGTTAAAGCACCTTTTTCTGGTACAATCCCTTCGTAATATTTATGCGTTAAAACCATTGCACGGTTCACGAAATTTCCTAAAATATCCGCTAATTCGCTGTTGATTCTTGTTTGAAATTCTTTCCAAGTAAACTCACTGTCTTTTGATTCTGGAGCTATAGATGTTAGAACATATTTCAATTCGTCACCTTTTTCTGGATAAGCCTCTAAATATTCGTGTAACCAAACCGCCCAATTACGTGAAGTTGAGAATTTATCTCCTTCTAAATTTAAAAATTCGTAAGCTGGAACGTTATCTGGTAAAATTAAATTTCCGTGATCTCTCAATAAAATCGGGAAAATAATCGCGTGAAATACGATGTTATCTTTTCCAATGAAATGGACTAATTTACGATCACCTGTCCAGTAATCTTCCCATTTCTTGTTGTTATCCAACGCCCATTGTTTGGTCGCTGAAATATATCCAATCGGCGCATCTAACCAAACATACAATACTTTTCCTTCTGAATCTTTCAAAGGAACTTTCACTCCCCAATCCAAATCTCTAGTCATCGCTCTTGGGTGTAAACCTCCGTCGATCCACGACATACATTGTCCATTAACTTGGTTTCTCCACAACTTTGGATCGTGTTGTTGAACTCCGTCTAATTTCCCTTCTTTAATCCACGTTCTCAACCAGTCTTCGTGACGATCCATTGGTAAATACCAGTGAGAAGTCGTTTTTAAAACAGGTGTTTTTCCGCTTAAAGTAGATTTTGGATTAATTAAATCCGTCGGACTTAAATCAGAACCACATTTTTCACATTGATCTCCGTAAGCAGATGGATTTGAGCATTTTGGACATTCACCCGTAATGTAACGATCCGCTAAAAACTGACTGTAATCTTCGTCGTAATACTGTTCAGAAGTTTCTTGTGTCAATTTTCCCTTTTCGTGTAAAACTTTGAAAAAATCTTGCGCCGTTTCGTGGTGAATAGGTGCAGAAGTTCT
>CANCEQ010000206.1 GCA_947375085.1 Flavobacteriales bacterium
TAACTTTGAGAAAATAAGGAAAAAGAAAGTAAGCAGAAGAAAATGAGTTTCATAAGTATCTTGAATTGAGAGTGTCTTGAATTATATTTTTAAGCGAAAGTAGTAATTTAACTTAAAATGTTTTGTATTTCCTTGACAATACTACTTAATCTGTCGATTTATCTCAACTTAAAATCATAAAAATATATTACTTTTGACACTACTATAATAGATATATGCAAAAAGATATAGTTTTTTTAATCAATACTTCAGAAATTACAGCAGGTACAAGAGGGGCTTCTTTAGGTCCAGGTGCTGTAATGACAGCTGCAAGAAAGAATAATAAATTGTTTTTCGGAGACTATCCTGTTGAAGAAATCACTCCTGTGAATCATTTATTAGATACTACGACTTCTCATAAATTTGCGAAAAGAATTGATGGTTTAGTTTCTATTTATGAATCGTTGAATGATAAAATTTCAGGGATTTTAAAAGCAGGTAAATTTCCATTGGTAATCGCTGGAGATCACGGTTCTGCAGGTGGAACGATTGCAGGAATCAAAGCAACTTATCCAGATAAAAGGTTGGGTGTAGTTTGGATTGATGCACACGCTGATTTGCATACTCCTTATACAACTCCTTCAGGTAATATTCATGGAATGCCTTTGGCAACTGCTTTAAGTGATGATAATTTAGAGTGTAAAATAAACGATGTTGAAAAACCAACAGCTGATTTATGGAATCGATTGAAATCAATTGGTGAAGTAGCTCCTAAAATTTTACCTCAAGATTTAGTTTTTATAGCTGTTAGAGATACAGAAGAGCAAGAAAATGCTTTAATGGAAAGATTGTCTATTAAAAATTATAGGGTTGCTGAAGTAAATGAAAAAGGAACTGCTAAAGTGGTTTCTGAAATAGAGGAAAGATTAAGTGCATGTGATTTAATTTATATTTCATTCGATGTTGATTCAATGGATCCTGAATTTACTTCTCACGGAACTGGTACTCCAGTAGATAATGGGTTAACTCCAAAAGAAGCACAAGAACTTTTAACAGCTTTTGCAGCAAATGATAAAACAGCTTGCATTGAATTTGTAGAGGTGAATCCTTGTTTGGATGAAAAAATTAATAAAATGGCTGAAGTAACAGCTGAATTAGTAGAGGTAGTAATTGATACTTTGAAAGCATAATACAAAGAATGGAAAGTCAAATTAAACAGATATTAGTAGAGAATTCTGAAGCATTATTCGGGACAGCAATTGATACAAAAATTATTCAATTTCAAAAAACGAGAAAAGAAGTTGAGGGAGATTTAACATTGGTTATTTTTCCATTTGTGAAAGCATTGCGTTGTTCTCCTGAAGAAGCGGGGAATAAAATAGGTTCTTTTATCCAAGAGAAATTACCTTTTATTTCTCATTATAATGTGGTAAGCGGATTTCTAAACTTTGTAATCTCAAATGATTATTGGCTTTCTGAATTAGATAAAATAAATACTAATTCAACTTTTGGTTTTGAATCTCCAAATTCGAAACCGACGATAATGGTTGAATATTCTTCTCCTAATACGAATAAACCGTTGCATTTAGGGCATTTAAGAAATAACTTTTTAGGTTATTCTGTGGCTGAAATTTTAAAAGCAAACGGACATAAAGTCGTTAAATCTCAAATTATTAACGACCGTGGAATTCATATTTGTAAAAGTATGTTGGCTTGGGAGAAATTTTCACCTTTAAATGATAAAGGGGAGAGAGAGACTCCGCAAAATACAGGTTTGAAGGGAGATAAATTGGTTGGTAAGTATTACGTTGAATTTGATAAACAATTTAATGCAGAAGCCAAATCAATTATCGAACAATGGGAAAAAGGAGATACTGCCGATTTTTCTGAAAAAACGGTAGCTGAATTCGTTCGTTTAACTGAATCAAAGGTTGGAAAAGACGAAAAAGCGATAAAAGGAATTGATGATAAAATCAAAGATTTAGCTAAAAATGAAACGAACCTTTTGTGTGAAGCGAAAGATATGTTAGTGAAATGGGAAGCTAGAGATCCTCAAGTGTATTTACTTTGGTCAACGATGAATAGTTGGGTGTACGAAGGTTTTGCTTCTACCTACAAAAGTATGGGGGTTGATTTTGATAAATTATACTACGAATCTGAAACGTTTGTTTTAGGGAAAGATATTGTGATCGAGGGACTTGAAAAAGGAGTTTTTTTCAAAAAAGAAGATGGTTCTGTTTGGATAGATTTAACTTCTGATGGTTTAGACGAAAAATTATTACTTCGTTCGGATGGAACTACGGTGTACATGACACAAGATGTTGGTACAGCTGTTGACCGTTATAACGATTTTCCAGATTTAAGCGGTATGATTTATACTGTTGGAAATGAGCAAGATTACCATTTTAAAGTTCTTTTCTTGATCTTGAAAAAATTAGGTTATTCTTGGGCTGATAATTGTTCACATTTGTCTTATGGAATGGTTGATTTACCTTCAGGAAAAATGAAATCTCGTGAGGGAACAGTTGTTGATGCGGATGATTTAATGGCTGAAGTTGTTCAAAGTGCTAAAGAAATGACACAAGAGCGTGGTTATTTAGAGGGAATGACAGAAGCTGATAAAGAAGATTTGTTCCATTTAATTGGAATGGGGGGATTGAAGTATTACTTATTAAAAGTTGACCCTAAAAAACGAATGATGTTCGATCCAGCTGAATCGATTGAATTAAATGGAAACACTGGACCTTTTATTCAATATGCACACGCTCGTATCAAGTCATTATTGGCAAAAGGTGGCGAAACTAAAGCATTAAATGCAAAAGAATTAGCAGCGGCAGAGAAAGAAGTTATTAAGTTATTAGTGGAATATCCTTCGATTATTCAAGAAGCAGGAAGAGAATTGTCTCCGGCTGTTATTTGTAACTACATTTTCGAATTAGTAAAATTGTACAACCAGTTTTATCAAAATATTCCAATCTTAATTGAAGAGAACGAGGAATTGAAAAACATGCGTTTGGTTTTAAGTAAAAACATTGCCAAAGTAATTGTTTCTTCAATGAGTTTGTTAGGTGTGAGAGTTCCAGAAAGAATGTAGCTTCGGTACAAAATTGGTCCCGTAGGGACGTAATTTTTACTCAGCCGCATTCATTTAGTTCATACCTTGGTTACATTGCCAATGTAGGTTTTGATGTTTTTAAATGATTGTTATTAAATTGTTTGGAAGTCAATCTGTTATTTAGTTGGAATAGAAGAATAGAACAGGAAACGTATAATCAAAATAACTTCCCTCTTTTCAGGAGATATTGTAGTAATATTTGATTGTATCCTTCGTTTATATCAGCAGGCATAAAATCGATTTGGTAGGAAGTACAACGAAGTTTAAGTTCGTTGAAGTATTTTCCTATTGACTCTGTGTATTGTTCTTTGATTTGAGCGGGTTGTAGTTTCATTCGTTCACCAGTTTCCATATCCACTAACGTGTAAGGTCTGTTTTCTAAATTGAAATCTACTTCCATTTTCTTGTCAACAACATGAAAAACAATGACTTCATGTTTATTGTGTTTTAAGTGTTGTAAGGCTTGAAAAAACTCATCAGAGCGTGTTGGGTCGTCCAATAAATCTGAAAAAATAATCACCAAACTTCTTTTGTGACTTAATTCAGCAATATCGTGTAAAGCTTGAATGGCATTGGTGGTTTTCTTTGTTTCCTCCGAATACTCATTCATTCTTTTTTCTAATTCACTGTATAAATAACGGTGATGAAGAATTGAAGATTTAGCTTCTGTATGTAATTCTAATTTTTCAGAGAATAAAGAAATTCCGACAGCATCTCTTTGCTTTTTTAGAAGTTCAATCAACGAAGCAGCAGAATAAATTGAAAATTCTAATTTATTCAGTTCTTTTCCTTTTGGAAAAAGCATTGAACTAGAGCAATCGATTACAATTTGACAACGAAGATTAGTTTCTTCTTCATACTTTTTAGTGAAGAATTTTCCGCTTCTTGCATAGAGTTTCCAGTCAATATGTCGAGTTGATTCGCCAGCATTGTATAAACGATGTTCAGCAAATTCGACCGAAAATCCATGAAAAGGACTTTTGTGCATACCGGTAATAAAACCTTCAACAACTTGTTTTGCAAGAAGTTCAAGATTCCCGAATTGCGCTAATTTCAATCGATTTATTTCATTGCTCATAGGGATAAAGTTAGAAAAAAAGAGAAAATAATAGAGACAAATATTTGTAAAATTAATTTTAAAGATTAATATCTTCAATGCTTTTAAATGTTTTAACACAAAAGCTCATAAAAGGAAGCATCAAAAGATAAACAAAGTATAGTTTTAATTTAATTTTTCTTTTACAGAACAGCATCTCAGTTTAACTTCTTAAGTCATACTTATTCTTTCTAATACAATACCTAAAACTTTTGTGTTTCTTTTGTTGTCTTTTGTGTTCAAATTATTATTCAATTTTAGCAGAAATTAACATGAAACAAAATCATTTCATCAATAAACAATCTTAAATTAATTAGCTTTGAAAAAAAATATAAAAAGTGGAAATTAAAACATATTATACCAATCGAATTACCGAACTAAATCAAGAGTTAAAAGGCGTTCAATCTAAATATAGATTATTTACTTTTTTAAGATTATTATTTTTTCTTCTCGCAGGGAATTCCTTTTTTGTTTTTTGGGGTTCGATTTTATTACTTCCTTCATTTGTGCTTTTCTTTGGATTATTTCTGTATGTTGTTCATTTATCGGTAGATGCGAAATATAAAAGAGATAAAACCTTGGCTCTAATTTCGATTAATGAAAATGAATTAAGAGTAATTGAAGGAGATTGGTCCATGTTTGAAGATGGTTCAGAATTTAGAGATGGAAAGCACCCGTTCACTTTGGATATGGATATTTTTGGTAAAAAAAGTGTCTTTCAATTACTAAATAGAACGGTTTCTTTACAAGGAAAAGAAAAATTGGCTCAAACGTTAGCTGAAGGTTCATCAACAATTGAATTGAATTCTATTTGTATAACCGATTTAGCTGATGAAATTACTTGGTGTCAGGAATTTATGTCTGAAGGATTGGTTCGAAAAGGGGAAAAACAGGCTTCTCTAAAAGATTTGTCGAAATTAGATATTCAGTTATCATCGACGTTTAAGTTTTTACGATTTTTTCTGCCAATAGTCGCATTTTCTTCTATCGTTTTATTGTCTATAGGAATTATTAGTGGTTCTATTTTTACTGCAATTTTAGCGGTTAATTTGGCAATTGTAGCTCAAGGATTGAAGCGAACGAATTCAGTTGCAAATACTTTAACAAATCAATCGGAGAGAGTTAAAGTGATTTTGAAGCAATTGGAATTGTACTGTAATTTAAAAGTGAAGAATCAGTTGTTTAAGAAGGAGCAAGACGAATTATTAAATGAAGGGACAGGTGTTTTACACGAAGTCAAAGAGTTAGATCAAATAATGGGAAGGTTCGATGTCAGAATTAACTTTTTAGTTGGGATTTTATTGAACTTTTTAATGGCTTGGGATTTTCAAATTGTAACTCAATTAAAAAAATGGTTGGATAAGAATGCAAATCAAATCCAAAATTGGGAGAATAGATTGGCTGAAATTGAAGTTTGGATTTCAGGAGCAATCTATAAATACAATCATCCAAATTCTACTTTTTCAAC
>CANCEQ010000207.1 GCA_947375085.1 Flavobacteriales bacterium
ATTTTCCAAGCTTCCTCTTCCGTTGCTCCACCGTATTTAACGACTTTCGCTGCTTCTTGATTTAAACGACGTCCCATTTCAGCATCATCCGAATTAATTGCAACCACAACTCCTTGATCGGCCATCATTTTCGCGTTGTAAGGAATCGCGTCTTTTACTTCGTATTTATAAGCCCACCAATCAGCAAAAGTCGAACCACCTGCTCCATGCTTCGCCATTTTATCCGCTACTTTATATCCTTCTAAAATGTGTGTAAATGTATTGACTTTAAATCCCAATGAATCAGCAACGTGCATCAACATATTTACTTCTGATTGAATATACGAGTGACAGGTAATAAAACGTTCTCCGTTTAAAATTTCTGCTAATGCTTCTAATTCCAAATCTTTTCTTGGATGATGTCCTATGTGTTTCGCACTGTGCTTAAAGGTTTTCCAATCGTTTTGATACAGTTTAGCTCTTGTAAATCCATCATAGAAAACTTGTTCCACTCCCATTCTAGTTTGGGGAAAACGAGATGGATCACCATAACTTGAATTTTTTACATTCTCACCTAAGGCAAACTTGATAAATTTAGGTGCATTTGGAATTAATAACTCTTCTGGTGAATGTCCCCATTTCAATTTGATTAAAGCCGATTGACCACCAATTGTATTATTCGATCCGTGTAATAATTGAGCAGCCGTAACTCCTCCAGCTAGTTGTCGATAGATAGATATATCATCTGAAGTTACCACATCACCAATATTCACTTCGGCAGTAATTGTCTGACCTGATTCGTTTACACCTTTCGAAATAGCGATGTGTGAATGTTCATCTATAATACCACACGTAACGTGTTTTCCTTCCGCATTAATCACTTTTACATTCTGTGGAATTGTGTAAGAACCTGTATTTCCTACATAGATAATTTTACCATTTTCCGCAATAATCGTTGCATTTTTGAGAATTCCTTCTGCTTCATTTGTCCAAACAGTTGCATTTTTAATCAACAAAGTTTGTTTCCCTGGTAGAGAATCGAATCCATAAGCCATATTCGGAAACCATACTTTTCCAATCGCTATTGAATCTGTTGAAGCTTTAATTTCTTCTTTTATTTCAGTATCATTTTTAGCATTTTTAATCGCTGACCATTTGATCCATTTCCCTGTTGGAATTGTTCCATCTCCTTCAAAAATTCCAAGTTTACTGTTTACTTGTCCATGAAGGTTAACGCTTCCATTCCACGTTTTGTCTTCCACATTAAATTGAATTGTGACATCATTATTCACTAATTGAACGTATGAGTTTTGAAGTAAAGTGTCTGACTTTGAATCAATTGATTTTTTAACCAAAACCACCTTAGCTACTAATTTATCGGTAGTGCCAGAAATTTCAATCGGAAATTGTTTATCATCCACTAACAAATTGTATTTCCCTCTAATATCATGAAGGGGAAGAGTCTCTATTATTTTTCGTTCTCCCAATAACCAAACATCCACTATTTTTGCTTCTTCTTCCAGTGGATTTTTATCAAACACAGTGAAACTTGCTTTTTTTCCTTTTTCAATTGACCCAACTTCCTTCTCTATTTTCAACATTTTAGCCGGTTCTAATGTCAAAGCATTCAAGGCATCTGATGCTGGAAGTCCTCTATCAATCGCTTTACGGAGATTTTTCCAAAAACTTTCTGCGTTTTTTATTCCAGTTGAAGAAATTGAAAATGGAACTTCATTTTTCCACATTAGATACGGATTAGAAGGAGCTAATTCCCAATTTTTCAGTTCACTTAACGGAATATCTTTTGAAACATAGGGATCTTTCACATCAAATGCATCAGGGAAATTAAGTGGTAAAATCAAAGGAGTTTTCGCAGCTTTTAATTGAGGAATGGCGCTATACTCATTTCCTGAACCAAAATAAATAAACGGATAATTAAACTCCTCACTGATTTTTTTAGCTCTTAAAATTTCCCATTTATCCTCAGTTTGAAAAATCATTGGATGATGAATTTGTTCTCCTAATGCTTTTAACGAAAGATTTTCTTCTGTTTTATGTGGTGAGTTAGAATACCATTGTAAATCGTAGAATGTTTGTCGCAACAATGCAATACTTCCCATTTGAGAAGAAGGATAAATTTGTCTTGAACTTCCATTATTAAACGAATAAAAACTAGCTACTGCTGGCTTTAGCAATTGTTTATGAATATCTGAATTACCTAGTGATACGAAAGCACCTGTTCCTCTTGCAATACCATCCTGAATATGTGTTACGGCAAATCCAAAACCCATTTTTAATAGCTCTTCGTTTGCTTTTGAATTGATTTCATATAATGAACTTGCATTTAATTCAGGATGAATAGTTTCATTCCAATAAGTTGCTCCTTTTTTAGAGCTTTCGTTTTGGAATCTCTCTGTCTTTGAATAATTTAAAGCAGGCAATCCAACATTGCTATATAGTTCTATAAATGAGGGAAGTATTGTTTTCCCATTATAATCAATAATTACTGCTTCATTTGGTGCTTTCACTGAAGTCCCAACTTCAATAATTTCATTGTTTTTAATTAAAATTTCCCCTTTTTTAATCGTTTTCGTTGGAGAAACAATAATGGTTGCATTTTGAAGTAAATAATAACCAGCAGTTGAAGTTTTTACTCCGTTTTGTGGAGCTAATTCCTGACTAAAAACACTTGTTGTTACAAAAAGTAATAGAATAAATATATAGTTCATATGTTTACTTAAATCCTTGATAAGAATGTGAAATTAACGAAAAGCAATTAATTGTTTGATAATTCTCTCAAATCAATCAGTCTTTTGGTTATTTTTGTTAAAAAATAAATTTATGTACAACGCACTTTTACACGCTCACTCAGGATTAAGATGGGTAGCACTTATATTATTAGTAACAGCAATTTTTAATGCTGTAAAAGGAAAAAGCTCAGGTGAATACTTGAAAAAAGATAAAATGATCAATCTGTTTGCAATGATTTTATTGCATACTCAATTACTTATTGGAACATTATTATCATTTGTTTCAGGGAAAATAAGCTATCATGAAGGTTGGATGACAGAAAAACCTGGAATGCTTCGTTTCTTTGGTTTAGAGCATTGGTTAATGATGGTGATTGCGATTGTTTTAGTAACAATTGGAAGAAAAAAAGCAGAAAAAGCAGATGCTCCAATCGTAAAACATCAAAAAATTGTTGTTTGGTATACTATCGCACTTATTGTTATTTTAGCGGCTATTCCTTGGCCATTTAGAGCAGCATTAGGAGGACAATGGTTTTAAGATTATCTGTTTTTTTTGGACTATTTTTACTTGCTTCTTGTGGTCCACAAACAAAAGAAGTAGAAGAAGCGACCGAAGAAAAACCATTTACTAAAGAAGATGCAACCTCTTTATTTACAATGAGATGCGCTTCTTGTCATGGTGATGATGGGAAATTAGGTGTTGCAGGAGCAAAAGATTTGTCGATTAGTACTTTGACAGATGCAGAAATTACTTCTACAATTTACAATGGTAAAAATGGGATGTCATCATTTGGTGGTGCCTTTTCAGAAGAACAATTGAAAGCACTTGTGCCGGTTGTTAAATCACTCAGAAAATAATGGAAACAACAACAAGTCACATACTCGTTGATGCTATTGAGGAAAAATGCATATTAGTAGGTATTATCACTCAAAAATTAACGGAAGAATTAGCATTAGAATACATCGATGAACTTCGCTTTTTAGCTGAAACAGCAGGAGCGATTACGCATCAAGTATTTCTTCAAAAAGTGACAATTGAAAATCCCAAAACGTTTGTAGGGACAGGGAAGATTGAAGAAATTCGTCAGTATGTGGTTGAAAATGACATCGATTTGGCGATTTTTGATGACGAACTTTCCCCTTCTCAATTGAGAAACATCGAAACGATTTTACAAATAAAAGTACTTGATCGAAACAATCTAATTTTAGATATTTTCGCAAGTAGAGCAAGGACTTCAAGTGCTAAAACACAAGTAGAATTAGCTCAATTACAATACTCACTTCCTCGTTTAACTCGTTTATGGACGCACCTTGAACGTCAAAAAGGGGGAATTGGAATGCGTGGACCTGGGGAAACTCAAATTGAAACAGATAGACGTATCATCAATGTGAAAATTGCTCAATTAAAGGAAAAATTAAAAGACATTGATAAACAGACCACTGTACAAAGAAGTAACAGAGGACAATTAGTTAGGGTTGCTTTGGTTGGATATACCAACGTTGGAAAAAGTACAATGATGAATTTATTGAGTAAATCGGAAGTATTTGCTGAAAATAAATTATTCGCTACTCTTGATACAACAGTTCGAAAAGTTGTAATCGATAACTTACCTTTTTTATTAACTGATACAGTAGGATTCATTCGTAAATTACCTCATCAATTAGTAGAATCTTTTAAATCTACGTTAGATGAAGTAAGAGAAGCGGATTTATTAATCCATATTTTAGATATTTCGCACCCTAATTTCGAAGACCAATATCATGTTGTAAATGAAACACTTGCGGAAATCGATAAAACCGAAAAACCAGTTATCCTAGTTTTCAATAAAATCGATGCTTACAAATACGTTCAAAAAGACGAAGATGATCCATCACCTATGTTGAAAGAAAATTATTCATTGGAAGAATTGAAAAAAACGTGGATGTCAAAACTGAACGGAACGCTTTGTGTTTTCATTTCAGCACAAGAAAAAGAAAATATAGACGAATTAAAACAAGTTATTTACGAGGAAGTAAAACGAATCTTCAAAGTGCGTTATCCTTATAATGACTTTTTATTCTAGAGTTTTTTACCACTGAGTTTAAAATGAGTTCTCACAGTGTACCTCAGAGTTTAAAATAAAAACTTTGTGAAACTCTGTGCAAATACTCTGTAACCCTCTGTGGTAAAGAAAAAACTTAGTGAGACTCCGTGAAAAACTCCGTGTCCTCTGTGGTTAAACCAAATCCTTACTTATTAATATTCTTAGTAAGATTTAAAAACAACCCTTTCAAGCGTTTTCTAAAAAGAACAATCAATAAAATATAAGGAATCAACATTAAATACATAATTCCCCAATTGATATTGGTTCCGAATGAAGCTTCATCTAATTCTGTTGCTTGTTCAGACAACATTTTACATTGCGAACAACCTTGACCAAAAATATCGAAAACGAAAAACGAAACGAATAAAAGTGCGAAAATTTTAGTGTACTTGCTCATACTGTTCAATTGTAAAATAGTAGTACAAATTTATTCCTTTTTTATGGATATAAATATGATATTTATTAGAAAATGGACTCGTTTTAAAATAAAAGGTAGTATTCAATTAGTAAATAGCCATTGAAACTTATAAAAATCGGCTAACTTTGTGAGTTCAAAAATTACTGAAAAATGAAATACTTCTTTTTATTACTTCCTACTCTTTTCTTTTTAAGCTGCGGCGATTCAAAACCGACTAATGCAACACCAAAAGATTTAGACAGTTTACTGATGAAATATCCTGATAGTATTCCATTATTAGTAAAAAGAGGTGAAAAATTATTGAAAGAATATCAATACGATAAAGCATTTGCTGATGGTGCAAGAGCATTTCGTTTGGATAGTAATAATTTACAAGTTCGACTTTTATATGCGGATGTTTTAAATAA
>CANCEQ010000208.1 GCA_947375085.1 Flavobacteriales bacterium
TTGTTGGATTTGGATAAGCTTCTACATTTATCGTTACATCTTTTACTTCAATAATACCGACAACCGCTTTAAAACTATTTTGTTGGAATCCTTGCGTTAATGTTTGATTAAAATTACTTGTAGTAGCGACCATTGACTCTCCCATACTATATGACAACGAATTTCCGTTAGAAGTTTCTCCATAACCACCTCCTATACCGAACAATTGAATGAAAATGGTATCTTTCTCTTGCCCAAAAGTCAATAGTGAACTAAAAGCAATAAAAAATAGCAGTAAATATTTCATAATTTTTTGCGTTTTATTTAAATTAATCTATTGTCTAATAATTAAACTATTGCTTTGAAATCCATGATTTCTTGTATTTTTTATGCGTTTCTTTTAATGCTTCAACACTTGAATCTAAATCATCAAATTTTGATATCGCAATAAAATACCATTTCGATTTGGGCTTTTTAGATTTAATAATGAAAATCGTTTCCTCTTTTTCATTCCATTTCTTTAAGTCTTTTTCTAAAGCTGTCCTATTGATAGAAGATTCAACAACAATGTAATAACCAGCATCTTCATCTATGCTTACATTTTGATTATCAATTGACTTAGAAGAAGTAACCTGTTTGTTTTTACCTCCTAATGTCTCTTTTTTCGATTTTACTCCGTTTGAAACACTTTCAGAATCAGACTTAACAACTTCAGAAACTATTGTTTGTTGTTTGTTTTCAGTTTCTGCTAATTGTTTTTTCAATTTATCTATTTCTTGAAGTAATGCAACATTTTTCTCGTTTACATTTTCATACTCAATCAAGCGGTAGTTTTTTTGTTTTAATGTATCTTTTAAAACAGAAAGTCTAGTATTTAAACTATCCAATTGAGCATCTCTTCGTTGGTCAGCTAATTTATGTTCTCTTCCGTTTTTAAGAGGGAACTTATAAGAAAGTCCAACTTCGAACCCACCTTTTGTATAATTAGCGATTTGACCTACCGCAATATCTTGTCCATAAAACACTTTACAATTCTTCTTAATTTCAATTGCTATTACTACTGGTACAACTCCAGTATTTCTATAACCTGAAGTTAAACTAAAACGTTTATCGTATTGAATTGTCGCTACATAATCATTCACCCAATATTTATTCGGTTGATTTCTAAATATAAAGGTTGGAATCAATTGAAGTTTTCCTGAATTATTAATATCAAAAACAAAAGATGCATTAATTATTTTTTGCTGTCTTAATTGATAATTAAAGTTTGTATTTTCATAATGATACTTCACATTGGTACTGTATAGAATTGGTAAACCAACACCCAATGTCAAACGTTTATTCGTAAATGCTAAACCAAACCCAAAATTCAACATTAATTTACCATTGTTTGAAAGTACCCCTAAATCCGTTTTATCTTCTACATTTACTGATGCGAAATCAAATCGATTTTCATTAAGACCTGTTGAAAAGCCTGCACTTAAATAATCTGATGCTTTTAATTTTAAACGATAAGCATACGATAAATTAATCGAAGTGTTTCTAAATAAACCAGCTTGATCCGTATTAAAACTACCTCCAAATCCATGATTATCAGTATTTCTATAACTTAAATTTAAAGCTACCGTATTAGGCGCTCCAGTATAGCCCATCATACTTTTACGAAAACTACCCCAAGTATTTAATCCCTCTTGATGTCCCGTAAAAGCCGGTTGAAGTGTATAAGTATTTAAATAATTCTGATGACTTATTGGCAATTGTTGTCCAAAAGCTAATTGAAAAGAAATGAATAAACCACAAAAAATAAAAAGTAAAATTTTAATCATCTAAAATATGTTTTATAAAAATGTATTAATGAAGAATATTAATAACTCCTTTCTTAATTCCCTCTAATTCACTAGCCTTGATAGAATAAAAGTAAGCTCCCTCCGCTAATTTAGTTCCTGAACTTGTTTTTCCATTCCACGTATTCGTGTAATGCTTGCTTTCAAAAACGATATTTCCATCTCTATCAAATATTGATACTTCGCAGATTCCATAAGCATCTATATCATAAATTTTCCAAACGTCGTTTTTACCATCATCATTTAATGTCAACAAATTCATTGCATTGATTGGCAACTCTTTTAATACTTTTACAGAATCTGATTTTAAAATCAATTTACATCCATAATTATTATGTAATTCAGCTGTATAAATACCTTTTGTACTAACTGTAATTGTTGGAGTTGTCTCATTTGTATTCCATTTTACAGCATCAAAAAAACCACTTACTGTCAAGTCAACACTTTTATCATTATAGAATTCAAGGGCTCCACTATAGGCCATTTTTCCTGAAGGTAATTCATTGATTGTAATATTAGCATTTACTGTTGTTTTACACCCTTTATTTGAGAATGCGGTTGTTTTAACCGAATAAACTCCAACAGAATCAAATGTGCGACTAAAATAATTTTGCGTATACGTTTCATCTAGGTTATTGAAATACCAATAGGTATTATTGATGGAACCATCTGTCACATAAAAATTATTAAAGAAATTGACAGTATCTAATTTACAAGCTACTGGCTTAAACGGTGGGTTTCCAGAATTAAGTAATACTGGTAAATAATTCACTTTAATGGACTTAGGAAGTGAGTACAACGTATCGTTTAAACTAGTCACTACTCGTAATTTAACATTGAAAATTCTATTTAACGAATTTCCATAAACATTGAAAGTTGTGTCTAAAGTCGATGTTTTATCATAAGTACCATCTCCATTAAAATCCCACGCATATTGAACAACTGTTGCTCCTATAATAGTTGAATTATCTCTAAAAACAACCGTATCATTTTCGCAAACTTCTAAAGAATTTGTAAATGCTATTGTATTTTGAGCGATAGCATTATCAATAGTAAACAAGAGAGAGAAAAAACTCAAAGAAATAAAGTGAAGGTATTTTATACTCATCTATAAATTTGTTAATTTTTTGCTAAAAATAACAATAACTATTAACTTAAATGATGATTTATGTCATTATTTAATCGATGAATGAGTAAAAAACACTTATGATTGAAAATTTAACTAAAAATTTTTAATTAATTCCTATCCTCAACAACCCCAGAACCTGTAATTTCTTTTACAATTTCAGCTTGACCTTTGTAATATACATTTCCAGAACCAGTAATTTTAGCAATTAATTTTTGAACTACTTCAACAGATGCATTTCCACTTCCTGTAATGTTTACTTCACAATTTTCAGCTTTTAAATTTCCACCGTTGAAATTTCCAGAACCTGTTATTTTAACATCTATTTTATGGATTAAACTATATTCTGAATTGGCTTTTACATTTCCACTTCCAACAATATCAACCTTCAAATTATCAACTCCATTTAGAGAATTTAATTGAATATCTCCAGAACTAATTATTTTTAGACTGATGTTTTTAGACTCGTTAAAATCGGATAAAGTAACTTTTGCAGACCCCACTAAATCAACCGCTTTAATTTCAGGTAGTGTAATGTAATATTTCAATTGATAGTCAGCATAATCACCTTTTTGAAGTTGAACTTTCCAAACTCCATTTTTAACTTTTAATTCAATTTTATCAATAATATTTGAATGTCCAATTACTTTTACTTCTTGCTTATCTCCTTGTTTTACAATCACATCATTTGACCCCACAACACTTATCGAATTGAAATCTTCAAGTGCTAAAATTTTAGTAATCGGCTCTCCTTCTCCTTTAATTTTAAGTTGGGAAAACGATGAAAAAGTTCCAAATGAAAAGAAAAATAAGATGGTATAGATAAAACGCATATTCTTTGAATTAAAATTAATTACTCAAAAGTATGTAAAATCTTGTTTAAAAATAGAAGTTGGTTTTTTTAACCACAGAGATTCTGTGTTGATTTCCTAATTTTAATTCTCTTTTTTATCTTTGCATTCTAAAGCAGTCTTGAACTAGCTTGTCAGAGTGTCTTCTTTTATTAGAAGCACTCTTTTTTTTGCTTCATAATCTTGTTCGAATACTGTATTGTTTTTAAAAATTACATACGTTAATTCTAACATTTTTCTTTGTACTGCAATTAAAGCCTTCATTTTTACGCCACTTTTTGAGACAATTCTGACATATAAATCTTTGTGTACTTCTGAACGTTTAATAGCGCTTAATGATGGTAAATGTAAACATTTTCTTAAATGTTTATTTCCTCTTTTTGATATTTTAGGTTTACCTTTTACTGATGTTCCCGATTGCTTTTCTTTAACGTCAAAACCTGCATAACTTGTTAATTGTTTTTTATTTCTGATTAACTCAAAACCATTTGTTTCCGCTAAAATAGTTACTGCTGTTAATTGACCTATACCTGGTATTGTTTGAAGATTTTCAATCGTCTTTTTAACTGAATTATCTTTGTCAATATATTTTTGAATATCGTTTTTAATTTCCAGTTCTTGCTTATTCATTAATTTAAGCCTAGCTTCTAATCTTTTAATACTGTTTAAATTAGGTATATATTCAGTGTTTTCTGCGTGGAGTTGATTTTTAATAACTACTCGTTCTGCAACAATTTGATCTCGCTCTCGTGTTAATTGTTGAAGTGTTTTGTATAGCTGGTTTGGTCTTGTCCAACTCTCTAATTTTCGCTCTAGTCCGAATTGAGCAATTGCTTCTGAACACGTTTTATCAGTTACTGTTTTAGTTTCTAAAGTACGGATGTAATTACTTATTTTGTTCGGTAAAACAATACTTAAGTCAACTCCATTTTCAGTTAGAAAAAAAGCAAATCTTTGATGGTAAACACCCGTAGCTTCCATAATAACTTGAACACTTACATTTTCTTGAGTTTCTTTTTTTAACCATTTTAATAAGGCTACAAATCCTGTTTCTTTATTGCGAAAAACTCTATAAGAATACAATTCTTTTGAGAGATCTTCATTGATTCTTCCTAATGTAACAACTAACTCCTTTTGCGCTACATCTACTCCTAAAACTTGTTTTAAAACTTTCATAACTAAACTATTAATTAATAAAAGTGAAAGTATTTCTCTTCGTTTTTTCTCCTAGTTGGATATTCTGGATATTACCACTTATGAAGGTAATTCCTTACATTCTGTTCAAACTCTAAGAAATAAAAAAGAATGAGGTCATATCTCTGTGGCAATATACTTAATAGTTATTTGTTTAAAATCCGACTCTCATTCTTTTTCACTATGAAATCATAAAAATATTAACTTTATAAACATAGGAGTTTAAAATGAGTTTTCACAGAGGATCACAAAGTTTGAAAAATTAAGTCTGGAAAACAATTAATGTAATTTAACTCTCTCATAAAGAACTCAGAGAAACTCTGTGCCGAACTCTAAAAACCTCTGTGTTAAAAAAACTCCCATTTACAGAATTTCCGTATCTTCGAATCAAAATTAGTACATTATGAAACGCTTTTTCAGTAAACCTCTCAATACATTTTTAACCTTATTCATCCTGCTTTTTCTAACTTTCTTGTTATTACCTATTAATATTTTTGATGGTGAAATCATCTACAAGCAAGGGTTGGTGACAATGACTGAAAAACGTCCGTTGAGTTTGTATTTCGTTTCTGGGTTAGAATACTCGAAAGACGAATTAAAAGGAATAAAAGAATTTCATCTGTTACCCAAAGGTTA
>CANCEQ010000209.1 GCA_947375085.1 Flavobacteriales bacterium
TTATCCATCATAGGAAAAGAAACACCGTAATTCTTTTTACAGAATTCAGCAATTTCAGTGTTTGTTCCTGGTTCTTGACTCATAAAATCGTTTGCTGGAAATCCGATAATTACAAAATTTTGACCTTTGTATTTTTCATACAAAGCCTCTAATTGTTCATATTGAGGAGTCAATCCACACTTAGATGCTGTATTAACAACCATGACTTTTTTCCCTTTCAAAGTTGAAAAATCAAAATCATTACCGTACAAATCTTTCACTTTAAACTGGTGAATTGAATTACTTGAACCTTCTGACGAAACAAATGCAAATGACATAATAACTAATAAACTTAAAATTAATGATTTCATATTTCTTTTTTTACAAACAAATATACTTTAGAATTGAGATTAACTACTCGATTTTGGAACATTTTTTGACTTTTTACGAATACACAAACTAGGAATGAAAAAATTACTATATATATATTTAATCTTAAGTGCATTTTACAGTAGTGCACAAGTTGATTTTAAAGGACTTTGGCAAGGTATCATCATTTTAGATGGACAAAAAACGGAACAAGGTTCAATATTATTTACCAATTTCAATTTGTCAGGAAAAACAGTTGAAGGAAAATCTCGTGAAGAGTATTATGCAACTGATTTTTATGCTGTTAAAAAATTAAAAGGTGAATTTACAGGTAACCAACTTAAATTTAAGCAAATGATGATTGAAAAGAAGAAATCATCAAGCAAAACAACTTGGTGTCTTTTTGAAGCCAATTTGACGTACAATGATAGTACTGGATATTTAGAAGGTCGATTTAAAAGCACAGATTGTAGATTAAATGCAGGTAAAATAATTCTTTATAGATCCACCGCTACATTTTCTACTGATGAAAAAGTTATTCTTACTCAAAATTGGCTTGATGCTTTTAAAAATGATTTAAAACTCGGTTTAAACGCTCCTGAAATTAGAATGAAAGAAAGAAGTGAATTTGTATTTGAGCCAATTTATTTCGATGTAGATCAAGCAATTATTAAACCTGAATATGAAAAATTCTTACTTAAAATGATTCGAATTATAAATGGTCATTCAGATTTAAGAGTTCAAATTACTGGACATACAGATTCTGATGGTTCAGATATTTACAATGAAGATTTATCTCGACGAAGATCTCAAGCAATTATCGATTTCTTTGTTGCTCATGGAATCAAAGTAGATAAATTGAATATCGAATTTAAAGGCGAAAAAAATCCAATCGATACAAATAAAACTCCTGAGGGAAAAAAACATAATAGAAGAGTTGATTTTGAATTTATCTATAAATAAAAAAACAAATCGTTAAAATTGAAAGCCTATTTGTTGTAGTTTAAAAATTAACATTAATTTTACCTGAATTTTAACACTTTATCTGAAACCAAAATGAAAAAAATTATTTTATTTTTATCTGTTTGTATTCTAACTACAACACACCTATTTTCTCAAGATTTTAACCTTAAATGGTCTGAAAAGTATGAATATGACAACAAAAAAGATGGATTCTTTTCACATTATATTAATACAAATGATCAATATATCTATTCTTTATATACTGATTTAGATTTAAAGGCAACTGGTAAAAGTAAAAAAATAAAATTAGTTTGTTTTAACAAAGAAACCATGTCTAAAGTTGCAAGTGTTTCTTTGAAAGGTTATAAAGAAAATGCAGCAAACAAATCCACTTACAAAAAATTAGAGTACCTGAAAACAGTAGTTGGAACAAATGAAATATTTGTTTTTTGGATTGATAGAACTGCTGCTAAATCAGACAAAAAAGAAGTTTTATACTGTGAAAGTTTCGATATTAATTTGAAAAAAGATAAAAAATTAACTAAGGTATATACAGCAAATTTACCATCTGAAACTAAAGTATCTCGATTCTCAAGTACCGCTACCTTTGTTCTTTCAAATAGAGAATCTGGAGATGAAATCGTTATTGGACACGAAATCCAAAAAAAAGACGATAACATTGATTTTAATTATATCGTTATCAATGCTGAACTTTCTGAATTAACTAAAAACAAAGTTGAATTACCTGTTAGTTTTAAAGGTAAAACATCATATGGTTTATCATCAAACTACGAATTAGGAAAAGATGGAAACATATATATTAAAAGTTTTGTTTCTATGTCTAAAGAAGATAAAAAAAATGCAAAAAAAGGGGAAGCATTTTCTTATTGTATTTTTTCTGCTGTTAAACCTGAATCTGGAGAATTAACAAAAATCACTTTAAAAGAGGATTCAAGAAACATAAACGATTTTAGCTATGTGATTGATAAAAACAAAGTAAGAATTTATGGCTTATTTTGTGATATTGATAAAGATCCAACAGGAAATAGTTCTCATGGTTTATTTTATACAGAAGCAACTTCTGGATCTTTTGAAGATGCGACTTTGGGATATACCTTTTTTGACAAGAAAACAATTGAAAGTTTATTTGCAAAAGATAAAGAAGACAAAAAGAAAACAGCAGTTTTCGGGAAAAAGAAAAAAGAAAAAGCAGCACAAAATGATGCTGAATCTTTGGATGATCGATTTGGTGTAGAAGAAATGTTTACAGTACAAGATGATGTAGTATTATTTTGTTCTAAAATGTACAATTATTCTAGAACTGTTTGTAGTTCTAATGGAAATGGTGGCCAAAGCTGTCACACTGTTTACTATTGTGAAAAAAGTAATATTGTGGCGATTAGAATAAACAAAGAAGGTGAAATTGAATGGGCTACAAATATTGATAGAAAGAAAACATATAACGGTACAAATATTTATGATTTAAATATTGCATTCGCAAATAATAAATTTTATGTTATCTATGGATCTGATTACGAAGCTAATGCTGAAAAAAAATCTTTTAGAAGTCGAATGAAATATAAAGATTTTAGAGATCAATTTGAATATGCTGTTTTCGAATTTGAGACAGGTAGTGCGGTAAAAAACAACTTCATGGTAAATCAAAAAAATGACATCGAAACTAAATCTGTAGATCCTCTTTCTATTACAGTATTAGACAACAGATTTTATGTTGACTATAGTGTAATAAAACAAAATTGGGCAAAAACTATTCCTATGTGTATCGGAGGTGTCGCTTGTTTCCCTTTAATTTATGTTGCAATGCTAAATGGTAACTTTAAAAAAGGATATGGATACTTAGGAGTCTTAGCTCCAATAGACAATAATCCTGTAAAAGATGTGAAAAAGAAAGATACAAAAGTAAAAGACACTAAAACTAAGGATACTAAAGCAAATGATACAAAAGCAAAACCTACAAAAAAATAGGTTTTAATATTTAAAATTTAAAGGGTACTTTTCAAGTACTTTTTTTAATTGAAGCTCGCAACTAGTTGCGAGCTTTTCTTTTTTCATTGACTCCTTATTGATTATTGTTTTATCCGTTAAACTTAAGCCTCCTATATAAAACTTGGTTATTAAATTAGACCCCCAACCAAACATATTTAAGTACACATTCTGTTGATAAAACCAAGAGATAGCAAATACTGAAGCAGTATTTAAACCTAAAGATGTTATTCCTTTTCTATATTCTTGATTTAATATTAATCCTGCCCCAGGTAATATCATACTTAAAATTCCATATATCTTTTTATGCTTCAATTCGTACTCTTGAACTTCAGTAAAACAATGTAAGGTATTTAAAGTAGAATCCCTTTGAATTAATTGATTTAAATATAATTCGGCTTTCTCATTATTATAACCTGAATAAACTAAAAAACTTAAAAACGTATTTTGAATAGTCGTATCAACTTTTAAATTTTGATATAAATCAAAATAATGCAAAGATGAGTAAGTTTCACCTGTCAAATAACTTATTATAGAAGCATTCCATAAAAAATCAATTTTAGCTTTTCCAATAATCAAACTTGGTTTAACACGTTTTATTTCAGATAAAATACGTATATCTAATTCTTCCTCATCAAGCAATAATCTAACCTTTTCAAGTATCAATTGATTTATTACAGTATCCTTTTCCTCTCTATAAATCTTTTCTTCTAAAATTAACAAACTAGAATCTAATGATTTTTGAGACAATAAAGGACTAATACAAAGGACTGTCAATCCGATTACACAAATAATTTGACGCATTTATAAGAAATTGATTTTTAAATTCTTCTTTTTTTTCTTTTGTATCTCTATAGCTACCAACAATATTTACAAAATAAAAAACGGAAAAAAAACTTGCATTTAAGATAGATATTGGATGATACAAGCCTAATTTTTTATTACTCTCAATAAATTGAAAAGCTAAAAGTGTTTGTGTTGTAATTCTTGTAGTAAATGATTTAACATTACCAATATAAAGTTGACCTGCACCTGGAATTAAAGCAGATAAACTAGCTGCTATTAAGGGACTCTTTTTCGAAGATGTATAACATTTTTTAAAATCATCTATTAACTCTTCAGGTATACTACTTAAATCATTTATTGAAGGTTTTTGCGTTAATAAATACAATGTATTTGAAAAATTTGAAATGGTACTTATTTCTTTTTTATCTAATATTTTAAACCATCTATCTTTGTATTCATTCGTTGATTTTAAATAATTAATAGAAGCATTATTAATTAGAAGAGTGTCTGAATTACACAAATCAATTGACTTTGAATATGCATCAAAAAATAATGAATCATCTCTATATTGAACATAATATTTAGACTTAAAATAAAAGAATGAATCAATCTTTAATTCATTTTTATTCGATAATAAATAGGTTAAATGCTCATTTTTTAGATTGTTTTCACTTAAATATTTTATAAAATTCACATCAAATTGACCAAAAAGACAATTTGAGAATTGAAAGATGAAATAAATAAAAAAAACTAATCTATTTAATTTCATTTATAATTTTTTTAGATTTTGATATTTTATATTCACAATGCTCATCAGTATTACCTGCTACACAATTTGATAATTGATGTAATCCTATTAAAGAACCTTTAATCAATCCATATTTTTCAATACATTTTTTCGTGTATTCTGAACATGAAATTTGATACGTGCAATTTGCAGAAATTTGTTCAGAAAAAATAGTTTGATAGACATATAAAGATCCTGCAGCAACATAAGTTAAAGGATTAATTTTAAACCAAATACTTCTATCTTTAATAGTTAATATTTTTCTTTTTTTAAATTTTGGTGTATGATAAACCTCAAAGGTTGAACGAACTATTTTATCATTTAAACTTATTTGCGAATAAGCGGAGCAAACAAAATTCAACATCAAAAAAAATAGTACACTTTTCATATTCATATTTACTCACAAATATAACTTTAATATTAATTTTTGAGTTTGATGATTGAAATACATTTTCTTTATATTTTTTTATTAGTTTTAAATCCGTTAAACCAATAGAAAATGAAAAACGTCTTCAATAAACAAGATTCTTTAGAACTTATAGAAAGAATCAATAAATTAACCCCTTCCACTCCTGCTTTATGGGGTAAAATGGATGTCGCTAAAATGTTAGCTCACTGCAATGTAACATACGAATTTATATTTACTGACAAACATCCTAAACCGAATCCTTTTACTAAATTGATTCTAAAATTATTCGTTAAAAAGTTAGTTGTTTCGAATAAAAACTATAAAAAAAA
>CANCEQ010000210.1 GCA_947375085.1 Flavobacteriales bacterium
ACATTTATCTCGTGCTTTTCAATCGCTCCTTCTAATTCAAATGGTTCATATCCTTCAAAATGAGTTGGTCTATATCTTGCGTATACTTTTGCTGTTAAAACAATTGGCTCTCCTTCGTATATTTTAGTTTTCGATTTTTCAATCACTCCAAATGCAGGTTTTTTCAATTGTTTCGCTGAAAAGTCACCTGGAGAAGTTGAAATAGGTTCATCGCTTTCTATTTTAACTGTAACCGTGTTTGATTTGAAAACTTTCCTATCCTTTTTAATGTAAGCAGGGCCAAAAGTATAAACGCCCTCTTTTTTCATCCTTCCTATATTGGATTTATAGAAAAAAGACGTCAACTTACCTGTATTTGCATCATATTCGGTTTCACTTCCTTGCATCAAAGCACCGCCTTGAACAAAAGCAGAAGGTAAATCAATTGTAATGTTACCGCCCATGTTTGAAATTACTTTAACAGTAATCTCCTCTCCCACTTGCGCAACCTTTGGATCCACCATTAATTGAATCATCGGTTTCTGCGAATAACAAACACCGACTAATACAATAAATATGATACCTACTATTCTATTTAACATCTTACCAATCTTTTCCAGTTGTTGCTTGACCTTTTTCTCCCTTGTTCTTCCCACTAAGTTTTTGCTTCGTTTCACTTTCTTGTTTTGAAAGTTTGTCTAGCATTCTATCCACCAATTTTTGGTTTGGCGACTTATTTTGGGATTTATTTTCAGGTTGATTCTTTGATTTTGGATTTCCCTTTGGTTGATTTTGAGGTTTAGGATTAGATTTTGGATTGTCTTTATTTTGTTTTTTCTTTAATTTTCGAATTGCTTCAGATAAATTATAGCGCGTTTGATTGTCATACGGATTATTACGTAAAGATGTTTTGTACGATTCAATCGCTCCTTGATAATTTTGTTGTTTCATCCTACTATTTCCAATATTATGAAATTTTTGAGCATTTTTTAATTTATCTAATTTACCATTTGTTGGTTTTGTATAAATCTTTTCAGCATCAGCGAATGATTTTGACTTATATGCCGATTGCGCAATTTCGTTTGACAAATCAACACTTTTAGGTGCTATTTTTTGAGCTTTTCTATATAACTTCAATGCTTTTGGATATTCTTTTTGCTTATAGGCTTTTCGAGCATCATCCAACGTATCTCTCCATTGTTGAGAAAAACTCAACGAATAAATTAAAACAAATAATATAGTATATAAATACTTCATTTCTTATTAACGATTTTATTTACCCAATCAAAACGTATACTTGTTCCTATTATATAAAGCATGTAGAAAAGTAATCCAAGAAATAATGGCAGTTGATATTTCGTTTCTTTCACATTAAACTCTAAACCATCTACTTTGGTTCGCTTCATTCGGTTAATTTGTGTTAAAAGGTCCGTTAAATTTGGAAATGGACTTGCACATACCATCGAATACCCTTTCGCTTTAGAAGCAATTTCGTGGATGAACTTATCATTCACTTTTGAAACAATGGATTGACCATATTCATCTGTTTTATATCCTAATTCGGGACGAGTTGGATGATTTGGAACTAATCCACCTGATTCAGTACCTAAACCTAATACACATAACTGAATTTTATCTTTTATGATTCTGTTCAATACTTCGTTTGGATTTTCTTCGTGATTCTCTCCATCAGTCACTAAAATGATTCCTTTTGTTGCGTTTAACTTTGAAAACATCCCAACAGAAGTTGATAAAGCTTGTTCAATATTTGTCCCCTGATTCGAAATCATATTGGTTTGAATTTCATTGATAAACATTTTGGCTGCATAGTAATCATTTGTTAGTGGTAATTGCACATAAGCCCCACCTGCAAAAACAACAATCCCTAATCGTTCACCATGTAAATTATTAACCAATTGAATCAAAGCTCTTTTCGATATTTCTAAACGTGATATGTTTTTATCTATATCTCTTGTATTCATTGAATTTGAAACATCAAGAGCGACTACTAATTCAGATGTATCTGCAGACCCTTGTACTTTTTTATTTCCATAAACTGGTATTGCTAAAGCAATAATTATCAATACAATCGCATTTCTAAAAAAGAAAAATCGTATAAAAGTTTGAAAATTAGAAATAGGAAGTAAAAAATAGTGTCGCAATTTTGGTTGAATCCCTTTCGCAATTTTATTTATCTTCAATAATTTCTTAAAAAATAATCCTCCTATAGGTAACAAAATTAAATTCAACCAGAAAACATTCGGATATTTAAAAGCTAAATGGTCCAACGTGTTTTCATTTCCTACTGAATCATAAACTGAAATTGTCAATAAAAACAAACACCAGAAAATTACCTCCCAAACAAGTAAACTTGTTAAAATCAACCCTATTCTATATGTAAATTTAGAGCTACTCATGTGTTCTAAATAAAATCGATTTAACACTCCAAGTTAATACTAAAAGTAACAATGCCCAATTTAAAAAACCGGATGGATTCGCCGGAGGGTCCGTTTGATAGCGCTTATCCAAAATTTTACGTTTTTCTAATTTTTCAATTTCTTTGTAAATAACTTTTAAACTCTCGTTATCTGTTGCTCTAAAATATTTACCTCCAGTAATATCAGCGATACTTGTCAATGTTTTCTCATCGATTTCTACTGGAACATTTTCAAAACGAACTCCAAATGGAGTAATAATAGGCGAAAGAGCTTCACCATTTGTACCCATTCCGATTGTATACACTCGAACATTTTTCGCTTTTGCTAATTCGGCAGCTGTTTCAGGTGAAATTTCTCCAGCACAATTACTTCCATCTGTTAATAAAATAATCACTTTAGATGGTAATGAATCATTACGTAATCTAGAAACTGCTGTTCCTAAACCAGTTCCTATTGCTGTCCCTTGCTCTAAATCTTCACCTGTAACCTTGTCAATTTGATTTTTTAAAATCGTATAATCTAATGTTGTTGGACAAGCCGTAAATGCTTCACCGGCAAAAACTACTAAACCAATTCTATCACCCTTTCTTCCTTCAATAAACTCTTTTGCAACCATTTTGGAAGCTTCTAATCTGTTCGGTTCAAAATCTCTTGCGAACATGGATAATGAAACATCCATTGCAATTACAATATCAATCCCGTTTTTATAGCTTTCGTTAAAGTTTTCATCAGAACTCCAATTAAACGGTTTGGCCAATGCAACAATCAATAAAACTAAAACAAAAGAATAAGAGCCTATGAAAATTTTTCTTACATCTGAAATCCAAACCGATTCTAACTGATTTTGTTCTGCTTCTGTTCTTGAAAACTTTACTTCTCCCGCTTTCTTTTTTTCATTTTTCCACATTAAATAGATGAAAAAAGGAACAAGTAATAACAACCACAACCAATGTGGAGCAAGAAAATCGTATTCCCAAAATAATATATTCCAATTATTCAGCATCTTCTATTCCTAATGGTGATGTTTGTTCAACAATTTTTTTGGCTACTGATGAAAGTCGAATAACCGTAATTTCTTCTGGTTCAGACTTCGCAAATTTCACCATATCTGATTGATTCAAAATCTCTTCAATTTCATCAATCGTCAATACAGGGATTCCTTTTTTAGTCAGTAACAATTTAGACTCATATGAAGTCTTCTCTATTAAACTTAAAGTATATCGTTTAGATAAATATTCTCTTAAAATAAAAGATAATTCAACATAGTGTTCTTTTAAAAGACCTTGCTTCCACAATTGTTTTTTCTCTAAATTCTCAATAGCTAAAATGGTTTTTTCTCTTATGGAAAGGGGGCGAACAACTTCAGTTAAAATCGGTTTTACTTTCTCTTTTTTACGTTTTCTTAATCGATAGAAAATAAATAATCCGACCAAAACAACTAGAACCGCATAAAACCACCATCCGTTTTGGGAATTAAATTCCTTTAGCGCTTCTTTGATAGAAAACTTTTTTGGTGGAAGTTTTACAAATGACTCTTTGATATCATATATATCTTGACCTTTTTTAGATTTTACTAAATCAACTGAAAATGAAATAGATGGAAAATAATTAGCCTTTCCGTTAATTGTATATTTCACTGTCTGAATTTGAAAAAAACCTGAATCCCAAGGAGTTACTTTATATGACCCAAACCATTCTCTCTTTCCTTTATTAATTAATATAGTATCTTCAAACGGCTCAACAATTTCAAGACTCGTTTTTTCTTTCTGATTTCTAGGATTTTGTGCCGCTAAATTTAATTTAAAAGGCTCAAAACTAACATTTTCACCATTTTTTAAAGTCACGTGATAAGTAACGACAAATTGTTCACCTACCAAAAGTTTATTTTTATCTAGAATCGTTTGCCCTTCTTGTCCGAAAACAAAGAAACCAATCAAACTCAAACAAACTATGTAAATCCAATTTCTCATTTTCCTCTTTGTTGGAATAGTGTAATTAAAGGTCTAATAAAATTATCGTCTGTTGAAATTGAAACATAATCAATTCCAGATTTTTTAAATTCACCAAATAATTTATTTTCTAAATCTTTGTATCCGTTCAAATAATTCAACCTTACTTTTTCAGAATTTGTGTTCACCCAAGATGTTTTCCCTGATTCAGCATTATATAATTGAATCAATCCCATTTTAGGAAGTTCGTATTCTGCAACATCACTCAATCGTATCGCTACCATATCGTGTTTTTTGTTACTTACTTTTAAACCTTCTATAAAGTTATTGTCATCTATAAAATCACTGATCACAAACGATATACTTCTCTTTTTTTGTGTATTTCTAAAAAACTTTAAAGCTTCATTAATATTTGTCCCTTTACTTTTAGGCTTAAATTCTATTAATTCTCTTAATATTACCAATGCGTGTTTGCGACCTTTACCAGGTGCTATATACTTTTCTACTTGATCTGAAACGAAAATCGCTCCAACTTTATCATTGTTATTTATTGCTGAAAATGCTAAAACAGAAGCAATTTCTAAAGAAAGTTCTTTTTTTGATTTTTCAATCGTTCCAAACTCTTCAGAACCAGAAATATCAATTATTAACATGACCGTTAATTCTCTTTCTTCTTCAAACACCTTCACAAATGGACTATTGAAACGAGCAGTTACATTCCAATCAATCGTACGTACCTCATCCCCTATTTGATAATCTCGAACTTCGCTAAATGCCATACCTCTTCCTTTGAACGCCGAATGGTATTCTCCAGAAAAAACTTGTTTTGTCAAGCCTTTCGTCTTGATTTCAAGTCTTTGTATTTTTTTTAGAAGTTCTTTGGTATTCATTTTTATATTTTTTGAAGTGGATGATCGCGATCATCCAGTACTACGCGATCAACCAGTACAGAAATCATCTAATACATCGCAATAAACAATCAATAATTATTAAGG
Organism: Flavobacteriales bacterium; assembly: GCA_947375085.1. Next base: position 5,362 of record CANCEQ010000210.1, read on the forward strand.
TACTTCAACTTTATTAATGATTTTTGAAATAATATCGTTTGCTGAAATATTTTCTGCTTCAGCTTCGTATGTCAAACCAATACGGTGACGCATTACATCTGGTGCAATTGCTCTCACATCTTCTGGAATAACAAATGCTCTATTTTGTAAAAAAGCAAAAGCTTTCGCTGCTAATGCAAGATTGATACTCGCTCTTGGCGAACAACCAAAGTCAATTAATGATTCTAAATGTCCAAGACCATATTTTTGAGGAGTTCTTGTTGC
>CANCEQ010000211.1 GCA_947375085.1 Flavobacteriales bacterium
GTTGAGAAATTAGATAAAATCACTGAAAATAATCACCAAGGTGTCATTGCTTTTGTTGCTCCTATCAAATATGGTTCAGTTGAAACATTGGTAGAAGAAATGTTAGAGCAAGGTAAAAAACCATGTGTACTTGTTTTAGATAGAATTACGGATGTTCGTAACTTTGGAGCAATCGCAAGAACTGCTGAATGTCAAGGTGTTGATGCAATTTTGATTCCTTCAAGAGGTTCTGTTCAAGTTACTTCTGATGCGATTAAAACATCAGCTGGAGCATTGAATAGAATTCCGGTTTGTAAATCCGACAATATTAAAAATACCCTTTTCTACTTACAACAATGTGGAATGAGAATCGTTGCTTGTACTGAAAAAACAGACACTCCTTTGTATCAATGTAATCTTCGTGGTTCTGTAGTGATCATTATGGGATCTGAAGAAGATGGTATTACAAATGATTTCTTAAACATGGCAGATATTAAAGCTAAAATTCCAATGAGAGGTGAAATCGCGTCGATGAATGTTGGTGTAGCTGCCGGAATTGTTTTGTACGAAAAAACACGTCAAGAATTGTATGGATAGAATAACACAAAGCACGTTTTTCAAGAATCACGCGATTTTTATTTGGGTGATTTTTATTGGAATTGTATTACGTGTTTTGTTTATTGAATTTCAAGGACTTTCAAACGATGAATTAAGCGCCTGGTATCGAACTCGCTACATCGATTGGAATTCATTTTGGTACTTTGGTGTAAAATCGGGTGATATGCATCCGGTTTTCTACCAAGCCTTTCTCCACTTTTGGACCAAACTATTTGGAGATTCAGAATGGGCTTTACGATCAACAGGAATCTTTTTCTACCTCCTCAACTCATTACTAATTTATAATCTGTGTAATCGTTTTTTTACAAAAAAAACAGGTTTAGCATTGCTCACTTTGTATGCTGGATTGGTTTTTACAGTAATAAACACCACGTTAGCAAGACCTTATAATTCAGGCACTTTCTTTTTACTTTTAAGTTTTTGGTCGATTTTAGAAATAGCAAAAACTGAAAAAAGAATCACTTTTTGGCACTTTGGAATCGTCTTTGGTTTTTTAGGTGCAATGACTTCTCATTATTTCGCTTTTTTAACTGCAGGTATTATAGGAACTTTGAGTCTGGTCTATTTACCTAAAAAGAAACTAATCGAATTTATAATCTGTGGTTTACTTTCAGTTTTACTTTTTTTACCTCATTGGTCAGTTACAGAACATCAATTAAATCAAGGAGGATTAGGATGGTTAGCTGCTCCAAAATGGGATTGGTTAATCGATTTCTTCTATCAATTTTTTAATTATTCATGGCTGAATGTTGTTTTGATTGGTGGAGGAATTTTATTTATCAAGTGGTATTCGAAATCAAAAAAAATAACAAAAGAAGAAAAATTTGCATTGGCCATTTTTTCATTCACTTATCTTATTGCTCATATAATCAGTTTACTTTACACTCCTATTCTTCGTGAGTTGGTCATGTTGTATTTACTTCCCTTCCTATTTATCTTTTTATTTAGAAAAGTAGATGCCCACGGAGACACAAAACTCAAAGTTATTTTTCTTATTTTCCCTGTGTTTATTGGTGCCCAAAGTATTTTTAATAAAGGTTTACTAGAACCAAAAAACTTCGGAGTATTCAGAGAAATTGGACATAAAATTAAGTTTTGGGATAAAAAAATAAACTTAAACGAATGCACAACCGCTTCAAATTATAATAATATAGGTTATATAAATTATTATTTAGAAACACCTCTAAAAGAATCAATTACAGATTGGTCGAACGGAGATATCGTTTATGAATTAGCCGAAAGAGCAAAAAAATCGGAAAAGAATTATTTCTTGTACACCTGGAGTAATAACTTTCATTTGCCGATGTACTATGAAGTAATTCAAAAACATTTCCCTTTTACTGTGGATGAAAAATCGTATTTCGGTAGTTCATTTCGACTTTTTTCGAAAAATAAAAAGCGTATTTTAAAACCTGAATACAAACTCATTCATTCGTCTCTCCCCCAAACAACCAATGAAGAGTTTTTTGGAGAAATGAAATTACCAGTAGAAAAAGTGTATCGTAGAATCGAAGAAAATCAATACATCCTATTACAAACGCAAGGAATGTTAGAAAGCAACTATCCCCTGTTTTATGTTGTAACACTTGAAAGAAATGGAGAAATGGTTAAAAATGGAGATATTCCTTTACTTTATGCGGCTTACGATCAAGCTAAATTAAATAACATTAATACCAACATAACATTTTTTAACGCATTTAATCTTCCTAAAGAAGCACTCCCTTCGGATCTAATAAAAATCTATTTTTGGAATCCAGAAAAAGCGAAAGTTCAAATTGGAGAGACGAAAATTTATTTTGAAAGAGATTAAAATAAAAACATTAAAACATATAAATCCTTGAACTTAAAACATATTTTATCGCTTATTCTATTCTCATTTCTTATAAAGATTTTATATTTTTCAATACCCGTAATTACAAATAAAACTGTTAATGAAACCAATTATAACGAATACATCAATGTCGTTAAAAAAAATGATTCTTATTGGTATGAAAAAATAGCCCTAAATGGATATCCTAAAATAAAAGAAAAGCGAGATTTGGGCTACTCTGAAGGAGCTAATTTTAAGCAAAGTGAATGGGCTTTTTTTCCACTCTATCCTATTTTCAATAGTGAAATAATAAAAATGTTTCACACAGATTTTAACATGAGTGCATTCATCATCAGTATCATCTTTTCAATAACCTCTATACTTGGTATGTATTGGTTTGGAGTAATTTATTTTAAGAATCCGAACCTTTCATTTTTCACTTCACTTTTACTTTTTTCATTTCCTTTTTCCTTCTATTTTTCAATGTTTTATACTGAATCTTTGTTTTTTACATTTATGATTTTCAGTTTTATATGCATCCATTATAAAAAATACTTATTTCTCTCTATTTTGCTCATCTTGTTAACACTTATAAGAGCAAATGGAATAATAACGATTATTCCACTATACTTGTATTTCTTGGAAAGAAATGATATCCTAGACAATTTTAAATCAAAATGGAAACTACTATTTAATTTAAACAATTTAGTACCATCACTCTCCTTTTTAAGTGCTCCAATCGCTTTGCTGATTTATTGTGTGTATCAATATGAGATGACTGGGTTTTATACTGCGTTTAGTATAGCTCAAGACGGTTGGTATAGAGAATTTATGTTACCTTTTATGTCCTTTTTTAGAAGAGGTGATTTATCAACACAATTTAATTCCATCTACACCATATTGATTATTATTTTTGCTTTTTTCACTCGGAAAAAACTTCCGTTAAGTCTTAATATATTGGTCATTTTAAGTCTAATATTGCCTCTTTGTTCAGGTTCAGTTATGTCTATGACTCGATTTATTTCAGTGATATTCCCCCTATTTATAGTTCTATCGCCATTTATATATAAATTAAAAATCAATTATTTAATTTTATTTCTCATTCTATCTTTACATATTATCTCTTTTTATGGTTGGGTAATTTACCTTCCTATCACATTTTAATTAGTACATTAGAAAACAAAATTCATAGAATTAAAAATGGATAATTTAACACACATCATCGTTAGCACTACCTGTGTCTATCTATTTATCATTTTAGCACTTCGATTATTAGGAAAAACTGAACTAGCTCAATTATCAATCACCGATTTAATTTTTGTTTTACTGATAAGTAATGCAGTTCAAAATGCAATGGTTGGCGATGATACATCTCTAGGAGGAGGACTTTTAGCAGCAAGTGTTTTGTTCATCCTTAATTATATTCTCAAAAAATTGAAATTTAAATTCCCTGGAATTAAAACAATTATTGAAGGAGAACCCGTCATATTAATTTACAAAGGAAAAGTAAACTATGATAACTGTAGAAAAAACGGCATTTCACAAGATGAACTACTACAAGCAATACGAGAACATGGAAGTCATTCAATAGATGAAGTAGATAGCTTAATTCTTGAAACGGATGGAAACATAAGTGTTGTTTCAAATGAATACAAACATCATAGTGTAAGAAGAATTAAGAAACGTAAAAACGCTTAAATCAACTCTTTTTCAACACATTAAAAACTAAATCTTTTAAAAACAAATAAGTGAAATTTTCCTCTTTTTGATTTTCACAATCTGTTAATTTAGGGAGAAAATTACTAAAGAATTGGTGGGTATGAGACGTTTCAATTAATGTGCTACTCAATGATCTTGGAAACTCATATTTTGGGTCATAATCTGTAATTATATTCGCTATTTTAGAACATAAATCTTTGTAAGGCTTGAATACCTCATCTTTGTTTATTTCTTTCACATCTTTCACCAAATACGCTTTACTACTTTCCGAAATCACAATCTGATTTAAGTATTTTTTATTGTAATCAAATTGACCAGAACTTTCAGATAAATCATTTGACAGTAATTCAACTACGGTTTCTAATTTTGTTTTAGTATCCGTAATGTTTTGAAGTTTAAATACTACCAAAAACTCCATATAACACCAATACCAATTCAATATATATAACAGCAATCGGTGTTTATTTTCAAAATATCGATAAACTGATGCTTCTGTAGTTTTAATTTCAAGCGCTAATTTCTTAAATGTAAATTGCTCAAAACCTAATTCATAAATCAAATCGATTGAACTTTTAACAATTAATTTCCCTAGATCACTGTTTTCAGGATCACGTAAAAATAATTTTTCATTCACTTTAAAAGAAACTTGAAAATCCATTGTCTTATTTTTTTTCAAAATTACATTTTAATTTAAAACGATAGTAATAGTTAAATAAAAATTAACAAAATAAATATTTATAATAGCATTACTATCATTTAAAAAAGTATTATATATTTGTAAAGATAAAAATGTGAAAAATGAAAACGAATCCGCTTTTACGATTATTCAATTTAATAGTACTTGATAAAAAGGAAATAATATCGATTTACTTCTTTGCTATATTAAACGGTCTTGTACAATTAAGTTTACCGCTTGGTGTTCAAGCAATCATTAGTTTTGTGATTGGTGCTTCAATGGTTACGTCCATATATATACTAATTACAATAGTTGTTATTGGTGTATGGATTGTTGGAGTGCTTCAAGTCAACCAAATGAAAATCATTGAGCGTATCCAACAAAAAATATTCTTGAGAAATGTTTTCGAATTCGCTGAAGTCATCCCAAAAATTGACTTAAAAAAATCAAATAATTATTATTTACCTGAAAAAGTAAACCGTTTCTTTGATACAATCAGTATTCAAAAAGGAGTTTCTAAATTATTATTAGACATTCCTATTGCAAGTATTCAAGTGATATTCGGAATTTTACTTTTATCTTTTTACCACCCTATTTTTATCGTTTTTGGATTTTTACTTTTATTTACTCTATTATTAATCTTAAGATTAACGAGTAAAAAAGGATGGACAACCAGTTTAGAGGAAAGTAAAAATAAATATGCCGTTGTCGGTTGGTTTGGAGAAATAGCACGAGTAATTAAATCATTCAAATTCAGACAATCATCTAATTTAAACATTCAAAAAACGGATGATATAACAGTGAAATACCTTCGTGCAAG
>CANCEQ010000212.1 GCA_947375085.1 Flavobacteriales bacterium
CACGCGAATGATATTATTGAAATGTGGAAATTCGTAAACTATATTTCTCCTGAATTACCAGAAATCAGAATGGATGATAATGATTTATCAAAATCATTACAGGATTTACAAAAAGAGGTGTATGAATTGAAATCGCTTATTAAAGCTTAGTAAATTTATTTTAACCCAAAAGTTGTTCCAAGGTCGATAATTTTCTCTTCTAGTAAAAGGGAGTGAAGTAATTTTTTCGCAAGAGATTCTGATATATTTAACTTCATTTGAATTGATATTAAACTCTGATTTTCAATAATTAACAATTCTAATATTTTTAAAGTCAAATCTTTATCTGAGACTGTGTTCTGATTTTCACTTAAACAAACATCACATTTTTGACAACGAACGGGTTCTTGTCCGAAATAGACAAGTAGTTGAGATAAGCGACAAGTTGGTACAGTTAAATAATCAATTGCCGCTTTTAATCTTTTAAACGCTAATTCTTTCCTTGTTTTATATGATTCTTCCGAAATTCTAAGGTGATCATCTGGCAGTCTTTCATGTAAAAAGGTAACTGTTGGCAATGATGTTTGCCATGTAATATCAATAACACCGTATTGTTCTAACAGTTTTAATTGATTGGTTACTTCGTTAGTTGAAACCTTTAATCTTTTTGCAAATTCAACCTCATTTATTTCGAAAAATTGATCAAATATACCCGGATAACTTCTTGATAATAAAGTGATAAAAGGAGCTAATTTATCAAACTTAATTTGAAAACTGTATAATTCAGTATTTCCGATGGCAATTTTAACTTTTGTTGGACGAAAAACGGAATCAGAAAAAACCAAATCGTTGTTTAATTCCAATATTTTAATCGAATGATATGTATCTGATGGATTCAAATGAAACTTATCAGTAAGTTGCTTAATTTCAAAAGGGTACGTTTCTTCTTTTCCTGAACCAATAGCAATTTTTAAGTGATTACAAAGTGCTCTATAAGTCGTTTTCACAACTTCTAAAGATGGGAATTGTCTTTTTGTTTGATCTTCCAGTATCTCAATATCTCGATCTTCCCAGAAGACAACTGTTTTAGCCTCCAAGCCATCTCTACCAGCTCTTCCAGCTTCCTGAAAATACCCCTCTAAATTATTTGGAAATTCAAAATGACATACAAAGCGAACATTTGGCTTATCTATCCCCATACCGAAAGCATTTGTAGCGACCATTATTTTTGTTTTTCCTTCAAGCCAAGAATCAAGCATCAACTTTCTATCATCACTATTCATTCCACCATGATAAATTCCAACACTTAATTTTGAAGCATGTAAAACTCTAGCTATATCTTTTACGCTTTTTCTGGTTTGACAATAAATAATTCCCGATTCATCTTTGTATTGATTACAAAACTCTAGAACTTTCGTTGTTTTGTCGGTTACTTTATATGCATTGTAACTTAAATTAGGTCGTAAAAATGAACCTTCAAAAATTTGAGGTTTCTTCAAGTTAAGCTGTTGAATAATATCTTGTTGAACCTCTTTAGTTGCTGTTGCAGTTAAAGCAATTATTGGAACATTTGGATAATATTCTCTCAATTCTTTTATATCCTTATATGAAGGTCTAAAATCGTGACCCCATTCAGAAATACAATGTGCTTCATCCACTACAATTAATGAAATATTCATCAATTTAAAACGTTCAATAAAAAGCTTTGACTTTAAACGTTCGGGTGAAGTATATAAAAAGTCAAATCCACCAAAACGAGCATTATCTAAAGCGATATCTAATTCACGGTAGCTCATACCGCTAATTAACTCCTTTGCACGAATTCCTTTTGCGTTCAAATTTTTCACCTGATCTTGCATTAAAGCAATTAAAGGTGAAACAACTAATGTTAAACCTTCTCTAGCTAGACCAGGAATTTGAAAACATATTGATTTTCCTCCACCTGTAGGTAATAAAGCTAACGTATCATGACCATAAATAGCAGCATCTATTATTTCTTTTTGAAGAGGTCGAAATGTATCGAATCCCCAAAAACGTTTTAATATTTCTCTGCTTTTATCCATTCATTAATTCATTTAATTTCTGCAAATTTAAGCATTTTCTGTGTTTTTGAGTATTTGAATTTAACACATTCAATTTTAGATTGTTAAATCATTTAATTTAAATGTCGTTCTACTAAAAAGGTAGAATAAAGATTAAAAGTTTGTTAATTACGAGTAAAGCGAGTAGGAGATAGGGAATTTCTCAAGAATTTTATTTATATTCGCATCTATCTATAAAATAAATAAGCATGTTAAACGACACAACATCTATAAAAGTTACTTTAACTAAAAATTCTCATATAAATCAAGTTGATTGGGATAACATTCCATTTGGTAGAATTTTCTCTGATCACATGTTGGTTATGGACTACAAAGATGGTGAATGGGGTCAAGCTGAAATTTTACCTTTTGGTGATTTGTCATTAAATCCTGCTACTTCAGCACTTCATTACGGTCAATCTGTATTTGAAGGTATGAAAGCTAATAAAGGTGAAAATGGAGATGTTTTCATTTTTAGACCAGAAATGAACGCAAAAAGATTTAGAGAATCTTGTGAGCGTATGTGTATGGCAACTATTCCTGATGATGTTTTCGTTGAGTTAGTTAGAAAAATTGTTGATGTTGAGCGTGATTGGATTTCTACAAAACCTGATTACTCTTTATATATCAGACCATTCATGTTTGCAACAGATGACTTCATCGGTGTAAAACCTTCTGAAACATATAAATTTGTAATTTTTACTTGTCCTGTAGGTGCTTACTACACTGATCCAGTAAGTGTTAAAATTGAAGAACATTACACTAGGGCTGCTGCAGGAGGTGTTGGTCTTGCAAAAACTGCAGGTAATTATGCTGCTGCTTTATACCCAGCTAAACAAGGTCAATTAAATGGGTTCCACCAATTAGTTTGGACAGATGCGAAAGAGCATAAATACATTGAAGAGTCTGGAACAATGAATATTTTGTTTGTCATTAATGGTGTATTAGTAACTCCATCTGAAGATTCAGATACTATTTTAAAAGGAACAACTAAAAGAGCTGTTTTAGAGGTGGCTGAAAGTTGGGGAATGAAAATAGAAGAAAGAAAAGTTTCTGTTGAAGAAGTTATCAAAGGAATTAAGGATGGTTCTATTACTGAAGTTTTTGGCGCAGGAACAGCAGCAACAATTGCTCACATTGTAAAAGTTGGGTTTAGAGATGAACTTTTAGAATTAAGTCCTGTTGAATCTAGAACTTTTTCAAATAAAGTAAAAAATTACTTAGATGATTTAAAATCAGGAAAAATTGAAGACACTAACAATTGGTGTTTGAAAGTTTAATTGTAAATTGACTAGTCCTAAATAGACGTTACAGGTTTAAAGTAAAAATAATTAAATATTACATACCAGCAAACACGTGTTTGCTGGTATTTTTTTGGTTTTGTACGTTTTTATTTTAATCTCATTTTGTTGATGCATGTATTTCGGAGCATTCAAATAGCATGAATAATGGGGTCTAATATTATTATAAATACCTACGCTGTCTCGGACAAGTTTCTTCATAATTTTTATTTCAATATTTTTATTTTCACCGATGAACTCTTGCTTTAATATCCCATTTATTCTTTCTGCAACAGCGTTGACATATGGATCATAAGTCTCTGTCATGCTACATCTAATTTTGCTTTTACTCAATAAAGCCTAGTATTCATTGCTACAATATTGTAATCCTCTATCTGAATGATGAATTAAGATATTTTCTTTATAAACTCTCGATTTTGTTACCATTTTTAATGCTCTTAATGACCCTTCAGTATTGAGTAAATTCGAAACATCATATCCCACAACCATTTTAGAGTACGCATCTGTAACTAACGACAAATACATCGGATTTTTTCTATTTCCAATATAAGTTATGTCAGACACCCAAATTTGTTCTGGTTCAACGATTTGAATATTTTCTATTAGATTCTTATGCTTTCTAAATCGATGATGTGAATTCGTTGTGATATGATAACTTTTTTTAGGAGTAATTAGCATGTGATTTGCTCTCAAAATTCGAAACAACATATCTCTACCAACTACTATCTCTTTTAATTGATTTGACAACATATGAAATAATTTTCTACCACCTATTTTAGGCATAATATTCCGTATTGAAGTAACCATCTCGATAACTTCAACGGAAATTCCTTTCCTCTTTTTAGTGGATTTTATTGAGCGATAATAGACATATCTACTTACCCCTAGCAATTTACAAGAAGTTTCTATGCTTTCTTGTTGGTCTTGTTTAAAGCAATCAATTGTTCGGGTGATGAGTTTTTTCTTATTGGGATATTATACTCTTTTTCAGCTAAATCTATCATTACATCAAATATGATAGCCTTCTTGTCAGAAAATTCAATTTGCTTTTTCCAATAAGGCTTTTTGTTTTTTTAACAAAAGCACTTCTTGTTCGAGTTCCATTAACTTTTGAGCTGGAGTCTTTGCCATTTTTGAAGGAGTTTGTGTTTGCCAATCAAAGTTACCAAATTTTCTCAACCATTTAAGAACTGTTGAATCGCCTTGAATACCATATTGCTTCCTTGCATCATAAGCCGTCAATTCACCACGTTCAATTGATTGAACAATCTGTAATTTGAAGGACATTGAATAGTCTTTCTGTGTACGTTTTTGATAAACGTTTTTTTCTTCTTCTTTCATAACGTTATTTTTTTGTGTAACGCTATTTCAGGACTAGACAAATAATTATAAAAAAAAGCCCGTTTAAAATGAACGGTTTTTTTTTATAATTGAATATTAATTTACCAAGTGAAAAATTTTGTAAATGAAGGGTCTACACCACCATTCAAGAAGGCTTCTAATTTACATTTCCCATTTGTACCCGTAAAGACAATTCTCATATCATTATTACCTATTGTTTGAGTCTTAAATTCCTGATTACCATTTATAAGGTTGTCAGCACGCCACCCCTTAACAAAATCAAAATTCCACCTCGGTTTCTGTTCAACAGGTAATTCTGATAAATTTGTTAGTTTAACTATCAAAGTTGAATTTTTAGTTAGGTTTGCTTCAAAACTATAACTTTCTCCAGGTGTCAATGCTGTTCCAGAAGTAAGATTAAAAATATTCTCACCATAATTTGTAGAAACAGGATAGGTTACTTCACCTTTCTTTTTACAAGATGAAAATGTTCCTAATACTATTGCCAAAAGTAGAAAGGAAATGATTTTATATTGAATTTTCATATTTTGGGTTTTTAAATTAATTCTAATACTCCGACACAAATATAAGCAAAATTCAAGTCAAAAAAAATAGGCTTTCATTGCTGAAAGCCTATTTAAAATTTATAAAAGAATAGTGACTATCCTTTGTTCATTTTTTCTTTTAAAGCTACTAAAGCATCTAAATCACCTAATGTAGATTTCTCTGCGTTTTGGTTGTTAGATTTAGCAACTTGAGAAGCTTGAGAATCTCCAGCTCCTTTTTTACCAGCAGATTTCTCTTTCGCTGGAGCAGAAGCAGTTGGTTTATCTTCACCTTCTTCGAAAGTTCTAGTATGAGAAACAACGATTTTTTTAGATTCTTTATTGAATTCAATTACTTTGAA
>CANCEQ010000213.1 GCA_947375085.1 Flavobacteriales bacterium
ACAAAAACTTGAGGAGCTTTAGAAGAACCTAATAATGCTTTTCTAGGAATAGAAAGTGCGTTAATTGTTTTTGAATTTTGAAGAACAACAGAACCATACATTCCAGCCATTAATGGATTTGAAGGTGTGTTTTGAATAAGTACTTCAACTTTGAAATTATGACTAGCATCTGCTTTCACTGAAATATTAGTAACTCTTCCTGAGAAAGCTTTGTTAGCATAAACATCTGCATTTACAGTTACGTTTTGTCCGATTTTAAATTTTAAAATGTCTCTTTCTGGAACTGAAATGTTTAATTTTAAAGAAGAAATATCCGTTAATTCTAATACAGGTGTTCCAGGGCCAACAACACTTCCTAAATCAATCATTTTTTTAGTTACAACACCAGAAAAAGGAGCTGTAATTGTTGTGTTTTTTAATTGTTTTCTGATTTGTTTAACCTGTGTTTCAGCTGATTTTAAAGCTAATTTTGTTTTTTCTTGCTGAACACCTGAAACCACATTTTCTTTCACAAGATTTGAGTTTCTCGTGTCGTCGTTTCTTTGACCTTCAACATTGATTTCAGCATTTTCTAATTGAATAGAAAGCATTTCATCATCTAATTTTGCTAAAACTTGTCCTGCAGAAATACGATCTCCTTCTTGAAAATTCAAACGAATAACTTTACCAGAACCATCCGAACCAATAGTGTTTTGTCTAAATGGATCAAAAGTACCTAAGAATGAAAAGGAATTTTCGAATGTGTGAAAATTTGGTTTCGTAACATCTACTAAAATCGCAGCAGTTGTATCGTGAATGTATAATTTCGCTTGAACTTTTTCTTTGTTAGATTTTAGTTTTACAACACTAAAGATGATAAGTACGATAGCGATTCCTACGATTGTGATTATTCTCTTGTTCATATTTTTTATTTTAAATTACCAGTAGATTTTAATAAGTCTAATTCAGCTTGACGAAGTTGAACGTATGATGAAATTACATTTGTTTGCGATTGATTTAAATCGTTTTCAGCTTTGATGATGTCATTTGAAGAAACAATTCCTTCTTTAAATGAAGCTTCTACTTGTTTGTAAATATTTTCAGAAAGTGCTAATTGTTCTTTCGCTATCATTAATGAATTGATTTGAATTTCAACTTGTTTTTTAGCGTTTTCAGCAGTCATTGCTAATTGTTGATCCATCAATTCTAATTGATTCGCTAATTTTTCAGACTGAATTCGATTCACTTTTGCTTTGTTGTGTTTTTCAAAACCGTCGAATAATGACCAATCGATTTTAATTCCGATAAAACTAGAACTGATACCTTTTGTATAGTTTGATTCTGGACGCATATTGTATCCGTAGTTATAAGCAGCATAAAAAGAGAAGGTTGGTAAATAAGCCATTCTAATTCCACTTTTTTCTAATTGATTCAATTCTTGTTGCGCATTAATTACTTCTAATTCAGTATTATGTCTATCAGATTTTTCAACTAAAATTGTTTTTTCAATTAATCCTTCAGAAACTAATTCAATAGGGGAGGTAGCATCAACACCGATTAATATTTTTAAAAGGTATTCTAATTGATCTTTAGTAGAGTTCAATTTTTGTTGCTGATTAACAAGGTTTAAACGGTTTACATTTAATTTGTCTGCTTCAACAGATAACATCATTTTTTGTCCAACAAGTGCGTTTACATTGGAAATTAATTTATCTGTATTCGCTAAATTACTTTCTACGAAAGCCAATTGTTTAGCGATTGCTTGTAAATTAAAGAAAGTTTGATACACTTGGTATTGCGTGCTTTGACTTGATAATTTACTTTGAAGTTCAACAATTTTTTGATTTACTTTCAACGAGTTTAAACCTGAATTTAACAAAGGATTATAAATCGTTTGATTTAATTGAATCGTGTTTCCGAAATTGTAAGGAACACCAAATTGAACAACTGTATACGTTCCTTTTTTTCCTCCTGAAAATTCTGCAGGAAAAAGAGATCCAGGGATGATAGGGTAATATCTATAATCACCTGAGTACATTACTTTCGGAAGTAATGAGGCTTTGTAAGCGCTAATTTGACTTTGATTACTGGCAACATCTAAGCGTGCGTTTTTCAATGCTAAGTTAGCTGTATCAGCCATTTTTAAACACGTTTCTAAGTCAAGCTTTTGACCAAAACTTTGAATACCGATAACGGTAAAAACCAAAAGTAACATCGTACTTTTTAGTTTTGTTGTTTTTATTTGTCTTCCGTCCATATTTGTTCGAATTTTTGTTGTTTATTTATTTTTAAGTCGTTTATTTTGATGGGAATAGATAGCCTATGATCATTTCTGTAACATATTGTTTGTGAATGATGAGTTGACTTCTGTATTGTTCATCTACCAGTGAATTGATAGTTTGAATCATAGGTTTAGCTATAAAAGGAAAATGGCAGTTAGACATCATAAGCAACATGATACTTACCAAATCTATTTTACGCATTTCTCCATTTTTCTGAGCCTCCTCAATTTGTTCGAAAATTTTTGTTTCGAATAATTTATCTTTGATATCGAGACATTCGAAAAATGATTTATCTTTTTTACCTAATTCGTTCACAATGAAGTTTGGAATTTCAGGATATTTCGATAAAAATTCATATTCCTTATCAATGAAAAGTCTTGTTTTGTTTATCAAGGACATATTCGTGTGAAATATGTCAATCATTGATAATGTAAAATCTTCCATTACAGAAGAAACGACAATTTCGAATAAATGACCTTTGCTTTGAAAATGATAGTTCACTAAAGCAACGTTCATACCTGCTTCCTTTGCAATTTCTCTTGATGTACAACCGTTGAATCCTTTGGAGATGAAAACACGTCTCGCAGCATCTTTTATTTTTGCTTCTGTTGTATGATCTCTTTCCATTTCAATTATTTTTCTCAAAAGTAATTATTTTTTAAACGCTTGTTTAATTTTTTTTGTTAAAGTTCTTTTAATTTTGTCTATTTTGCTTTAAGTTTCTAGTAATTAACTTATTATAATTTTTACTTATTGTTTTAAATAGTTTGTACTGCAAAAATATTGTTTTACAATAGAGTAGGTATGTTAAATTCGGTGAACTGTCAATTTAAATAGGTGAATTGTATTGTTCTTATCAGATGAGATAAGTGAAAATAAAAAAGGCGTAACTAAAAATAGTTACGCCTTGAACAAATGTTTAAAATTTATTAGTCTACTTTGATATTTTTCAATTTCAATTGAACTACATTACCATAAGCTTCCAATTTCTTTTTGTCGATTACTTTCGAATTTCCATAAATTGTAATAACTCTTGGTCTATTTTGAATATTTGATTTGTAGAAACTAACGATGTCATTAAAAGTCAATGTACCATATAATTTGTATTCATCTACTAATGGAGATTGAGTGTATCCCATTTGTCTACCTCTATCGATTCTTGAAGATATACTTCTGAAATCAGGGAAGTTAGACGAAATTGAATTAATTAAACCTGATTTAATCATATCGATTCTTTCTGGTTTTTCTGGCATTTGTTTCAAAATTTCGTCCATAATTTTTACTGCATCAATCGTTTTATCACCTTGACAACCTACGTATGAGTAGAAACTACCTGGATTGTTTTTACGAATTGGGTTGATAAATGCACCTGAAGTAGTGTAAGCTAAAGAACGGTACTCTCTAATTTCTTGCATTAATATACCAGAGAAACCATCACTCATGTATTGATTGAATGCTTCAGCATTTACTTTGTCAGCCGTATTTCCTGAGAAATTAGGAGTGTTAACTAAGAAATAAACTTGACTTTGAACTGCATTTTTATCGTTAATAAAGTAAATCGTATTCTTTTTGATTTCTTTCGTTTTTTTATCTGTTAACTCAACTTTTCTATTTGTGTTTTCTAATGGAAATGTAGATGTCAGCATTTCTTTTACTTTATCAGCTGAAGTAGTTCCTACGAAGTGATAAGTTGTATTGTATTTGAAAGCTTCTTTATATGCTACAATAACTTGAGGAATCGTCAACTCTTTAATTTTCTTCAATGGAGTACGAGTCAAATTATCAGCATTTTCACCAAAACGTGCGTAGTTTAATAACATTCTACCCATAGAGCTTGGATCTTTTACTTCAGACTCTCTTTCAGAAATAATTCCATCAACGATGCTTTTTAAAGATGCTTCATCTGCAATTGGTTCATACATTAATGATTTGATTAAAGGCAATGCTTTTTGAAGATTTCCTTCGATACCGTTAAATGTAACAGAGAAACGATTGTCATTTACTTGTGCATAATACGTAATACCTAATAATGCAAATGCTTCTTTTAATTGATCTCTTGATTGATCTTTCGTATAGAAATAATTGAATAATGATGCCGCTAAATCCAAGTTTTTGATTGAATCTTCACCTACCATTTTTTCGATTTCTAATGTGAATAAATCGTTGATTGGATTTGGAGTAACATACAATTTATTACTTGCATTTAAATCTACTGTTTGAGCATCTTTGTTGTAATCCAAAATTCTTGGAGCATCTGTTGAAGCTAAAGTAGATAAGAAGTTTTTTGCATACTGAGAATCTTGTGTTTTTTCTACTGTAACAGGTTTGAATCCTGGTTTTTCAAGCACATCTTTTTTAGGGAAACCAGTAGAAGAATGCATTACGAAATGGTTATCTCCAAAGTATTGATTAGCAACTTTAATAATGTCTTCTTTAGTCAGATTTTCAATTTCACTTGTTTGTTTTAAGTAATCTTCCCAAGTTGAACCTTCACTGAAAACTTGTACCAAACTCATTACTCTATCTTCGATGTTTTCTAAATCAGATTTACGTTGACGAGCCATTTCTTGTTTGATGATTTGTAAGTCTTTATCAGAAAATTCTCCTTTTTTGATTTTATTAATTGCTTCATAAACCAATGCTTCTGCTTCATCAAAAGATTGTCCAACAATTTTAGGAATGTAAAACATAACTAAAGCACCATCGTCATTGTAACTTAATGGAATCATTCCAGCTCCCATAATTTTACCGTCTAATTGAAGTTTATTCAATGCACCTGTTTCAGATTCATTTTGTAAGAAACGTGAAAATACGTCTAAAGCTATTTCGTCTTTACTTCCTTTCTTAACTGTTTTGTATCCTAATAAACCAATTTTGATTGGTGTATATTTTACTTCAACTAATTCTTTTTTCTCGAATTTACTTTGAGGGTAGTTAGGGAAAACTGGAATTGGAGCAGAACGTAATTTTGAGAATTTTTCTTTGATAATTGGAATTGTTTTTTCTAAATCAAAATTTCCAGAAAGCACTAATGCCATGTTGTTTGCTACATAATACGTGTTGAAGTACTCATACATTTTTGTTAACGATGGGTTTTTTAAATGTTCAGTAGTTCCGATTGTACTTTGAGTTCCGTAAGGGTGTGTTTTAAATAATTGAGTATGAATATCTTCGAATAATTTACTGAACGGACTATCCATTCCTCTGTTTTTCTCTTCGTAAACAACTTCTAATTCTGATTGAAAAGAACGGAATACAGGTTTTTGAAAACGGTGAGAGTATAATTCTAACCATTTTTCCATTTGATTTCCAGGGAATTCATTGTGGTAAACCGTCAT
>CANCEQ010000214.1 GCA_947375085.1 Flavobacteriales bacterium
AATGCCATCCAATACTTTTTGGCAATAGAGGATTTTAATAAAACTGACTTACTCATAGATATAAATATTTGTAAAATATGAGGCAAATTTAATAGTTACAGTCAACATATTACGATTTTAGGCTTATTTAGACTGATTTTAAGTAAGGAGTTGAGGAATAATGAAAAAAAGGGGTAAAAAATCAAACAATTAATTGATTATATCTTTCTAAAAAAGAATTAAAGATTACAAGATGTGAAGACTTATTAAAATGAAAGTATTCATAAGTCTTCACATCTTAAAGTCTTTCTTCTTTCGGTCTAAAAAGGATTCAATATATTAATATTGAGTCTTTTAATATTTAGAAGAATGAAAAGTATTTATAAGTCTTGTATCTTAAAGTCTTTTTTTTGCAGTCTAAAAGTTTACCTTACTTCAATTCCGTTTGAAAATACTTTCTCTTTTACTACTTTTCCGGCTTCATTGTAGATGATGAATTTTCCATCTTTTTCGCCTTTTGAGTAATTGATTTCTGAACTAATTTTCCCCATTCTGTCGTATTGACGCATTGGACCGCTTAATTCTCCTTTTTTGTATGTAGTGAATACGGCTGGCATTTTACCTCCAGGATAATAGTCAATCCATTCTCCGTCTTTGTGGCCGTTTTTATACTGACCTTCTTCTACTTTCTTGAAGTCTTTATTTGAGTAGGAAACGTAATGACCGTGTTTGATGCTTTCTTTTACCGTATGACCTTTCAAATATCCGTAATCCATTTTTGTTTTAACATCCATTACTTTGTAAGATGTTTCGTCTTTAGGAAGTCCATTTTCAAAGTACTCAATCCATTTTCCAGATTTGAAATTTTTAGAGTAATGTCCAGCAATTGTTAAATGTCCTGTAGGACTGTAAGAAATCCATTTTCCGTGTAATTCTCCGTGTTTAAAAGTTGCTGAATTTTTGATTTTACCATTGTCCCAATAGTTGATCCATTCACCTTCTTCTTTACCTTTTGTATAAACACCATCCATTAAAAGGGTACCATTTTCATACCACGTTTGCCATCTTCCTTCTTTTAAGTCGTTTAAGAAATCTCCTTTTTTGAAAGTTGAACCATCTTTGTATAAATAATGCCAATTTCCTGATTTTAAACCTGCTGCATAATGAGCAGTATATGACTTTTCACCTGTAGCATACCAATAAATCCATTCTCCATCTTGTAAGTCTTTCACAAAATTACCTTGCATATCAGGTGTTCCTGTATTGGTAAACCATTTCCATAATCCGTCTTTTTTACCATTAAGGTAGTTTCCAGTTACGTTTAATTGTCCTTTGTCGTAATAGTAATTGTACGGACCATTTAAAACGCCATCCTTGTAAGTACTTGTTTTTTCGACATCTCCCGTGTAATAGTAATATTTCCATTCACCGTCTTTTTCACCGTCTTTGAAAGAACCTGTTAAAAGGTTATAACCGTAAATACTTTTTTCTTCGAATGGTCCATTGGCTAATCCATTTTTATAGTTGTACCATTCTTTGATTGTACCAGTCGTATGGAAAATAGTTAATTCACCATTTCCATCGATGATTGTTTGTGTGTGTTTTGGATCTGGTAACCAGAAAGCTCTTACATAGGTTACACTGTCTAATTCTTCCTCTAATGAACGCTCTCTTCCGTCTAAATAGTAGTTTTTCCAAATGCCTTTTGGTCGACCCATTTCGAACATTCCTTCTCTTGATAAAAGACCAGTTTCATTCCACTCACGAAAAACACTGTCTTGACGATCCATTTTGAAATAACCTTCTTGTTTAAGCTTTCCATTAGGATAATACAATACTACTTTTCCGTCTAAACGTTCTCTGAAATAATTGCGTTCTTCTTGTAAAACACCATATTTATCATAGTAGGCCCATTTACCGTGTTTTTCTTTGCTATCGCCTCTTCCGTCAACGTAGTAACATCCAGCAGATTGCACTTTTGTTTTATTGAAATCCCAATAAATGATATCTTTTTTAGATAAATTTTCAGTTTTAATTTCTCGTTGAGCAGAAAGAATAAAAGGAAAAATTGCGACAAGGACTTTCAAATAGTTTAACATACTTTCTTCTTTTTTGTATAATGTTTTTTAATTCTAAAAGTTACATACTTCCTAAAATTCCTTGTATTAGGAGGAAAACACCAAATCCAAGGAAAACGATACCAATGAAATGATTAAGCGATTTTAAGAATTTATCTGTTACCAACGGACGTAATTTTTTTGCGCCAAAAATCTTTAATAGATCGAAACAGAAAAAAGTAATCATGATGATGGTAATGAAAAACAAAACCGGTGCTGATTCCCCATTTGACATTTTAGTGTTTTTAGAAGCCAATGTCATCACACTGAACCAATAAAAAATAACCATTGGATTAGCGAAATTCAATATAAATCCTTTTAAAAAAAGAAAAATATAATCCTTTTGATTGTGAATAACATTGCCATCATCATCAGTTTTAGGATGCTTTATTTTCTTGAAAAACGTAGCGATACCGTAGATTATAAAAAGACTTCCACCTAAAATTTTAGCAAATTCGGTGTTCTTTCCTTCGGTTAAATTTTGAACTTCTGAATAGAAAATATAGGCAATTAAAATGTAGATGAAATCACTCAATAAAACACCAATATCAAAGAAAATAGCGGCTCTAGCTCCTTTACGGATGCTTGTTTCAAGTAAAATGAAGAACACAGGTCCTACCATAATACTCAATAAGAAGCCAGTAACTATTCCTTTTAAAATTAAATCAAACAAAACGTACAGATTGGTTTATTTACAAAAATAGCAATTTTGATTTCTAAAACAACTAGAAGATTTCATTTTAACTTTTATTAATTTTAGTAGCTTTACCTTTTAATTTAATCTAACAACATGAAATATCTATTAACTTTTGGAGCTGTCTTATTTTTATTAGCTGTCAATGTAACATCCTGTAAAAAAGGAGATCACGATCCTTTTTTCTCTTTAAAAACTAGAACTTCTAGGCTAACACGTAAATGGGTATTATCTGGTTCAGAAGCTGAAACTACCCATACTTACACCACAGTAGGGAAGACAACATATAATACAGAAGGACCTGGGGCAGTTGCAACATATACTCCACCTACATCTATAATAGACAATACAGTTATATCTTTCGATGGAAGCACAGAAACAACTACTGAAACAGTTAGCAGTTCAAACATAAATGTACCATCATCTTCATCGACTTTTGTTAAGCAAAAAAATTATACAGAAGAGTTTGAATTTAAGAAAGATGGTACTTTCCTACATACTAAAGTTGATGAAAATTGGACAACAGTCCTTGAAGGAAATTGGATGTTTTTAGGGAAAAATAAAGAGCAGAAATTAAAAAATAAGGAGGCTATACTTTTAAATTATACGAAAAATAACAGTACTACTATTACCGGAAATAATTTTACAACTTCCCAAACTGGATCCGCAGGAAACAAAGTGATTTATGTAATAGATGAATTAAAAAGTAAAGAAATCATATTTATAAATGAATATTCAAATTTTAGTTCAACTTCAAATGAAACTACTTCCGGAAAAACGACAATGAAATTAAAAGCGAAATAAAAAATAATTGATAAAAAAAGCCCGATTTTCAATCTGAAAACCGGGCTTTTTAGTTTAGAAAAATATAGTTTATTTATCCCCTAACATCACCGGAACTTTTCCATCCGTTAAAATGATTTTAGCATTTGGAGAATTAGATAAACCTCTCATCATTTCAATGTAGTTGTATTTCAACAATGATTCTGATAATGAACTGTTTATAATTAATTGTGCTTTTTTGATACCTTCCGCTTCAATAGTTAAACGTTCAGCTTCTTTCACTGCTTTTTGAATCACGAATTCCATTTGTAAAGCGGCTTGTTCTGCACTCGCTTTCGATTGAATTGCTTGAGTCATAGCGCTTGGAAGAATAATTTCTTTTAAAAGAACGGCATCGATCACAAATCCTTTATTACCTATATCAGCTGATAATTCATCAACCATTACTTTTTCCACCAATTTTCTGTCAACGGCATAAAGTTCTTTTGCATCATAACGTGCACTTACTTGACGAGCGGTTGCGATGAAATTACTTTCTACAATTACTTTTTGGTAGTTTGATCCGTAGTTGATGTAAATGTCTCTAGCAGATTCTGGTTTTACGTGATATAACAAGATAATTTCTGTTTTTACATTTAAACCTTCTTTGGTAGGCAATTCTAATTCTTGGTATAATTCAACTGTTCGAACGTTGATTTTTACAATTTTTGTTACAAATGGGTTAAATAATTTTGGTCCAGCGGCGATGACACCCGGTTTTAATTTACCAATTGTTTGCTTCATTCCAATTTGACCTGGGCGGATTACTGTACAAGAAGCCATCGTTCCAATAGCCATTAAAGCAACGATTCCTTTTACTACTTTTCTTGAGTTCATATTCTTCTAATTTTGATTTGAACCAAATGTAGAAAATAAGAAAAGGGGTGGGTGTTAAATTTTAGTTATAAGCTAAAAGGTGATTAAAAAAAAATGCTGGCTTTCCAATAAAGTAAAGCCAGCAAAAAAAGTATGTTTCTATCTTACTTCTGTTTCACAGCAATTTGATATACTGGTTCACAAAAATAATGTTAATTTTAAAATAACTCACTAATTTTTCACATAAACATGTTTGCAGTCACAATAGTAATAAGCTACATTTTGGTTAATATAATACTTGATATTTGTCATTTTGAAATATAGTGTCATAGTTCCATTTTGGATATTATTTTCTAATAAGGATGTTGAAGGATCATCAAAATTACTTGTAACATGCCATGTTTTATTGTGATAATCTGTTATTGAATCATGAAATCCAAAATTAAAATCATTCTTATCATTGCTATAATTGAACCCAAATGCTAAATCCATTGTATCTGCAAAATTATGAATTATTAGACTATCAACTGTAATATTATAAGCGTTTATACTAGAGAAATGGGTTATTTTCGAATTATATAAATATTTTCCCAAAGTATCATATACTTTGTAATCACCAATAAATTTCTCCCAATCTTTTTCTACTCTAAGAACAGGTATCGAGTTTTGTCTTTTTTACAATTAAGCAGTAAAAGCGAAATTGTAAGTAGGAGAAATGAATGAGTGAAATGTTTAAGTTTCATAGGTATAATGTTTATTTTGACAAATATAAATTATTTTAAGAAATAAAAAGAGCTTTACGTTCGATTCACCTGACCAAAAACAGTGTTTTCATTTTTATAAATAATACTATTTTGAATCAAATTATTGATGGATTGTTCATTTAACAATTCATTCACTTTTTTGTTTACTTCTTGGTTCGAAATCAATTTCATACAGACATTATCTCCTTTGCATGGGGGAATTTCAAAATCGTGTACACAAGGACTACAGTAGGCGTTTTTGTAAATGACATGTGCGTTTTCATTCATTCCATATTGATCGGGTGAACAAGGTCCGAACAAGCAGATAATTGGTGTGTTGGTACAAAAGGCAATGTGCATTGGACCGGTATCATTACTAATCATCAAACGAGCGTTGGCAATTATTTCGATTAATTC
>CANCEQ010000215.1 GCA_947375085.1 Flavobacteriales bacterium
CCTATTATTCATCGTTTAAAGCAGGAGGATTTGGGGAGAAAGATAATTACATGATCACCTTTAAAAAGTTTGTGGAACCACCATTGGTTGTTTTAAAAGGATTGATTACCGATCCTTACGGGAAAGTGCCTGAAATTGTCTATATCACAGTGACAGATAATGAAACAGAAAAGATAGTTGGGACCTATCACACCAATTCGGTAAGTGGAAATTATTTATTGATTTTACCTCCAGGAAAAAACTACAACATTACCTATGAAGCGGATAACTACTTATTTCATTCTATAAACATTGACGTAAAGGACAGTTCTAATTTTTACGAAATTCACGAAGTAGTAAAATTGCAACCGCTTGTAGTTGGAGCAAAAATTGTGTTAAAAAACATCTTCTTTGATTTCGATAAATCCACTTTGCGTCCCGTTTCAAATACAGAATTGGCCAAGTTGTATAATCTGCTGAAAAAGTATCCTAAAATGGTCGTTGAAATTTCGGGTCATACCGATTCAAAAGGAAACGATGATTACAATCTAATACTCTCCGATCAACGTGCGAAAGCGGTAGTAGATTATCTGATTGCCAAAAACATCAATAAAAATCAAATGGTCGCAAAAGGCTATGGAGAAACACAGCCGATGGTTTCAAATACCAATCTAGATGGAAGCGATAATCCTGCTAATCGACAATTGAACCGACGTTGTGAGTTAAAAGTTATTGGGATTGAAACGGTGAAGTAGTAAACTATAATTATACAACTTTTCAGAATAATAATACAATAAAATAAGCGCTTAGACATTCCATCTTTGTAGTTCATTTTAAACGTAATAGTAGTATCAAAATGGAAGAGAAAAAATTAAATTTATTCATAGTAAACAATGACCCGCTATTGATTTCAACTTTGAAAGCATACTTAGAAGATCGTTTTAAAAATAGTTTAAAAATTTCGACTTTTACAGATTGGGAAAGTTGTTTGACCGCTGTTTCTGAAGATACAGACATTGTTATTTTGGAATATATTTTAAAGAATAAAAATGTTGGGTTAAAAGTTTTACAAGCAATTAAAAAAATTAATCCGATTACTGAAGTAATTATGTTTTCAAGTAATCAAGATGTAGCCCAAGCAATTGATTCAATCAGATTGGGAGCAAAAGATTCGATCGTTAAAGGTCGTAAAGGTTCATTCCGAAAAATCATTTCATTAGTAGGTAAAATTGTTCAAACACCCATTCGAATTTTAGTAAAAGAGTTTGGAGTTTCTAAGTACTTAGCCATTTTTTTAATGACCTTTTTTACAATGTGTTTAATTGTATTGTTTACTATGAAAGAATTTTAGAAAATAATCTTCCATCATTGTTCGAATCCTTTTTTAAACCCTACCTTACCAAACCTCTTGACAATCTGTCAATTGTAACTCCCCAACTTTGGAACATACATTTGATACGTTGATCAACAGTTTTATCAAAGATAAAATTGGAATAACAGAGGATTTTTTGAGTAAAAGCTTATCATTACACTTGACAAATAACTTGAAATCCCTTTTCTCAAAAGACCAACTAACACTCGCAGGAACCGGAAAATCAGCAGATATAGATCGCTCAAAATTAGTGCGAGGAGATAAAATATTTTGGTTAGACCGAAGTCACAAAGATGAATTTGAAAATTCCTTTTTCGATGTAATTGATGCCTTTGTGTTGTACCTCAATTGTACTTGTTATACTGGAATTACAAGTTACGAATTCCATTATACCCTTTATGAACCAGGGACATTCTACAAAAAACACATCGACCAATTTCAAAACAACGACAGTCGTCAATATTCAATGATTTTTTATCTCAACGAAAATTGGAAAGCAATAGACGGAGGAGAATTGTGTATACATCAAGCCAATTCATCACAGTCCATTTCGCCTACAAATGGTAAAAGTGTTTTTTTTAAAAGCAACGAATTAGAACACGAAGTACTGAATACTACCAAAAATAGAATGAGTATAACGGGTTGGTTTAAAGTGGGTTGATTTTACTCCTCCATTCTAAACTGCTTTCTCAAGGCTTTGATATGAATCATTTTAGTAGCAAACATAGCGATGATACCAAGAACTAATTCAATCACTAAGTGTACATAATTCACTTTTTTAGTTTGAAGAAAAAAGAAAATTGCAAAAATGGAAATAGTGTAAAGAATGTATCGGTTGACCATTTTTACAGAGAATTCGAAATCGAACATTCTTGCACTATAGAAGAATTGAAGAACTGCAACAAAGGTTTGCGTACTAAAAGCAGCAATAGCAGCTCCTTCTGCACCTAAAGATGGAATCAAAGCAAAATTCACACTTAAATTAACAACGATGGCAAAAGCTGAATAACGAATCAAGGTTGCTAAACTACCGTGAGCCGTTAATAAGGTTCCGAAAATAAGACTGAAACACATTCCAATAAAGCTCAACATCAACCATTGAAAACTTGGAATGGATTCTTTTACATTGGTATGATAAATCAATTTCACGATGAATTCACTGTTCGTATAGCAGAATCCAATCATCAGCATAGCACCTCCAATTAATAAATTCCCTCCCGTTCGTAACAGCGGTAGAACAGATTCCTTTTTTTTCAGGAGTTTGGCAAACATTGGAAATAACAAGTTTGAGAAAATCATTCCGAAAAGGAAAAATGCATCTAACAAACGAAAACCTTGAGCATAAATTCCTGCTTCGTGTTTTCCATGAGGATGCAAACGTTCTAATATTACTGCATCACTTCTGGTATAAATCATCATTAATAAAACAAGAACCGCAAACGGAATACTTTTTTTGACAACGGCCAACGAGAAGACATAATTCCAAGAATAATTTGGTTTCCCGATTTGTACCAACAACAAAATAAAAGCAATTATCGCCGTAATTCCATAACAAGCCGTTTGAATCCAAATAAACCATTCAATTTTAAAATCTGTTCTCGATAAAAGTAGGATTCCACAGAAAAGAATTAAAAGTAAACGATCTAAAATAGATATAAGAGCTTCTGTTTTAAAGAACAGTAATCCAGTGAAATGACTTCTAAAATAAGCGATAGCAGTAACAAAAAACTGATTGATTACTAGAAAGATCAATAAGTAAAATTCCCTAGCTCCATATCCAATAATAGCCCCTAAAGTAAACGTGATAATGACATAGATGAAAAATAAAAGCAATCGAAATGAAAGCAATTTCCCCATATATCTTGAAACAATTTGAGGATATTGAGCGATGTTTTTAACCGTGAAATTATTGATTCCTAAATCCATCACGATGTTAAACATAAAGGACAAATTCAATAATGAAAAATATAAACCATATTCTTCAGCTCCCACTCGATTTTGAACCGTTGCATCAATCCCAAAAATGGCAAATGGTTTCACCAAAAGGTTCAAAACCACCATCAAAAATAAATTTAAAATGAACTTTTTTTGCACGTATATCTAATTGATGTTCTTTAAAATCTATTTCAAAGTTAAGAAACGGTTTTGAATTTGTAAGGGATAATTTTTCTTTCAATAGGATAGGGTTTTAAACTCTATCCTATTGACCGGAAAATTATTTCGAAATAAAAATAAAATTCTGACTGATGTGTTGATTCGAATCAAACGAAATCAATTGATTATTTTTTACGATATAAGCTTGATAGGAAAGAGAAGCAAGCAATTCAAAACAATTTGTTCGATTTTGATTGTCCCACAATTCAGCATATATAATTGGGTGATCTC
This sequence comes from Flavobacteriales bacterium, assembly GCA_947375085.1. Next base: position 3,737 of record CANCEQ010000215.1, read on the forward strand.
TTTCTAATAATTCTTTTGCCCCTTTCAATGCAAAATATTCGAAATTCTCAACATCGATTTTAATTCCTTGAATTTTTTCAGTTTTTAATTGATTGTCAAGTGTGTCTAGTTGCACTTCGAATTCTTCCCCTTCGTTCCATTCAGTGATTGATTCGTGTTTAACGTGACTCAATCCTTGCATTTTCGTTTTTCCGTTTTGAGGAAGAATCATTTTTACACTACCGCTCGTTTCTCCAACTGCAATTTCGTGTAATTGCACTAATTTTAAATTGAATTTCGCGATAATTTTCTTTAAAACAGAAATATTTGACGGAATTGGTTCGAAAGCGTGAATCGTTGTAGTCGGTAAATGTTGACCTAAATGAGCCGTCATAATTCCAATGTTGGCTCCCACATCAAGAACAGAACCTTCGCCGTCTTTTAACAAAGAAAGAAAATGAAAGAAGTCTTTTTCATTCGAATCATTTCGTAACGTTCGAATCTTGAACAATGAAAAGACATAAAGATAGAATTGGAATCCTAAAACTTTTTGCAATATGTACTTAACCGTATTTTTCACCCAATTCTATTAACGCAGTAAAAATAGAAAAATTGTGCGAAGAAACAGTCAATTTGAATCTAGATGTTTTGATATATAGATTTAATCACAGTGGACACGGAGTAGAAATCGCAGAGTATCACAGTGTTTTTTATTATAATTGATTTTATAATTAATGCGAAGTAATATTTTATTTGGTCTTTCCATAGAATTAGCTGTAAATTTTCCGTAATCGCGTTTCGCTTTTTCAGCGAAAAGAAGCGTGGAGGAAAGTATTTACCTGCGATTTCTCGTAATGGAGTGAAGAGAAAAATTCCTTGGGAAGATCCTTGATTTTTGCTTACTTTTTATCAAGAAAAAGTAAGATATAACTTTAGTCTCTGTGATACATCGTGAAAACTCCTTTTAAACTCTGTGGTTAAATCTCCTATTTTACCATGAATTTAAACCCTTTCCCATGCACATTCATAATCTCAATCGCTTCATCCTCTTTCAATAACTTTCTCAATTTCGCGATGTAGACATCCATACTTCTACCATTGAAATAATTATCATCGCCCCAGATCGCTCTTAAAGTCGCTTGACGATCCAAGATTTCGTTCTGATTTTTAACTAACATCGTCAACAATTGATTCTCTTTCGTTGTCAGTTTTTTATCACCTTCCTGTAAATGAAGTACACGCAATTCAGGTTCAAAAGGTATTTTTCCAACCATTACAATTGTATCTTCTTCATTTTTAGGAGTTTCTACACGACGAAGAATAGCAGTAATACGAGCTAATAATTCCTCCATAGAAAAAGGTTTCGTTAAATAATCATCTGCACCAAGAGCAAAACCTTCTAATTTATCCTCTTTTAATCCTTTTGCAGTAAGAAAAAGAATAGGAACCTTACGATCGATTTCACGAATTTCTTTCGCTAACGTAAAACCATCCATCACTGGCATCATCACGTCGAATAAACAGAAATCAAATTTTTGTTCGTTGAAACGTTCGAAAGCAGCTTTTCCATTACGAACCAAGTCCACATCAAAACCTTTCGATTTCAAGTAGGTTTGCAATAATAATCCTAAATTATCATCGTCTTCAGCTAATAAGATGTTTGTTTTTTTGCTCATAGTTAGTTATTTATTCTGATTGTAAAAGTAGATCCTTTTCCTACAACACTTTTCACACTTACGTTCCACCCGTGAAGTTCTGAAATGACTTTCACATAGCTTAAACCAAGTCCAAAACCTTTCACATTGTGTAAGTTACCCGTTGGAATA
>CANCEQ010000216.1 GCA_947375085.1 Flavobacteriales bacterium
CAGATTATAAGGAATCATTTCAAAATAACTAAATTCAAATTTGAAAATTTATCTGTTGAAAAGAAGAAACATTTCATTGAGAATACGTTACTAAAAGATGTTGCCCTTCAAAATGAACTAAAAGGAATCATCCTAGGCTTTTTCACAAACGAGGAATTTGAAGCTTATTCTCAAAGCATAAATAATGTTAACAAACGTATTTTCGGTATTATCAAAGAAAGAATTATAAGTAATTTAAGTGAATTGAAATAATGTAGCTCTTTTTACTTTCGAATACCATAAATAAAAATGGCGTATTTAAAATTAAATACGCCATTTTTATTATTTTGAATTAATATCTTATTTTTTCTTTGCGACAACCTTTTTAACTGGTGCTTTTTTCTTCGCTGGTGCTTTCTTTGCAACCACTTTCGCCTCCGATTTTACAGGTGCTTTTTTCTTAAATTTACTAACCGGTTGATTTTCAGAAATAGTGATACATTCTTCTAAAGTCAATTTTTCAACTTCTATATCTTTCGGTAATTTGAAATTATCTTTTCCGATTTTTAAGAAAGGCCCCCAACGTCCGTTTAACAATTGAACATCTGGATTTTCAGGAAATTGTTTGATGATTTTATCAATATCCGCCTGACGTTTAGCTAAAATAATTTCAATTGCTTTATCTAAATCTACTGTCATCGGACTTTCTTCTTTCGGTAAAGAAACGAAAGCTTTTCCGTGCTGTAAATAAGGTCCGAAACGTCCAACATTTGCCTTCACTACTAACTCTTCAAATTCACCTAAAGTTCTTGGTAGTTTAAATAATTCTAATGCATCTTCCAATGTAATCGAACCAATTGATTGATTTTTTTGTAATGATGCAAATTGTGGTTTTTCACCTGTTTCTTTATTTTCTTCACCAATTTGAACCATCGGACCGAAACGACCAATACGAACAATAATTCTTTTTCCACTTTCAGGATGAGCACCTAATTCTCTTTCACCTGAAGCTCTTTCTGAATGCTCTAACGTATGTTCTACACTTTCGTGAAATGGAGTATAGAAATCTTGTATCATTTTCGTCCATTCAACTAAACCTCTTGCGATTTCGTCAAATTCTGCCTCTACTTTCGCAGTGAAATTATAGTCTAAAATACGTTCGAAATGTTCAGTTAAAAAATCAGTAACAACTACACCAATATCAGTTGGAGATAATTTATTTTTTTCTTTTCCTGTAATCTCAACTTTTGTTTCTTCTAAAATTGAAGTCCCTTTTAATTCGAAATATTCGTATTTTCTCTCGTCTCCGTCTTTCTCTTTTTTCTCAACATAACCACGTTTTTGAATCGTTGTAATAGTTGGAGCATAAGTAGATGGTCGACCAATTCCTAATTCTTCTAATTTTTTAACCAAAGAAGCTTCAACATATCTTGGAGCTGCTCTAGAAAAACGTTCGGTTGCTTTGATTACTTCTTTCTCTAACCCCTCTCCTACTGTTACAGCAGGTAATAAAGCTGTTTCAGACTCTTTTTCATCGTCCTCATCTTCTTCAACGTTTGATTCTAAATAAACTCTTAAGAAACCGTCAAATTTGATAACTTCTCCTTTTGCTTGAAAAACCTCATCCATTTTAGAATTTCCGATTTTAATAACCGTTCTTTCTAAATTAGCCGGACTCATTTGTGAAGCAATAGAACGTTTCCAAATCAATTCATACAAACGAATTTCTTCACTTTCACCATTAATAGAATGTGCCGAAAAATCAGTTGGACGAATTGCCTCGTGCGCCTCTTGTGCATTCTCACTTTTCGTTTTATATTTTGTTGGGCGTGAATATTCTTTACCGTAAGCAGCTTCAATTTCAGCTTGTGCTCCATTGATTGCCGTTTCAGATAAATTCACTGAATCCGTTCTCATATAGGTGATTTTTCCAGCTTCATATAAACGTTGTGCAACAGACATCGTTCTAGTTACAGAAAAACCTAACTTCAAACTTGCCTCTTGTTGAAGAGTTGAAGTTGTAAAAGGCATTGCAGGAGTTTTAACAGCCGGTTTTTGTGTTACATCTAACACTTCAAAGTCGTTGTTTTTACACTTTTCTAAAAAAGTTTTAACCTCCGTATTATTTTTTAATTGCTGATTTAATTCTGCTTTAATTTTCTCTTTTCCTTTTGTAAAAACTGCATTTACACGGAAAAATGATTCAGAATTATGAAGTGCAATTTCTTTTTCTCTATCTACTATTAAACGTACCGCAACAGATTGAACTCTACCAGCCGATAAACTTGGACGAACTTTTTTCCATAAAACAGGAGATAATTCGAAACCTACCAAACGGTCTAAAATTCTTCGTGCTTGTTGTGCGTTAACTAATTCTTGATTTATATTTCTTGGATTCTCAATCGCTTTAGTAATAGCTGATTTAGTAATCTCATTAAAGGTAATTCTTTTCGTTTCTTTTTTAGCTAAATTCAATGACTCATATAAGTGCCAAGAAATAGCCTCTCCCTCGCGGTCCTCATCGGTAGCTAGCCATACAACTTCCGCTTCCTTTGCTAATTTCTTTAATTCAGCGACCACTGCTTTCTTATCAGGGGAAACTTCATAATTCGGTTCAAAATTATTCGCAATATCAATCGCTATTCCTTTTTTAGCCAAATCACGAACGTGTCCGTAACTTGATTTTACAACGAAATCTTTCCCTAAATAACCTTCTATGGTTTTAGCTTTAGCAGGTGACTCGACAATTACAAGGTTTTTAGCCATTATTCAAATAAATTGATGAATTAATTAGTGTTTATTAATGAAAATCATTGTTAAACGAGTTTGCAAAGTAAATGCATTTTAAATCAAATTACAATGAATAAATTTTAATAAGATTTCATTTCACAACATAACTATTTAATAATCATAAAATTAAATCAACAATAAAAATAAAAAGTAACATCTTGTTCATCTAGTATTCACATTTTTTAACGAAAATTTAGCGATTAATAGTCTGCCATTTTGACATATCATTCCTTTTTTATGTACTTTTGATATTCATTACAAAACGTACAATGAGCAAAATTGAAAATGAAAATACAAAGATGCACGATGAGAGTCGTCAAGGTGAAGCTTTGTTAGTATCGAATACAGATAACCCAAACGGGAAAAAATTATATATTGAAAGTTATGGTTGTGCAATGAACTTCTCTGACAGTGAGGTAGTTGCTTCAATTATGACAAATGATGGATTTACTACAACAAGAAATGTAGAAGAAGCTGATGTAATTCTTGTTAATACCTGTTCTATCAGAGATAATGCAGAGGTTAGAGTCAGAAAACGTTTAACTGATTTTAGAAAACATAAAAAAACAAATCCTAATTTAACAGTTGGTATATTAGGATGTATGGCCGAGCGACTTAAAAAATCTTTATTGGAAGATGAAAAATTAGTCGACATCGTTGCTGGACCAGATTCATACAGAGATTTACCTAATTTAATAAGTACTGTTGGAAACGGTCAAAAAGCGGTCAACGTTTTATTATCAAGAGAAGAAACATACGCAGACATCTCCCCTGTTCGTTTAGACCAAGGTGGCGTTTCCAGTTATGTAAGTATCATGAGAGGTTGCGACAATATGTGTTCATTTTGCGTTGTACCTTTCACAAGAGGAAGAGAACGCTCAAGAGACCCTCAAACCATTTTACAAGAATGCAAAGATTTATTTGCAGCAGGATATAGAGAAGTTACTTTATTAGGTCAAAACGTAGATAGCTACCGATGGAATCTATCTACAAAAGGTGAAATTAAAGATGAATCACTGCCAACAACTAATTTCGCTCAATTGTTAGAATTAGTTTCTACCGTTTCACCAGATTTACGTGTTCGTTTTTCTACCTCTCATCCAAAAGATATGACGGATGAAGTTTTAGAAACAATTGCGCGTCACGAAAATATTTGTCCTTATATACACTTACCTGTTCAATCTGGAAGTACAACTGTATTAGAAAGAATGAATAGAGGTTATTCAAGAGAATGGTACCTAGATAGAATTGAAGCGATTCAAAGAATTATACCTAATTGCAGTATTTCAACAGATATTATCACAGGATTTTGTGGGGAAACAGAAGAAGAACACCAAGCAACCCTTTCATTATTAGAAGAAGTAAAATTCTGCTTTGCTTACATGTATACGTATTCTGAAAGACCAAAAACGTTAGCTGAACGAAAATTCGAAGACGATGTTCCTGAAGAAGTTAAATCAAGTCGATTAACACAAATCATTGATAAACAAAGAGCTAATTCACACGAAAACAACAAAGCTCAAATTGGAAAAATTTCAAAAGTTTTAGTAGAAGGTTTCTCTAAAAAATCAAAAGACGATATGAGTGGAAGAGACGAACGAAATTCGGTTGTTGTATTCCCTAAAGGTGATTTTGATAAAGGTCAATATGTTTTGGTAAAAATTAAAGATTGTACATCTTCAACCTTGTTGGGTGATGTCGTTGAAATTTGTAAACCTCATCTTACTTCAAATTAATTCAATATGAATTTACAACAAGTAAAACAACGATTCGGAATTATTGGAAATGCTCCTTTATTAAATAGAGCTTTGGAAGTTGCAATTCAGGTAGCTACAACGGACATTTCTATTCTTGTTACTGGAGAAAGTGGGACTGGAAAAGAAATTATTCCACAAGTCATACACCAATTAAGTGCACGTAAACACGGAGAATATATCGCTGTAAACTGTGGAGCTATCCCAGAAGGAACGATTGATTCAGAATTATTTGGACACGAAAAAGGCTCATTTACAGGAGCTAGTGGAAGTCGTCAAGGCTATTTTGAAGTTGCCAATGGAGGAACGATTTTCCTAGATGAAGTTGCAGAACTTCCAATGCAAACACAAGTTCGATTATTAAGAGTTCTTGAAACAGGTGAATTTATTCGTGTTGGAGCTTCTAAACCGATTAAAACGAATGTTCGTGTGGTTGCAGCTACAAATGAAAACATGCAAAAAGCCATTTCTTCAGGGAAATTTCGTGAAGATTTGTTTTATAGATTGAATATCATTCCTATTTCTCTACCCCCTTTGAGAAATCGTCAAGAAGATATCCATCTGATATTCAGGAAATTTGCAAGTGATTTTGCAGATAAATATAAAATGCCAGCTATTCGTTTAACTCCAGATGGAGCTGAAACATTAACAAATTACAAATGGCCTGGAAATATTCGTCAATTAAGAAATTTGGTAGAACAAGTTTCAGTTATTGAAACCGAAAGAGAAATAGATGGTTATAAATTAGCTTCTTATTTACCGAAAGATGATGAAACTGCACCGCAAGTTGTTGATTCAAAATCAAATGACTCTTTTTCAGACAGAGAATTAATGTACAAATTCTTATTCGATATGAAAAAGGATTTAGATATGAGAATATAAGGCATTAGCATTTCCATTCAATCTATCTATTGATACAAAAGAATATGGTTGCTTTTCGTAAATTGCTCTACGAATAAAGTTACCGAGTATAAATCCATTTGTACCTGTTAGTAATACTTT
>CANCEQ010000217.1 GCA_947375085.1 Flavobacteriales bacterium
TATTTATTACGAAGTCTTTTAACATCGTTAGATCTAATTCTTTTTTTTGCAGATTTATGATTCGCCATTTTTTTTCTTTTTATTTTAATTTAGAACTTTAGTTCTTGTAGCCCATAGGAGAATCGAACTCCTATTTTACGGATGAAAACCGCATGTCCTAACCGTTAGACGAATGGGCCAAATATTACCTAATTTTTAGTAGCCCATAGGAGAATCGAACTCCTGTTACCAGGATGAAAACCTGGCGTCCTAACCACTAGACGAATGGGCCGTTTTATTTTTCCCTTGTTTTGGGAGTGCAAATATAATTCGAATTTCTTTAACTCCAAATCAAATTCAAGATTTTTTTTGAAAAAATATATATTTACCACCGTAAATATAACAAAATTTTAATTGATCAAAACCAAACACAACTACTTAATTATTGAAAATCAATCAATTAACAGAAAACATGTTTAATCACACTTTTTTTAATCTTATCCTACAATTCAAGATAAAAATATGAATTAGAAATCTATTTTTCTATTATTTTGAAAATTGCCGTTAAATTTGTAGTCAAATTCAAATTGATTACTTACTGTCGAAGTTAAAACGCAAATGAAATTTAATTTATTCCCTTTAAAAAAATCTGAATATAAAACACCTTGGTTTGTTTGGTACATTTCAATAACTATTATTGCTCAGTTTTTTTTAATTAACTACAAAGACCATTTCCATACAATAAACCCAGAAACATTTATACTTTTTGGAGCTCCCGACACAGTATCCATTTATGATGGTCAGTATTGGGGAGTTTTTACTAATAATTTCATCCATATATATTGGAGTCAACTTTTAATAAATCTTGCTGGTATTTGGTTGTTTGGGGCATTTATTGAAAGAAGAGAAGGTGTTTTGAAATTATTACTACTAACATTTACAGCATCTATAATACCTACTCTATGGCAACTAACCCTAACAGCGTCTCCTGGCATCGGTCTGTCCGCAGTGAATTACACTTTGTTTGGTTATATTTTAATCAAATCTAAAAACGAAGATATCTTCAAATTAAAAGGTCGATATATCATTTTAACTTTTATGATTGGGCTTTTAGCTTATTTGAGTTATTACAATACTTATATTGAAGATGTTTTTAAAACAGAAGCGATGATAATAGGCTTACTTTTGGGATTGCTTATTGGATTTCTTAGCAACAAAAATGAATGGTTAAGATTCTCACTTTTATTTTTATTTTTTTCAATTTCAATCTCCACGTTATTTTATGCACCTTGGTCGTCGGAATGGCTTCTATACAAAGGGGTTAAGGCGCATGAATCAAAAAATTACAAAAGAGCAATAAAATTTTATAAACAAGCATTAAAAACGGATAAGCACAACGAACAAGCTCAAGAAAATTTAAACTTGTTAGAAATAGATAAATTAAAAGTGAAAGCCTACAAAGAGCATATTTCCAAAAACTACGATAAAGCCCGTAAAATCTACCTTCAAATACTAGAGATTGAACCTGAAGATGAGTGGACTTTATCAAACTTAAAAGAACTTCCGTAATTTTTTTTCTGGCACACAATATAACGAGGTAATATTCGTTTGAATTAATAAGTTCAAAGTAAAACGTGATACCCTACTAGTTACGATTTATTTGGGATTAACTAAAAGTAAAAAATCTACATTTTTTGATTAACAATTTTTAAGTTACATTCTAAATTTTACAATTATGATAGTAGTATCAAGCGTAATCATCGTGATTACTGCAATTTCCGTTTATGATCATTATTCTGAAAAAAATTGGCAAGAAGTTACTTCTTCAGAAAGAAATGAAGTAGTTTTTGAAAATAGAAATAAAAACTACGGCGCGTTCCAAATCAGACGACAATACAATAATCAAATCGTTATCATTTTATTAGCTTTTTCTCTAAGTATAGGTGGCTTATATGGTTCCTACATATACTTTCGAGTTCCAATTCAAAAAACGATTGTTGAACCTTTTTTGGATCCTAGCGACGTAATTACTCCTTTTAATATAACACCTGAAAAACCAAAACCAGAAGTTATTAAACCAATCAAAAAAGTAATACCTCCAGTGGAAACCTTAAAAAATGTAGAACCAATAGTAGTAGACGAAAAAACGACAGAAAAACCTCCAATTCAATCTGATTTAAAAGATGTTACTTCGGGAATTGAAAATTCTAAAGGTGCCAATAGTTTAAATCCAATAGAACCAATTGATCACGTTAAAATTACAGAGAAAGTTGATCCTAAAACACCAACAGAATTTCCTAAGATCGAAGCGAAATTTCCTGGTGGAGATATAGCTCGAATGCATTTTATTATAAATAATATATCTCTCTCCGATGACATTTTAGAATCAGATGGAGGAAAATGCTATTTAAAATTTGTCGTGAATGAAAGCGGAGAAATCAGCTCAGTTAAAGTATTAAAAGGGGTACGTAATTGTCAACTTTGTGACAAAGAAGCGATTCGAGTAGTTAAAAACATGCCGAAATGGATTCCTGCTGAAATAGATGGTGAAAAAGTAGCTAGCTATTTCAATATGACAATTAATTTCGACTTTAAATAAATTTAACTTCTTTCAAATAAATATACCTATTCCAATTCATTGTGAATAGGTATATTTGAACCGTTTTAAAAACGAATAAAATAAATTCAAAATGAAAACTAAATTAATAATGCTTTTTAGTGGTTTGTTGCTGCTATCTTGTAATGACACTGAAAACCCTTTTGCTATTGGTGGTGAAACTCATCGTCGCGGCGATATCGATATCTATATAGAAGAATCGTTCAAACCGCTATTTAAAACAAGTATTTACACTTTTGAAAGCCAATTCCCTAAAGCTAAAATAAAAGATCATTATTGCACTGAACAAGAAGCTATTAATGCATTTTTAAATAAGAAAACCAAAACAATTTTTATCACGAGAGACTTCACTAAAAAAGAAAAAGAAAAATTAAAACTGGTTCAAGTTGAAGTTCGAAGTGAAAAATTAGCTGAAGATGCACTAGCATTAATTATTCATCCAAACAATCCTGACACATCAATTACAGTTAATCAATTAAGAAGAATGTTGACAGGAAAAGAATCAATCTGGAAAACATTAAAAACTAAAATTGACATCGTTTTTGACAATCAAAACTCTGCTAATTTCACCTATTTAAGAAATCTTACCGGTGACTCCCCTATTCCAACCAATGTATTCGCTGTAAAATCAAACGAAGAAGTTATTAATTATGTCAAAACTCATCCAAATGCAATCGGTATTATTGGAGCAAATTGGATAAGTGATGAGGATGATGTGGAAGTTTTGGAATTTCTAAAAGGAATCAAAGTAATGGAAGTTTCTAAAAATGATTCAAAAGTTTTCTTTAAACCTTATCAAGCGTATATCTATACGAAAGAATATCCTTTAACTCGTGAACTATGGTCAATAAATAAGGGAGGTCGAAACGGTTTAAATTCTGGTTTCGTAAATTTCCTTACTGGTGAAAAAGGACAATTAATTATTCAAAAATCTGGTCTAGTTCCTGCTCATTCACAAATCAGAATGATGCAGATTAAAGTTGAATAATAATGTTTGCTTAACATTCATTTTATTTTTAAATCCTTAGATTTGCGTTTCTTTCTGTTAAAAATAATTTTTGGCAAGAGAATTGATAAGTGATATTGAAACGAATAGAAAATAAATAACATACATAATGAAAACTCAAAAATTACTTGCACTGTCTTTATTAATTGGGACTTCAAGTTTTGCACAAACATTAACTGATGCAATCAAAAAAACAGATAACGAACGATTTGATGTTGCAGGTGCTGATTTTAGAACATTAATTTCTAAAGAACCAACTAAAGCTGATAATTATTTTTATGCAGGCGACAACTATTGTAAAAATGACAATATAGATTCTGCAAATGTAATGTGGAAAAAAGGATCTGAAGTAGACCCTTTGAGCGCTTTAAATTATGTAGGATTAGCTAAATATTTATGGTTTAAAGGTGATACAATATCAGCAAATACAAACATAACAAAAGCTTTTACGCTTACTAAGAATAAAAATGCTGAAATCTTTAGACAAGTAGCTTCAATTTACATTGAAACTCCTAAGTTTAAAAAATTAGATGCGGCTATTATTTTATTGGAGAAAGCTATCAAATTAGATGATAAAAATGCTGATAACTATTTATTATTAGGTGACGCTTTACAAGAAAAAACACCTGAAAATGGAAGTCCAGCAATTAAAAATTATAATTTAGCATTAGGTTTAGATCCAAAATCACCTAAAGCAATTGTACGTACGGCTAAATTATACCAACGTGCTAAAAACTACGAATTAGCAAATAACAAATACAAAGAAGCTCAAGCGTTAGACCCAACTTACGCACCAGCATATAGAGAAAATGCAGAATTAAATATGAAATTCGATCAATCTTCAAAAGCGATTGAAAATTGGAAAAAATATTTAAGTCTAAATAATAGTATTGACGCTCGTTATAGATATGCTACATCTTTATTTTCAGGTAAACGTTACTGTGAGGCTATCAATGAATTAAATACAGTTCAAGCAGGAGGATTAACTAATTTCTACATCGACAGAATGTTGACTTACTCATATTTCGAATGTACAGAAAATGATGTTAAAGCGAATTATGTTAAAGGATTACAATCAAGCGACAATTTCTTTGTTAAAGTACCAACAGATAAAATAATCGCTTCTGATTACAGATACAAAGGACTTTTATTGTCTAAAACAGGAAAAGATTCTTTAGCGATTATTGAATTAGAAAGAGCAATTTCTGCTGATCCTACAAAAGCAAATGAATTAATCGGAGAAGTTGGTAAACTCCAATTTAAAAACAAAAAATATGCTGAAGCAATCATTTCTTATGAAAAGAAAAGAAATGGAGTTTTCATTAACTTATCAGTTCAAGAATTAAATGAATTAGGTAAAGCATATTACTTCGGTCCGAAAGATTATGTATTAGCTGACACTTGTTTTGCTGGAGTTGCAGAGCGTTCACCAAGTTATGCTGCGGCTTATTTATGGAGAGCTAGAGCAAGTTTTAAAATTGACCCTAAAAACGAAAAATGGTTAGCTAAAAATCATTACGTGAAATATTTAGAATTATTAACTCCTGAAGAATCAGCAGCTGCTAACAACAAAGCTTCTATTTTAGAAGCTGCAAGATATTTAGGTGATTGCTTTGTAAACGCGAAAGATGCGAAAGACATTACAAAAGCAAGAGTTTATTGGGATACAGTTAAAAAATTAGAACCAACTGATAAACAAGCTGCTGCATTTTTTGCTGCTCACCCAGCTAAATAATAGAATGACTAGTCCTAAATAGACGTTACATATTTAAAGTAAAAATAATTAAATATTACATACCAGCAAACACGTGTTTGCTGGTATTTTTGGTTTTGTACGTTTTTATTTTAATCTCATTTTGTTGATGCATGTATTTCGGCGTATTCATAT
>CANCEQ010000218.1 GCA_947375085.1 Flavobacteriales bacterium
ATTGAAAAACAAAGATATACTTGAAGTGGTTATCAATAATAAATCTAGAAATTATGAAGATCAAATTACCTATGCTTTTGAATACAATAAAGGAAAATGGAAAAGTATCGAATACGACTTTTTTGAATTGAAGAATGAATTTGAAGAAAAACAAGCTGGAAAAATGAAGAGTGTGTTGAAGTGAAAGTATATCATATATCTAAATCATCAACATTTCATTTTAAAAAAGTTACAATATTAAAATCTTGTCATCTTTAATTATAAGCTAAATTAATATATTTTTATTCAAAATTCAAAATCTTAAAAAATGATCATTTATCTAGACTTTGACGGCACAGTTGTAGAACATCAGTACCCAATTATTGGAAAACATAATCCAGGTAGTTTTGAAGTCATCAAAAAACTTCAAGATGCTGGACATGAGATTGTTTTAAACACCTATCGTATTGAAATAGATAGAGAGTCTTTTGAAGATGCAATGAACTATTTAAATAATTCAACCCTTATCTTACCGATCACCAAACATACAACTGAAAAAATTCACCCTTTTGAATGGGATTTGACTGCTTTTATAAATTTACAAGAAATTTACATCGATGATATTTGTACTAATATTCCATTAATAGATGCTGAAGCAAGCATAGGTAAAATGGTAGATTGGAAAGAGGTTGATCGATTGTTTTTGGAAGTTGGGGTTTATTGAATTTAATAGAATAAAAGTACTAAATACTTTTATTCAATATTTAAAACAAAGGTAAATTTATTAACAGTTAATCACTTTAAATAGATTACCTTTGAAAAAAAATAAAAAACAATCTACTTGAGAAGCCTAACTATTTCTATTATACTACCATTGTAATCAGACTTTCCACTATTTACATTTGTAATATATTTAAAAAAATCTGCTTTTTTTTCGGAAATACTGAAATTATGAAAATTGGCTTATGTTTTATTTGTATTAACCTGTAAATGAAAGCAATTTTAATTTTTATAAATAGTAATCACAATTAATAATTTAAATACAATTAAAAATGAACATCAAACAAAAATTAAAGTTATCAAACGTTGAGGAAAAATATGCTTTTCCAATTGGTAGAAAAACGTGGCAATTCCTAACAGTTATCGCTTTATTATTATTAGTAGTTTCGATAGTATATTATGTAGTAAATGTTATACCATCTTCACGAAAAGAAGTACATATTTCAAAAAGTGAATTAAGTAAAAATAAAATTGATCTAGAAGAAGAAAAAGACAAAAGCTGTGAAAAATTAGATTTCGATCAAGCAACTAAAACTTTGAAAGGTAAAATGCCTTTATCTGAGTGGAATAAATTAGGAGATTCGGTAATGGTAGAAAAATATGCTGAAGTAGAGAAATACGACCCTTATTACGGTGAATTCTATAGTGATTATGTATCTTATTATTCAAAGGAATACCAATTAAATGAAGATGCTGTTCCGAATATATTAAATAATATATATGATTATAAAAGTTTAGATTCGTTAGATTTTTGTGAGAAGATTGATGTTTTAAATGTTTTAACGGAACTTGTATCAAGAACAAATAAAAGTAAAGCAACTCATTTTTTAAAATCAAGATTTAAATCAATTGTAATTTACTCGTCAAGAGTTTCTGTTCATAACATTCAAGATATAACATCTTTAATGAAAAAAATAGAGAAAAAACCTATCTTCTTTAATGATGATTCAAATTCAGAAGATGCATATTATACATTTGAAAATTATATCCGCCTTTTCCAAAATGATTCTATAACTGATGAGCGTGTAGAATTGGCAAATGAAATAAATGATAAAATCTCGACATCTAAAAAGAATATTTCTATTTTAAACAAACACAAAATTGCACAACTTATAATAGGAAGTAATTTCAGTGATGAGGATGTTGAAATTGTATCTAAAGATTTCTTTATTGATTTAAAAATAAATTATACAGACGAAACTATAATTGAAAATTATTCTAAATACATCAGATTATTTAGAGAAAAATTAGCAATTGCTGAAGCTGAGTTAGAAGAAAAAGAAGAAGATAAAGAGGAGAATAGATATTTATCTTCTATGGGAGCTTTAATAAGTTTCGCTAGTATTTTAAGCTTTGCAACAATTCTACTTTTATTCTCAATTCAAGGAATATTAAAGAAAAACAGTGAAAAAGATTTAAAATAGAATTTTCAGTCCTAAATAGACGATAGTATTAAAAAAAAATACCAGCAAAGATGTCTTTGCTGGTATTTTTTTTTAATACGTTTTAATTTTTATTTCTTTATAAACTTAATTTCAACTCTTCTATTTTTAGCTTTTTTAGAATCCGTTGAATTATCAGTTATGGGTTTACTTGATGAATAACCTTTTGAAGTTATTTGATTGGGGTTAATAGATTTAGAAATTAAATAATTCAAAACAGACTGAGCCCTCATTTCTGATAAATATTGATTAAATACTTCTACCCCAACATTATCGGTATGTCCTCCAATCTCTATTTTAATATCTGGATAATTTAGTAAAATTTTCACAACCCTATTTAATTCTATGTAACTTTCTGATTTCAAATCAAATTTAGCATGGTCAAAAAATAAATTATTAATAATCACTGTCTTTTGATTTTCGAGCATTTCTTTATATGAAACCATATCAACACTAAGTTGAACCTCATTCATTTCATCTACCTTAGTCAAATCTAAATTATTTGAAGATGGGAAAAAATCTTTATTATCAACATAATACCCATAGTTTCTTCCTGTTGGTAAAACAATAAAATAGGATCCATCAACAGGATTCGTTTTTGCTATACCAATATTTTGTCCATTACCTAAATCCTCCCAATATATATTTGCTTCTAGAGGTTCTTTATTTGAATTTAATATTACTCCTGAAACAGTACTTACTACTTGAGGCTGCAAATCTTTTGGTAATTTAAGTTGAAAAATATCTGAATTAGACTTTTTTATTGAAAAATTAAAAATACTCTTTGAGGCTTGATTAAATGCAGATCCTAGATCTTCAGAAGATTTCGCATGAAAGAATACTCCTCCAGTTTTTTGCGCAATAAGGGTTAAGTCGTTAAATGCTTGACTATATTCATCTACTTCTAATGCAATAGTATATACCTTGAATATTAATTTATTCTTTTTTAATTCATTCATTAAATCATTGATGCTTACACAACTTGTTGCATTTCCATCTGACATCAAAATAATGGATTTATTTTTACTATCAAAAGAGGAATTTATCGACATATAGTGTGAAACGTAATAAAGTGCCTCATACATTGGCGTTCCTCCTTCTGCATCTAAATTATCAATAAATGAAATCAATGCATTTGGATCATTTGTAAAATCAATTGTATTTGAAATTGGCTCTCCACATTCATTATTAAATGAATGAATAGAAACCTCGGTATTATTAGTTAATGCTTCTAAACAAACTTCTTTCGCTGCTTTTTTCATTTCAGAAAGTTTGTCTCCTTCCATACTTCCTGAAATATCTAACAGAAGAAGTAAACTAGACAAATTCATTGAATTATTTTTACCTGCATAATAAGCTGATTTACCATCTGTTGAAAATTTAAATCCCCAATCATTATTGGAGCTATTTATTTCTTTACCCAGATTTTGAGCTTTTTTCCATAGACTCGTATTTCCTTCAATACATTCTGTTTTGAAAACATCTAAACGTCCTAAACCTCCATGTCCTTCACTTGAAAAATACAAAGTCTTACCATCAGGATGTAAATATGGACTTCTTTCACTATAAGGTGTGTTAATTGTTTTTCCTAAGTTGAATGGCTCACCCCATAGGCCGTTTTCTAATTTATTCGATATGTAAATATCTGTAGGATAGTTATCATCACCATAATAAGAATTGGAATTTTCAGTATATAAATTGAAGCCTCCTGGTCTTGAGCTTACAAAAACAATCGTCTTACCATCAGCTGTTAACATGGCATCACCTTCATAATATTCTGAATTAATTGGATAAGGTAATCGTTCAGCAATGCTCCAATTTCCATTTTTTAATTTAGTTGAAACTAGTATATCACCTCCGTTTTCATTCGACCAAAAGAAAAAGTTATTTCCATCTGCACTTATTGACAATGGTGCTTCATTCCCTTGCTCAGAACTTAATGAAGAAACTATATTTGGAATTTGGTAAGTTTGATTTTTTAAAATATAATTTGCTTCAAAAACGTCTTCTCCACCTAAATTGTCTCTTCTGTCTTTTCCACAAAAAAACATTTTTTTACCATCAATACTTGGAACTGCTGCATATTCATCTGAAGAAGTATTTATTGTCTTTAATTTTTCAATTGGAACTATTCTATCTTGATCTTTTAAAATATTTATTAAGTCTGTCACTTTATTTGTAGAGTCTTTCTGAAAATATTTTTCAAACTCATTTAATAGTTGAATGCAACCAATCCAATTTTTATTTTTTAAATCTGATTCAATTAATCTTTGTAAAGCTACCCAAGATATATCCTTCGGTGCCATTTCTTTAATAAACAATTTATAATCATCATAATTATTTGAATTAACTCCAATTTTAAGATAAAGACTTTCGATTTTCTCGATTTCATTTCTCAGTTTTTCTAAATATTTCTGATGAGTGTAATCAAATTTATTTGAAAATATACTTTCAAGGTTATTTAAGCTTTCTATTTGACCATCAAATAGGTACAAATCCATTACTTTATCTTGAAATGAATTAAAATCATTCAAACGATTATGATTATTGAAAATAAATTTGAGACCCTCTGTATTTTTTTCTCTTAATGAAATTACCTCAATACTATCAATAGAACGCTTATAAAAATCACTAAAATCATTTTTTTGACAAAAACGAATATACCCTTTTAACGAACCATCTGTTTGCTCAATAAATAAATATTTATTTTTTTCAAAATTTGCTTGTTCCACTAAATGTGAATTAGGATATTTATCTAAAAAAGATTTAAAAGCTGAAGATTTCATTTCTTGAAGTGCCGAATTAAATGCACATACATCTCTTAAAATAATAGCTGAATCAATTTGTTCTGATTCTGAATACTTTGAAATAAATTCTATATAATTATCTTCCGTATTTATTAATTTGGCTTTCTTAAAAGCATATATATTTCGATATTTTATAGCTTCATATAATTGACTTTTTGATTCTGAAAAAGTGCTTATAAAATGATCATACGATTCAACTGAAGGATTCTGATGAGCTATTTCTAAACCTAAATCGTAACAATTATTTTGCTCTAAATATAAAACAGCTGATGTTACTTTTTTCTTAATCAATTTCAACTTTTCGTTTTCAGGTATCAAAGAATAATTAGCTAAAGAATTGTTTATAAAAACAATAGAAGAATCAGGAGAAAATTTACTGAATTTTTTATTATTGAAAAGTTTTGATTTATAATATAAAATAAAACTTTTATCTCCCGATAATTCAATTGATTTTTTTTGCTTTTTATTAATTTTAGCT